>NZ_JBEXTB010000005.1:139977-323891 GCF_040613915.1 Streptomyces sp. NPDC006193
CGCCCCGGCCGCCCGTGCCACCCGTCCTGGTCCCCGGCCCCCGCCGCCCCCCGGCCATCTGGGCGACCAGCACTCCATCACCGGCACCACCACCGCGCCCCGCGGGCACCACGCGCCGGTCGCGATCCGCGACCCGCGTCCGCCGGTCAGCCGCGCGGCGTTCCGGTCGAGCCCCGCACCATCAGCTCGCCCCGCACGGAGGCGATCCCGCCGGGCGGCGGCTCTTCACGGCCCATGGCGATGCGGCCCGCCCGCGCGCCCGCCTCCGACAGCGGCAGCCGGACCGTCGTCAGGGCAGGCACCGCGTCCGCGCTGAACGGCAGGTCGTCGAAGCCCGCCACGGAGACGTCCTCGGGGATGCGCAGGCCGGACTCGCGCAGGGCGGCGCAGGCGCCGAGGGCGACGGAGTCGTTCGCGGCGACGATCGCCGTCAGGGAGGGGTCGCGGCGCAGCAGCTCCAGGGTCGCCTCGTAGCCGGACCGGCGGTCGTAGCGGCCGTGCACCGTCCAGGCGGGGTCCTCCTCGACGCCCGCCGCCGAGAGCGCCGCGCGGTGTCCCTCCAGGCGGTGCCGGGTGGTCGTGCGCTCCTCGGGGCCGGCGATGTAGCCGAGCCGGCGGTGGCCCAGGCCGACGAGGTGGCCGGTCAGGGCGCGGGCGCCGCCCCGGTTGTCGAAGGTCAGCGCGATGGCGTCGGTGTCCGGCACCGGCGGCCGCCCGCACAGCACCACCCGGGTCCCGGCGTCCGCGAACTTCCGCAGCTTCGCCGCGACCGCCGCCGCGTGCGGCGCGTCCTCCACGGCCCCGCCGGTCAGCACGACCGCCGCGGCCCGCTGCCGCTGCAGCAGGGTCAGATAGGTCAGTTCCCGCTCCGGGGAGCCGCCGGTGTTGCACACGACCGCCAGGCGCTCGCCGCCGGCGCGCCCGCCCGGTCCGCCTATCTCCGCCTGGATCGCGCCGGCCATGATGCCGAAGAAGGGGTCGGCGATGTCGTTGACGAGGATGCCGACCAGGTCGGAGCTGGCCGCGGCGAGCGCGCTGGCGGGGCCGTTGAGGACGTAGTCCAGCTCGTCCACGGCCCGCAGCACCCGCTCGCGCGTGGAGGCGGCGACCGGGTAGTTCCCGTTCAGCACGCGCGACACCGTCGCGGGGGAGACCTGCGCGCGGGCCGCCACGTCCGCCAGGGTCACCGTCATCTCGTCGTCCTCCGGTCGCGCGTCTCGTCGTACGCCCTCGTAGACCCCCGGGCGGGGGTCCTGGTTCCGAGCAGACCCTAAGGCCACGCGCACCGGTTGTTCGCCCCCTCGAACAACGAGGCGGGGAGACGGCGTCGCCCCCACCCCACGCGGAGGCCGGCTTCCCCTGTGCGCACACGTCACCCGAGGTCCGTCGGAGCGCACGGAAAAAAATCTGGACGCCGTGCAACCGTCCGGCCCCGAAGCGTGTCGTACATGGCATCAGGACGACCGACGGGGGACCCGGGGGGGTCACGGGAGTCCTGACGGGGAGGGAAAAGCCGAGGGGCTTGCCCGGTCCACGGACCGGGCAAGCCCCTCGAGAACGTCAGGCCCTCAGAAGAACACCCCGCACCGCAGCAGCACGTTCGCGTACGGCCGTGCCTCCCCGGTGCGGACCACCAGCCGCGCCCGCGCCGACAGCTCCTTCAGCCGCTCGTGCGGGACGAGGGTGAGCCCGCCGGGGAAGCGGGACTCCAGCAGCACCGTCGCCGCCGGATTGGCCGCCCGTACCTCGCGGGCCGCCGTGGCGCCCTCCACCACCAGCTCGGCCAGCAGGCCGTCCAGGACCTCCGCGAAGGACGGGACGCCGGCGCGGAAGGCGAGGTCCACCAGCCGCGGCCCGTCCGGGACGGGCATGCCCGCGTCGCACACCAGCACCCCGTCGCCGTGCCCCAGCTCGGCCAGGGCCCCGGACAGACGGCGGTTGAGGATGCCCGCCTTCTTCACAGCGCCTCGACCTCCGCCGCCGTGGGGTACGACTCCTGCGCGCCCCGCCGGGTCACGGCCGCCGCGCCGACCCGGGCCGCGTAGGCCGCCGCCTCGGCCAGGGCGGCGCCCGCGCCCAGCCGCCAGGCCAGGGCGGCGGCGAAGGCGTCGCCCGCACCGGTCGTGTCCACCGCCTCCACCGCCACCGACGGCACCCGCGTCACCCCGGAGCCGTCGCACACCAGTGCGCCCTCCGCGCCCAGCGTCACCACCACCGAGCGCGGGCCCTCGGCCAGCAGCAGCCGCGCCCAGTCGGCGGGATCCCCGCTCGCCCGGGCGCCCCCGAGCAGCACCCGCGCCTCGTGCTCGTTGACGATCAGCGGATCGCAGGCGGCCAGCACCTCCGGCGGCAGCGGGCGCGGCGGAGAGGGGTTCAGGACGAAGCGGCTGCCGGGCGCCAGGTTCCGGACGACCTCCACGACCGTCTCCAGCGGGATCTCCAGCTGCGCCGACACCACCCGTGACCTGTGGAGGAGGCCGGTGGCCGCCCGGACGTCCGCGGGCAGCAGCCGGGAGTTGGCGCCCGGTGACACCACGATGCTGTTGTCGCCGGAGGGGTCCACGGTGATGAGCGCGACGCCCGTCGGCGCGCCGCCCACCAGCACGCCCGCCGTGTCCACCCCGGCCGCGCGCAGGGAGTCGAGCAGCAGCCGGCCGTGGCCGTCGTCGCCGACCCGCGCCAGCAGGGCCGTGCCGGCCCCGAGCCGGGCCGCGGCGACCGCCTGGTTGGCGCCCTTGCCGCCGGGGTGGACGGCCAGGTCGCCGCCGAGCACCGTCTCGCCGGCGGCCGGCCGCCGCTCGACGTCGATCACCAGGTCGGCGTTGGCCGAACCCACGACCAGGAGGTCGTAGTCGTACATCTGTTGGCTCCCTGAGAGATGACCACGGGCGGACGGCCGCCCCGGCGCCTCGCCCGGGTACGGCCGTCCGCCGCCGTCCTTGTGTCAGCCGCTGAAGCCGGCCACGTTGTCCTTCGTGACCACCTTCACCGGCACCTTCACCGTCGGCTCCACCTTCTCGCCCCGGACCGCCTTCAGCGCGTTGTCCACGGCGATCCGGCCCAGCTGGGTCGGCTGCTGGGCCACCGACGCGTACAGCGTGCCGTTCTTCACCGCGGCCAGTCCGTCCGGGGTGCCGTCGAAGCCGACCACCTGCACGGACGTGCCGGCCTTGGCGCCGAGGGCCTTGATCGCGCCGAGGGCCATCTCGTCGTTGGCGGCGATGACGCCCTGCACGCCGGGGTGGGCCTGCAGCAGGTTCGACATCACGTCGAGACCCTTGGCGCGGTCGAAGTCGGCGGGCTGCTCGGCCAGCACCCGGATGCCGGGGTAGGCCTTGAGGCCCCGGGCGAAGCCGGCCGCCCGCTCCCGGGCGGCCGAGGTGCCCGCCTGCCCCTGCAGGACGACGATCTTCCCCTTGCCGCCCAGCTTCTCCGCGAGGGTCTTCGCGGCCAGCTCACCGCCCGCGACGTTGTCGGAGGCCACCAGCGTGTCCACGGACGCCTTGCCGACACCCCGGTCGACGGCGACGACCGGGATCCCCGCCCGGTCGGCGGCCTTGACGGAGTTGCCCGCCGCGTCCGAGTCCACCGGGTTGACGATGATCGCCCCCCGCCGCGAACTGGTGAAGTTCTGCAGCTGGTTGGCCTGCTGGGAGGCGTCGTTCTGGGCGTCCGTGACGGTCAGGTCCACGCCCAGCCTCTTGGCCTCGGCCTGGGCGCCGGCCCGGATCTGCACGAAGAAGGGGTTGTTGAGGGTCGACAGGGACAGGCCCATCGCCGGCTTCGCCGAGGAGGGGGAACCGCCGTGCAGGAAGGAGGTCGCGCCGACGACCGCCGCGGTGACCACGGCCGCGAGCGCGTACGTCACCGCCTGCCTCCCCTTCGGCCCGCCCGTCCCGGCGGCGGCCGGAGTCGCCCCGACCCTGCGCCGCACGGTGTCCAGCAGCACCGCCAGCGCGATCACGACGCCGATCACGACCTGCTGCCAGAACGCCGACACCGACAGCAGGTTGAGGCCGTTGCGCAGCACCGCCAGGATCAGCGCGCCGATCAGCGTGCCGGACGCCTTGCCGGTGCCGCCCGCCAGCGAGGCGCCGCCGATGACGACCGCGGCGATCGCGTCCAGCTCGTAGCCGTCGGCGGCCTGCGGCTGCGCGGAGGACAGCCGCGCGGCCAGCACGACGCCCGCCGTCGCGGCGAACACCCCGGACAGGGCGTAGATCACGAGCTTCTGCCGCTTCACCCTGAGGCCCGACAGCCGTGCGGCCTCCTCGTTGCCGCCGATCGCGTACATGGACCGCCCGATGTACGTCCGCCCCAGCACCAGCGCGGCGATCAGCCCCATCGCCGCCATGACCAGCACCGGAACCGGCAGCCAGCCGCCGAGGGTGTCGCCGAGGCGCGAGACGGAACCGGGGAGGGCGATGGGGGAGCCCTGCGAGATCACCAGGGCCAGACCGCGGCCCACCGACAGCATGGCCAGCGTCGCGATGAACGGCGGCAGCTTGCCGTAGGCGATGAGGAAACCGTTCACCAGGCCGGCGGCGACGCCGGTGGCGACGGCGAGGACGACCGCCAGGACGACCGGCGTCCCGTGCTGCGTCGCGCTCCAGGCGAGGACGGTCGCCGACAGCGCGGCCACCGAGCCGACGGACAGGTCGATGCCCGCGGAGACGATCACGAACGTCACGCCGAACGCGAGGATCGCCGTCACGGCCGCCTGGACGCCGATGTTCAGCAGGTTGTCCGTCGTCAGGAAGTCGCCGGACAGCGCCGACAGGGCGACGACGAGGACGATCAGCGCGGTGAGCGCGCCGTTGTCGAGCAGGAGCCGGCGCAGGCCGCCCGGGGCGCCGCTCGCGCCCGTCGTGCTCGTGAGCGTGTCAGTGGCCACGGGTGGCCTCCTTCTCGGTGGTCGGGGTGGAGACGGCGAGCGCCATGACGGCGTCCTGGGTGGCCTCGTCGGCCGCGAGTTCACCGGCGATCCGGCCCTGGGCCATCACCAGCACCCGGTCGCTCATGCCGAGCACCTCGGGCAGATCGCTGGAGATCATCAGGACGGCGGCCCCGGCAGCCGTCAGCTCATTGATCAGCTGGTAGATCTCGACCTTCGCGCCGACGTCGACACCGCGCGTGGGCTCGTCCAGGATCAGCACCTTCGTGTCGGCCAGCAGCCACTTGCCGATGACGACCTTCTGCTGGTTGCCGCCCGACAGGGTCCGCACCCGCTGCCCGAGCCCCGCCATGCGCACGCCCAGCCGGCCGGCCATCCGCTCGGCCGCGGCACGCTGCGCCCTGCGGTCCACCAGCCCCGCCCGGGTCGCGGACCGCAGGGTCACCAGCCCGAGGTTCTCCTCCACGGAGGCGTCCAGCACCAGCCCCTGGCCCTTGCGGTCCTCCGGCACGAGCCCGATCCCGGCCGCCAGGGCGGCGTTCACGTCGTGCCGCCTGAGCTTGGTCCCGGAGACCCGCACGACCCCGTGGTCGTACGGATCCGCGCCGAACACGGCCCGCACGACCTCCGTCCGCCCGGCCCCCACGAGCCCCGCGACGCCGACGACCTCGCCGGCGCGCACCTCGAAGCTCACGTCGTGGAAGACCCCGTCACGGGTGAGGCCCTCGACGGACAGCAGCGCAGCGCCCCGCTCGGGCCGCCGGCGCGGGTACTGCTGCTCGATGGACCGCCCCACCATCAGCCGTACGAGCTCCTCCTCGGGCGTGGAGGCGGGCACCTGCCCGACGCTCCTGCCGTCCCGGATGACGGTGACCCGGTCCCCGAGCGCGGCGATCTCCTCCAGGTGGTGGGTGATGAACACGATGCCGACGCCGTCCGCCCGCAGCGACCGCACGAGGGCGAAGAGCTTCTCCACCTCCTCCGAGGTGAGCACCGCGGTCGGCTCGTCCATGACGAGCACGCGCGCGTCGAGGCTGAGCGCCTTGGCGATCTCGACCATCTGCAGCCGCGCGATCCCCAGTTCCCGCACGCGCGCGCGTGGCGAGACAGGGACCCCGACCCGCTCCAGCAGCGTTTCGGCCTCGGCCTCCATCCGCTTCCGGTCGATCATCCCGAAGCGGCGCGGTTGCCGCCCCAGGAAGATGTTCTCGGCGACGGTCAGATCGGGCACCAGGTTGAACTCCTGGTAGATGGTGGCGATCCCGAGCCGCTCGGAGTCCTGCGCTCCGTGGATGCGCACCTCCTCACCGCCTACGAGAATCCGGCCGGCGTCGGGGGTGTAGGCCCCGGAGAGCATCTTGATCAGCGTGCTCTTGCCGGCGCCGTTCTCACCGAGCAGCACATGGACCTCGCCCCGGCGCAGGTCGAAGTCGACGCCGTCGAGCGCGACCACGCCGGGGAAGGTCTTGCGTATGCCCTCGATGCGCAGCAACTCGTCCGGGTTGCTCACGACGTGCTCCTCTGCACTGGGGGGAGGGACTGCGGGGGGTGGGGTGAGAGCGGCAGGCCGGGCGGCTCACCGCACGAGCGGCGTACGACCAGCCGGGCGGGCAGGGTGACGGAGCGCGGGTCGCGCCCCTCGATCAGGTCGACCAGCGCGCGTACGGCGGCCCGCCCCAGCTCGCCGGTCGGCTGGGCGATCGCGGTGACCGGCGGATCGGTGTGCACGAACCACCGGATGTCGTCGAACGCGGCCAGCGCGACGTCGTCCGGCACGCGCAGCCCCCGCGCGCGCACGGCGTCCAGCGCCCCGAGCGCCATCAGGTTGTCGGCAGCGAAGATCGCCTCCGGCGGCTCCGGCAGGTCCAAGAACCCCTCGGTGACCCGCCGTCCGCTCTCGGCCTGGAAGTCGCCCTGGCCCGTGTACGCGTCCGGGAGCGCGAGCCCGTGCTCGGCCAGCGCGGCCCTGAACGCCTCGACGCGCTCGCTGCCGGTGGTGGTGGCCGCGGGGCCGGCGATGATCGCGAGCCGCCGGTGCCCGAGGCCGTACAGGTGCGCCACGAGATCCCGTACGGCCGCCCGCCCGTCCGCCCGGACGACGGGCACGTCCACCCCGGGGATCCACCGGTCGACGAACACCATCGGCGTCCCGGCACGCGCGGCCTCCAGCATCAGCGGGGACCCGCCGTCGGTGGGGGAGACGAGAAGCCCGTCGATGCGCCGGTCCAGCAGGTTCCGCACGTGATGGTCCTGGAGGTCGGGCCGCTCGTCGGCGTTGCCGATGATCACGCTGTAGCCGAGCGCGCGGGCCTCTTCCTCGACCGACCGTGCCAGCTCGGTGAAGTAGGGATTCAGCACGTCGCTGATGACCAGGCCGAGGGTGTGGGTCTGGTCGGTGCGCAGGGAACGGGCGACGGCGTTCGGGCGGTAGCCCAGCGCCTCGACCGCCGCCAGCACCCGCCCGCGCGCACCGGCGCTGACCGAAGGGTGCCCGTTCAGGACGCGCGACACCGTGGCGACGGAGACTCCCGCCGCGGTGGCCACGTCCTTGATGCCGGCCATCGCTCGCCCACCTCCTCGTGGATCGGCCTGAAATCGTTTACACGACTTCCGTGAGGAGGATTGGAATCGATTACACGAGGGTGAGGCAAGGGGCCGGAGTGGCCGAAACCCAATCGTGACGGACGGCCTGTGGTGACGCCGCCTGCGGGGCGGGGCGCGTCGGCGGGCCTAGGGGCGAGCGCACGCCCGGGGCCGGGGGCGTGCGCTCGCCTCGAGCCCGGTCAACGAGCTAGGCCGCCGCCAGTTCGCACCACACGTATTTGCCCCGGTCCCCGAACCGGGCCGAGGGCTGCCAGCCCCAGTGCCGGGCGCAGGCCGTCACCAGCCCCAGCCCCCGGCCCTCCTCCAGCTCGCTCGCCTGGTCCAGGGGCGTCGGCGGCGGGGGCGGCGCGGGGTCGGTGTCCCACGCGCCGATCCACACCACCCCCTGCGCCGACCGGCGCACCCGCAGCGCGGCCGGCCCCTTGGTGTGCCGTACGGCGTTGGAGACCAGCTCCGCCGCGAGCAGTTCCGCGGTGTCCACCAGGCCGATCAGCCCGTGCACCGTCAGGATCAGACGCAGGGTGCGGCGGCAGACCGTCACGGCTCTCAGATCGTTGGGGATGTAGAGGGTGTAGTCGAAGGGTTCGGTTTCGGGCATGCGCCAGCAACTCCGTTCGGCATGAGGGGGAAAGGGTTCTCGGGCGCGGTGGCAGTGCCGCGGCCGTCATGGCAGGACGACGCGGTGCGCTTCCGCAGCGTGTGCGGTACGTCGCTGACAGTAGGGATAAACCTTTAAGTTCCGCAAGCGAGTCGCGTACTCTGACGCCCGAACGGTGCGGTCCACCGGCGTGTTGAGGAGATCCGGCGATGGCATTGAGGTCCGAACCGACGGCACGCCAGCGTCGCTTGGCGACCGAGTTGCGCAGACTCAGGGAGGCGGCAGGGCTCACTGCCCGGGAGGCCGCGGGACTGCTCGGAGTGAGCCCTCCTCAAATCAGCCAGATCGAGACCGGCTTGGCGGGGGTCAGCGAGAACCGGCTGCGCCGCATGGCCGCGAACTACTCATGCACGGATGCGGAACTGGTCGCCGCCTTGGTGGACATGGCGACCGACCGCACGCGAGGCTGGTGGGAGGAGTACCGGGAATCGCTGCCCACGCCCTTTCTCGACCTCGCCGAACTGGAATACCACTCCAGGTACCGATGCGACGTGGAGTTCCTCTTCATTCCCGGACTGCTGCAGACCGACAGCTACGCACGTGCCGCGTTCTCCTCCAGGATCCCGGCACTGCCGGCGGACGAGCTGGACTTGCGCGTCAGCCACCGGATGCAGCGCAAGGTCATCTTCGACCGGCCCGCTCCCCTTCCGTACGAGGCGGTCATTCACGAGGCGGCACTGCGCATCAGAGTGGGGGACCGTGCCGTCTCGCGTGCCCAGCTCGCGCGTGTCCTGGAACTCTCCGAAGCCGATCACATCACCGTGCGCGTCATCCCGTTCGACATGGACGGATTCGGCGGGGCGTGGAGCCCCATGATGCTGGCAGGCGGCGCGGTTCCGAAGCTGGACACAGCCGCTCGTGACGCGCCCGACGGGACCGGCTTCATCGACAGTGAAGCTCAACTCAACGTCATGCGAACACTCTTCCGTAAAGTTGAAGCCGCGGCCCTCGGCCCCGACCGATCGCGTGACTTCATCCGAAGACTGGCGAAGGAGCTGTGAGCACCCTCGTGATAACCCCCGACAGCTGGCGTAAGTCGTCCTATTCAGGCGGCGGCGACGGCAACAACTGCGTGGAGATCGCACGTTCCGCCACCCACGCCGCCGTCCGCGACTCCAAGGCCCGCACGCGGGCCACGCTCACCTTCGCCGCCCCGGCCTTCACCCCTTTCCTGGAAGCCCTGAAGAAGGGTCCGGCCGGCCCGGAAATCATGTCGCCCGCGCTCGTCCCGTCCGGTACGGTCGCCGGGTTGTCGTCCGCCGGGAGCCCATGAGGGTTCGCGTGGCCTCCCCGGCGATCCCCGGCTGAGAGCAGGTTGTCATGGCGTGTCGGATCAGTGAGCTGGTGCTCGGTTGCCACGACCCTGAGGCGCTGGCGCGGTTCTGGTGCGAGGTCCTGGACTTCGTCGTGCTCGGGCGCGAGGACGGCGAGTGGGTGGAGATCGGGCCGCGGGAAGGCTTCGGCGGTCCGCAGCCGACGATCGTGCTCAGCCGCAGGGACGAGCCGGAGAAGGGGAAGTCCCGGCTGCACATCGACGTCAACGCCACCGACCGCGATCAGGACGCGGAACTCGAACGCCTGCTGAAGCTCGGTGCGCGCCCGGCCGACATCGGCCAGACGGGGGAGGAGGAGTGGCACGTGCTCGCCGACCCCGAAGGCAATGAGTTCTGCCTGCTCAAGGCCCGCCTCGCTCCCCTGTGACGCCTGCCGCGCGGGCGGCGGTGGGAGGACCGTCGCCGCCACCGCCTCCTCGACGGCCCGAGCCGAGGCGGGCCACGGTGCGGGCGCCGGCCACACCGGCCGCCCGCTGAGCGGCTTCTTCCGGACCGCTGACCGGCACCCGGCGGACCTTTGCGGATACGGACCGTGACGGTGCCGGTTGTCAGACCCCGCCGGTACCTTCGGATCATGTCCAACCAGGCGGGGAACCCCACGGACGGCGAGCGGCGCCTCGCCGTGCTCGAAGGCGTGCTGGAGCGGATCACCTACGCCAACGAGGAGAACGGCTACACCGTCGCCCGGGTCGACACCGGCAGGGGCGGCGCCGAGCTGCTCACGGTCGTCGGCGCGCTGCTCGGCGCCCAGGTGGGGGAGTCCCTGCGCATGGAGGGGCGCTGGGGCTCGCACCCGCAGTACGGCAGGCAGTTCCACGTGGAGAACTACACGACCGTCCTGCCGGCCACCGTCCAGGGCATCCGGCGCTATCTGGGGTCCGGGCTGGTCAAGGGGATCGGGCCCGTGTTCGCCGACCGGATCACGCAGCACTTCGGGCTGGACACCCTGCGGATCATCGAGGAGGAGCCCAAGCGGCTGATCGAGGTTCCGGGCCTCGGGCCCAAGCGGACCAAGAAGATCGCCGAGGCGTGGGAGGAGCAGAAGGCGATCAAGGAGGTCATGCTGTTCCTCCAGACCGTCGAGGTGTCCACCTCCATCGCCGTGCGGATCTACAAGAAGTACGGGGACGCGTCGATCTCCGTCGTCAAGGAGCAGCCGTACCGGCTCGCCGCCGACGTCTGGGGCATCGGGTTCCTCACCGCCGACAAGATCGCACGGTCCGTCGGCATCCCGCACGACAGCCCCGAGCGCGTGAAGGCCGGCCTGCAGTACGCCCTGTCGCAGTCCGCCGACCAGGGGCACTGCTTCCTGCCGGAGGAGCGGCTGATCGCCGACACCGTCAAGCTCCTCCAGGTGGACACCGGGCTCGTCATCGAGTGCCTCGCCGAGCTGGCCCGGACCCCGGAGGACGGGACCGATCCCGGGGTGGTGCGCGAGCGGGTGCCCGGCCCGGACGGCGGGGACGGGGAGCCCGTCACGGCCGTCTACCTCGTCCCCTTCCACCGCGCCGAGCTGTCCCTCGCCGGCCAGTTGCTGCGGCTGCTGCGCACCGGGGAGGACCGGATGCCCGGCTTCCGGGACGTCGACTGGGACAAGGCGCTCGGGTGGCTGAAGGCCCGCACCGGCGCCGAACTGGCGCCCGAGCAGGAGGCCGCCGTCCGGCTGGCGCTGACCGAGAAGGTGGCCGTGCTGACCGGCGGGCCCGGCTGCGGCAAGTCGTTCACCGTCCGCTCGATCGTGGAGCTGGCGCGGGCCAAGCGCGCCAAGGTGCTGCTGGCCGCCCCGACCGGCCGCGCCGCCAAGCGGCTGGCCGAGCTGACCGGCGCCGAGGCGTCCACCGTGCACCGGCTGCTGGAGCTGCGGCCCGGCGGTGACGCGGCCTACGACCGGGACCGCCCTCTGGACGCCGACCTCGTGGTCGTGGACGAGGCGTCCATGCTGGACCTGCTGCTCGCCAACAAGCTGGTGAAGGCCGTGCCGCCGGGCGCGCACCTGCTGTTCGTGGGGGACGTGGACCAGCTGCCCAGCGTCGGGGCGGGGGAGGTGCTGCGGGACCTGCTCGCCGAGGGCAGCCCCCTTCCCGCGGTCCGGCTCACCCGTGTCTTCCGGCAGGCCCAGCAGTCGGGCGTGGTCACCAACGCGCACCGGATCAACGCGGGGCAGCACCCGCTCACCGACGGGCTGAAGGACTTCTTCCTCTTCGTCGAGGACGACACCGAGGCCGCCGGCCGGCTCACCGTGGACGTCGCCGCCCGCCGGATCCCGGCCAGGTTCGGTCTGGACCCGCGCCGGGACGTGCAGGTGCTCGCGCCGATGCACCGGGGACCGGCCGGGGCCGGTGCGCTCAACGGCCTGCTGCAGCAGGCCATCACGCCGGGGCGGCCCGATCTGCCGGAGAAGCGCTTCGGCGGCCGGGTCTTCCGCGTCGGCGACAAGGTCACCCAGATTCGCAACAATTACGAGAAGGGCGAGAACGGTGTCTTCAACGGCACCGTCGGCGTCGTCACCTCGCTCGACCCGGTCGAGCAGCGTCTGACGGTGCTGACGGACGAGGACGAGGAGGTTCCGTACGAGTTCGACGAACTGGACGAACTGGCGCACGCGTACGCGGTGACCATCCACCGCTCGCAGGGCAGCGAGTACCCGGCCGTGGTGATCCCCGTCACCACCGGAGCGTGGATGATGCTCCAGCGCAACCTCCTCTACACGGCGGTCACCCGGGCCCGGCGGCTGGTGGTCCTCGTCGGTTCGCGCAAGGCCATCGGCCAGGCGGTGCGCACGGTGTCCGCGGGACGCCGCTGCACCGCTCTCCACCACAGGCTCGTCGGCACAAATGATCGATCAAATGAGTCATGAAGGTCACAGACCACTTCCGGAAGCATCCGGGAGGGGGCAGGATGAGCAGGTTGACGGCACTGAGTGCCGCCGATGAGCCCAATGGCGACCCCGAGTGCACTCTCCTGAGCCAAATGGGGGATGGTAGAGACAGTCAGGGCACCTCGAAGATGAGGCACTACGTCGGTGAGGGAAGACGTGAGCGACAACTCTGTAGTACTGCGGTACGGCGACGGCGAATACACCTACCCGGTGGTCGACAGCACCGTCGGTGACAAGGGCTTCGACATCGGGAAGCTCCGCGCCCAGACCGGTCTGGTGACTCTGGACAGCGGTTACGGCAACACGGCCGCCTATAAATCCGCCATCACCTACCTCGACGGCGAGGCGGGCATCCTCCGCTACCGCGGCTACCCCATCGAGCAGCTGGCCGAGCGCTCCACCTTCCTGGAGGTGGCCTACCTGCTGATCAACGGTGAGCTGCCGACCGTCGACGAGCTCGCCACGTTCAAGAACGACATCACGCGGCACACCCTGCTGCACGAGGACGTCAAGAACTTCTACCGGGGCTTCCCGCGCGACGCGCACCCGATGGCCATGCTGTCCTCGGTCGTCTCGGCGCTGTCCACCTTCTACCAGGACAGCCACAACCCGTTCGACGAGAAGCAGCGCGACCTCTCCACGATCCGGCTGCTCGCCAAGCTCCCGACGATCGCGGCGTACGCGTACAAGAAGTCGATCGGCCACCCGTTCGTCTACCCGCGCAACGACCTCGGCTACGTCGAGAACTTCCTGCGCATGACCTTCTCGGTCCCGGCCGACGAGTACGAGCTGGACCCGGTCGTCGTCTCCGCGCTGGACAAGCTGCTCATCCTGCACGCCGACCACGAGCAGAACTGCTCGACCTCCACGGTCCGCCTGGTCGGCTCCTCGCAGGCCAACATGTTCGCGTCGATCTCGGCCGGCATCAACGCGCTGTGGGGCCCGCTGCACGGCGGCGCCAACCAGTCCGTGCTGGAGATGCTGGAGGGCATCCGCGACTCCGGTTCCGACGTCGACACCTTCATCCGCAAGGTGAAGAACAAGGAGGACGGCGTCCGCCTGATGGGCTTCGGCCACCGGGTCTACAAGAACTTCGACCCGCGCGCCAAGATCATCAAGGCTGCCGCGCACGACGTGCTCTCCGCGCTGGGCAAGGAGGACGAGCTCCTCGACATCGCCCTGAAGCTGGAGGAGCACGCGCTGTCCGACGACTACTTCGTCGAGCGCAAGCTGTACCCGAACGTCGACTTCTACACGGGTCTGATCTACCGGGCCATGGGCTTCCCGACCGAGATGTTCACGGTCCTGTTCGCCCTCGGCCGCCTGCCGGGCTGGATCGCCCAGTGGACCGAGATGATCAAGGAGCCGGGTTCCCGCATCGGCCGCCCGCGCCAGATCTACACGGGCGTCGTCGAGCGCGACTTCGTGCCGGTCGAGGAGCGCTGAGCCGATGAGCCCAGGGTCCGCCCGGCCGGGCGGACCCTGCGGCGGCGGTGAGTCAAGCGGAAGGCGCCCTGAGACGCCGGTCCCCCCACGGGCCGACGACCAGGGCGCCTTCCCATGTCCCGGTGCGGATTCCCCCCACGGGATCCGGCCGGGCGCTCGGAGAGGACAGCGCCTGAATCGCTGTCTGAGCACAACGAGCAAAACTCGCCGTACTCCAGTGATGCGGTTGCGATCTGCCGGGACAGCGCACGCTGGGAGGGCCGCTCAAAGCTTCCCGGTGTACGTGCCCCGGCAACGCTCTCCCAAGCTCCGACTCGGCCGGAGCCGGGGAGGTACCCCCAATCCGGGGAAGTCCCCCAAGACATCCCCAGATGCCAGTCGGCGCCCCCCAAGACGCCGGTCTGACACCGCCAACTTAGACCTTCGAACCCCTTCGATGGTTACATTCGCATCACTGTGATGTGCGTCTCTTGCATATGTCCCTTAGGTGCGCAAGAGCCCCGATACGTCGATCGGAGCTCAAGCGTAAGGAAGATGCGCGAGCCTTGTGAAGAGCTTATGTGAGGCACGCGCCGGACTCCAGGGGGACTCCTACTTCCGTCCCGTCCTTTTCCGCCCGGTCACCGGAAGGTCCGCAGCCGCAGGCTGTTCGTCACCACGAACACCGAGGAGAAGGCCATCGCCGCACCCGCGATCATGGGATTGAGCAGTCCGGCGGCGGCCAGCGGCAGCGCGGCCACGTTGTAGCCGAAGGCCCACACCAGGTTGCCCTTGATGGTCGCCAGCGTCCTGCGCGACAGCCGGATCGCGTCCGCGGCCACGCGCAGGTCCCCGCGCACCAGTGTGAGATCGCCGGCCTCGATCGCCGCGTCCGTGCCGGTGCCCAGGGCGAGGCCCAGGTCGGCGGCGGCGAGCGCGGCCGCGTCGTTCACCCCGTCGCCGACCATCGCCACCGACCGCCCCTCGCGCTGCAGCCGCCTTACGACGTCCACCTTCTCCTCGGGCAGCACCTCGGCGACGACGTCCGCGGAGTCGATGCCGACCTCCCGGGCGACCGCCTCGGCGACCGTCCGGTTGTCCCCGGTGAGCAGCACCGGCCGCAGCCCCAGCGCGCGCAGGTCGCGGACCGCCTCGGCGCTGGTCTCCTTGACCGCGTCGGCGACGGCGAGCACCCCGCGGGCCCGCCCGTCCCAGCCCGCCACGACGGCCGTGCGGCCCTGCTCCTCGGCCTCGCGGGCCGCGCGCGCCAGTTCCTCGGGCAGCGTGTCGTACAGGCGACCCACGGACACCGTGCGGCCCTCCACCAGCCCGCGCACCCCCCGGCCGGGGACGTTCTCGAACCGCTCGACCGCCGGTAGCGCTCCGGCGCGTTCCTCGGCGGCCGCGGCGACGGCGCGGGCCACGGGGTGCTCCGAGGCGTGCTCCAGGGCGCCCGCGAGCCGCAGCAGCTCCTTCTCGTCCTCGCCCTCGGCCACGTGCACCGCCTGCAGGCTCATCCGGCCGGTGGTGACCGTGCCGGTCTTGTCCAGGACTACCGTGTCGACGCGGCGCGTGGACTCCAGGACCTCGGGACCCTTGATCAGGATGCCGAGCTGGGCGCCGCGCCCGGTGCCGACCATCAGCGCGGTCGGTGTGGCCAGGCCCAGCGCGCAGGGGCAGGCGATGATCAGCACCGCGACGGCGGCGGTGAACGCGGCGACGGTGTCCCCGGTGACGCCCAGCCAGACGCCGAACGTGCCGAGCGCGATGAGGATGACGGCGGGCACGAACACCGCGGAGATCCGGTCGGCGAGCCGCTGCACCTCGGCCTTGCCGTTCTGCGCGTCCTCCACCAGCTTCGCCATCCGGGCGAGCTGGGTGTCCGCGCCGACCCGGGTGGCCTCGACGACCAGCCGGCCGCCGGCGTTGACCGTGGCCCCGGTGACCCGGTCGCCGGGGCCGACGTCCACCGGCGCCGACTCGCCCGTCAGCATCGACGCGTCCACCGCGGAGACGCCCTCGACCACCGTGCCGTCGGTGGCGATCTTCTCACCGGGCCGTACGGCGAACCGGTCGCCGACGGCCAGGGAGGACACCGGGATCCGCACCTCGCGGCCGTCCCGCAGGACCGCCACCTCCTTGGCGCCCAGCTCCATCAGGGCCCGCAGGGCCGCGCCGGCGCGCCGCCTGGAGCGGGCCTCCAGATAGCGGCCGAGCAGGATCAGCGCGACGACCCCGGCGGCGACCTCCAGGTAGACGGCCGAGGCGCCGTCGGTGCGGGAGACGGTGAGGCGGAACTCGTCGTGCATACCCGGCCGGCCGGCGTCGCCGAGGAACAGCGCCCACAGCGACCAGCCGAACGCGGCCAGCGTGCCGACCGAGACGAGGGTGTCCATGGTGGCCGCGCCGTGCCGGAGGTTGGTCCAGGCGGCCCGGTGGAAGGACCAGCCGCCCCAGACGACGACGGGCGCGGCCAGGGTGAGCGAGAGCCACTGCCAGTCGTCGAACTGGAGCGCGGGGACCATGGCGAGCAGGACGACGGGGGCGGCGAGCAGCGCGGAGACGATCAGGCGGTGCCGCAGCGCGCCGAGTTCCGCATCCGGCTCGGGGCTTCCCTCGCCGGCTCCGGGCGCGGGCTCCGGCGGCGGGGGCTCCTCGGCGGTGTAGCCGGTCCGCTCGACGGTGGCGATCAGGTCGGCGACGCGGACGCCGTCGGCGCAGGAGACCCTGGCCTTCCCGGTGGCGAAGTTGACGGTGGCGCTCACGCCCTCCATCCGGTTGAGCTTGCGCTCCACCCGGGCGGCGCAGGAGGCGCAGGTCATCCCGCCGATGAGCAGCTCGACCTCATAGGTCGGGCCCGTGGTCGCGGCTGTCTTCGCGGTGGTGCTGGTCATGTCCGGACTCCAGACATCGGACCGGACCGTACGGATCCAGTATCAGCTGGTCGGCACGGCCCGGTCGGGGCAGGGGGGCTCTCTCAGGCCTTGCCGGCCAGCTCGAAGCCGGCCTCGTCCACGGCGGCGCGCACGGCCTCCTCGTCCAGCGGGGCGTCGGAGACGACGGTCACCTCGCCCGTCGACGCGACGGCCTTCACCGAGGTCACGCCGGGGATCTGGGAGATCTCACCGGAGACGGAGCCCTCGCAGTGGCCGCAGCTCATGCCGGTCACCCGGTAGACGGCGGTGACGGGGCCCGGGGTGTCGGTCTGGGAGGTCATGGCGTTGCTCCTCGTCGAGGCGTAGGGGACCGGTGGGGCCGATGGGGAGCCCCACACTCCTCACACTATACCCCTAGGGGGTATCAGGTGGAGCAACTGGAGGGCGGGACGCCATAACCCCGGCCGCCCACCCGCGTTTTAAGGGGTGCGGGCGAGTGCCCGCGACGATGTAAGGAAGGCAGGAAACCCATGAGACGGACTACCCGAAACGGTGTGATCGCCGTCGCCGCCGCGTCCGGTGCGATGGCGGTGGCACTGCCGGTGTCCGCCGCCTTCGCGGCCGACGGGGCCTCCGCCGACGGTACGGCGGCCGGCTCGCCAGGGGTTCTCTCCGGCAACACCCTCCAGGTCCCGGTGCACGTGCCGGTGAACGTCTGCGGCAACACCGCGAACATCGTGGGGCTGCTCAACCCGGCCGCGGGCAACACCTGCGTCAACCGGGGAGGGGCGCACGCCGGCGATGCGAAGGAGGACGACGGGCCGGCCGCGTCCGGCGAGGCGTCCGCGCACGACGGCGGATCGGCCGGCTCCGGCGGGGCGTCGGCCCACGGCGCCGCCACGGACTCGCCGGGGGTGCTCTCCGGCAACGCGGTCCAGCTCCCGGTCGACGTGCCGGTGAACGTCTCCGGCAACAGCGTCAACGTGGTCGGTGTGGGCAACCCGGCGATCGGCAACGAGTCGGTCAACGGCTCCGGCGACCACTCCCGCCGGCCTGTGCACCCCGCCGTGCCGAAGCCCCGGGCGCCCAAGCCGCAGGCCCACGCCCGGACCCAGCCGGACCCGCACACGCCGCGTCCGGCGGCGGCGTCGCTGGCCCACACCGGAGCGGATCTCACGGCCCCCGCAGTGGCCGGCAGCGCCGCGCTCATCCTCACGGGTGCGATCCTGTACCGCCGGTTCGCCCCGGCCCGCACCCGCTGACCCGGCCCCCTGCGGCCCCACCGGGCGTGCCCCGGTCCGAACGAGTGCCGCGGGCCCGCCGTCACGCCCGGGACCCGCGTGCACCACTTCGGGTGGTTCCGGGACTGGGGGAAGAGGCCGGCGGGTACGCAGGGGGACGGGACGGCTGTGGCAGTGGATCGTTCCCCCACGGCACTGCCACAGCCCCACCGACCACCCGGGCGCCGGTGCGGTGGGCGGCCGCGGTGCTCCACCGGCGGGCGCGTGACCTTCCGGCGCACGGCGTCGTTGAGGGGGTGCGTTCCCTTCGATCCGGGCCCCAGGAGTCTCGAAAGACACTTCTGGGGCCCGTGGCACGTCCCGGGCCGCACAAAGCCGAAGGGCACGCACAGATCTGTGCGTGCCCGGAGGGGGAAGCCGGCGAGGGCGTCAGAACGCCCGGCTGTTGCAGCCCATGTCGGAACCGAGGTGGCTCTGCTGCGCGCCCGGGTTGCCTTCGCCGTTGAGCAGGTTGCCCGCCAGGCCGGTGACGGCGCCGACGCTGCCGATCACCTCGATGTTCATGTCGTGCGAACGGCACTCGATGCCCTGGGTGACGTCGATGTCGTGGCCCGGCTCGCCGTGGGCGAAGGCGGCGTTGCCGCCGATCGAGCCGACACTGCCGATCATGGCGCCGACGAGGACGGCCTTGTGGAACATGCGCATGGTTTCTCCGTTTGGTCGAGCGGACGGGATGGGAGGGACGACGATGCGGGAACGCCGTCAGCCGAGCCGGGGAAGTCCCAGCTGGCCGACGGGAGGCGCCGCGATCTGCCCGAGGCCGACCGGAGCCAGCTCCGGGACGCTCCCCGGGGTGACCTGCGGGTTGAACAGCGGGTTCACCTGAGGGTTGACCTGCGGGTTCACCTGAGGGGCGACGTGCGCCGGGGGCTCGGGGGTGACGGCCTGCGGCATGGCCACCTGAGGGGCGACCTGCGGCATGACCTGGGGCATGACCTGCGGCACCACCTGCGCCGGCTGCTGCTGGGGAGCCGCCTGGACAAGCTGCTGCGGGACCGCCTGGACGGGCTGCTGCTGCGGGACCATCTGCACCGGCTGCTGCTGAGGCACCATCTGGACCGGCTGCTGCGGGACCGCCTGCACCGGCTGCTGCTGCGGCACCATCTGCACCGGCTGCTGCTGCGGCACCATCTGCACCGGCTGCTGCTGGGGGGCCATCTGCACCGGCTGCTGCTGCGGGTACGGCGAGGTGGAGGCCTGTGCCGTACCCAGCGACGTGGCCGTGGCGGAGGCATAACCGGTCTGCTGCTGCGGCGCGGCCGGCTGCGGAGCGAACGCCTGGGGCGCGGCCGGCTGCGGAGCGAACGTCTGCGGCGCGGCCGGCTGGGGAGCGAACGCCTGGGGCGCGGCCGGCTGGGGAGCGAACGCCTGGGGCGCGGCCGGCTGCGGAGCGAATGTCTGCGGCGCGGCCTGCGGAGCCGGGTACTCGGGAGCCGGCGCCGGAACGGGACCGCCTGGTCCGACCATGGGGTCGGAATGGCTGACGCCGGCGCCGATGGCGGACAGACCGCTGGCCGCTGCTACGACGAGCGCGGCCTTGTGAAGCTTGCGCATGAAACCCTCGGCCCTTCGATACCTGAAAACAGTGCGTTCAATGCGGTCACGCGTGCAGCCGGTGCGGTACTCGAACCGCACGGTCGGCAGCGGTGGTTGCGAGCAGCACGCGGACGTCGCGTCGAAGCCGGCAGCGGATTCCGCAACCCGTGCCGGGCCGACGGCCGCTGCCCTCTCCCCGTTGGAACGAGGGGCGCGGCGCCGTGGTCACGGCCCTGCGGCCCCGTCACCCGTTTGCCGTCCGCCCGGCCGGCCCCCGGGCCCCGCCCGGAGGTGCGGCAAACGGGTGAGCCCGCTCGGCCGGCCGTGTCCGCGTCCGCGCCCGTCTCGTTCCCCACGGAGCCGAGGGCGATGGCCCATCGCAGTCGCACGGGGCAGCTCATCAGTGACACCTGCGCTGCCGCATCGGCATTTCACGAGTTCCGTACACAGTCAATGAAGGGCCGAGGATTTCATGCGCAAGCTTCAGCACGTCGCGCTCGTCGTCGCGGCAGCCGGCGGTCTGTCCGCCGTCGGCGCCGGCCCGAGCTACGCCGCCCCCGCCGGCCACAACGGGGCCGCACCGCCTCCCGTTTCACAGCAGGACGCCCAGGCCGCCGCGGCCACCTCGTCACAGGCGACCGCGCAGACCTACGGTTCGCCGGCTCCGCAGCAGGCAGCTCCCCCGCGGCGGGCCACCGAGGTCGCCCCGCAGGTCAACCCTCAGCTGAACCCGCAGATCAGCCCCCAGATCTCGCCGCCGGCCCCGCAGGCCCACACGCAGCAGGGCGCCCCGGTGCGGCAGAACAACCTGTTCCGCCCCTACCAGGAGTGCAGCCCGCAGACCCTGCTCGACGCGAACATCCCGGTCGCCCTGCTCGCCGCCTCCCAGACCCGGGGCGTCGACTGCACCCAGGCCAACAGCCAGGCGAACTCCCTCGCGAGCGCGACCGGCCTGGGGTAGCACCCGCCGGACGACCGAACTCCGGTGTCCGGCACGGTCCTTCGGGCGCCACACCGACGGGTCCGGCCACGAGCGGTACGGCTTTCGGGTGTTTCTGCCCGAGAGGGTCCGCAACCGGCGCGTCGTTGTCCGCTTTGAGGTGGTTCGTATTAGTCTCCCGTAACTGTAACAAGTCGATCCGTCACGGATCGAGACCACTCACTCCACCGGAGATGACATGCGCAAGCTTCGCAACGTTGCCGTTCTGGTCGCCGCGCTGGGCACCATCGGGCTCGTGGGCGGCACGGCCCACGCCGACCAGGGCGAGGGCAAGGGCGGCGACCACGGCGACAAGTTCAAGATCTCGCAGAGCTCGCACTGCCGCTCGCACGACCTGAACCTGGACGTCCTCGGCGAGGTCGGCCTGCTCAACGGCCTCCTGGGCAACGCGCTCAACGGCGAGGGCAACCCCGGCGCCCAGGCCACCGACATCGGCTCGACCATGGGCTGCAACAACAGCGCCCTCTGAGCCGCCGTCCGACGCGAACACGCCGGGCGACACACGGTCCCGGCACTTGGCCCCTGGCCAGGGTGCCGGGACCGTCCGCATGCGCCACCCCTCTCAACCACCTCACTTCACCGGAGATGACATGAACAAGCTCCGCAAGGCCGCCGTCCTCGTCGCCGCGCTCGGGAGCGTCGGGCTCCTCAGCGCCGGCACCGCCCACGCCGACCACGGCTGGGGCAAGGGCGGTGACGAGTTCGAGGTCCACCAGAGCAGCAACTGCCGGTCGCACGACCTGAACGTCGACATCCTCGGCGAGGTCGGCATCCTCAACGGCCTCGGCGGCAACCTGCTGAACGGCGAGGGCAACCCGGGTGCGCAGGCCACCGACATCGGCTCGACGATGGGCTGCAACAACAGCTTCGGCGGCTGAGAACGGAACCGTTTCCCGGCGTCCCTGCGACCGGCAGGGGCGCCGGGAACGTCGTTTCTGCCGGCGGGCGTTGTGCCGGCGGGCGACGGAGAAGCCGGAATGCCGGGCCGGGAGCGATCCCGGCCCGGCATTCGCGTGCGGTGCTCAGAGCTCGATGTGCGGCTTCCTGAAGCCCTTGGGCAGTTCCGCCGTGTTGGAGCACTCCACGACCGGCCCGACCTTGGTGGACCCGTCGCCGGTCAGCCGGTCGTCCGAGGACACCACGTTGGGCCGGTCGATCGTCGAGCAGTCCTGCTCCTGCTTGATGACGTGCGAGCCGTCCTTGTCGAGGCGCGTCTCGCTCTTGTGGACGCAGACGGTGCCGCCCTGTGCGGTGGTCCTGCACGCGCCCGAGTCGCCGACCGCCTGCGCGTGTCCGGCGCCGAGGCAGAGCGCGGCGAGGCCGCCGACGAGGCCGGAGACGACGGCCGACTTCTGCGGAGTGAACATGTGCTGCTTCCTTTACGACGGAGGCCCGGGCGCCTGTGCCGTCCACCGGCGTGCGCCCGGGCCCGAGAAGGTCGAAACAGGTCATCCCGCTCCGGAACGCGCTGCGGCGCGCGACGGCGGGACGGCCGCAGCCCGGACGCGCACCCTGATGGATGGCCGCGCGTCCGGGCTGTCGTTGGCACGGGGCGTCGGTCATGCTTCCGTGGAAGGCCGACGTGCCCGTGGTGGCGCCGAGGGGATGAGCCCCCGGTGCGTCTTACTCGCCCTCGTGCTCGCCCTCGTGGTCGCCGTAGCCCTCGTGCTCGGGCTCGCCGTGCTTCTGCTCCTCCGGCTGGCCCTCGGGCTGACCCTCGTGCTGGCCCTCGGGCTGGGCCTGCGGCTGCACGTAGTAACCGCCGCCGACGGCGACGGCGTTGGCCGACGAGTTGGCCACCGCGGTGATGCCCGGAGCCGCGTCGTCGTTGCCGTTGGCGAAACCGACACCGGCGCCGAGGGCGGACAGGCCCACGATCGTGGCCGCTACGACTGCAGCGCGCTGAAACTTACGCATGGTTGACCCTTTCTTACCTAGGCATGACGCCTGGTTCTGGCTACTCGTTGTGAGCTTATACACACACTGAGTAGCGATTCAGGATCTACGCTCCACATGTCGTGTCGGCCCCCCTTATGGCCGGACGGCGCCGGCCTCCGGGTCCGGTCAGCGCCTGAGGCCGGGCGACTCCTGCTCCCCGTCGGTCTCCACGGGCACTCCCACGGTTCCGGGGGAGCAGGTCACCTCGGGTCCGAGCCGGGTCCTGCCGGAACCCATGGCGGCGGGCAGGGTCACGGGCTGTACCGTCCGGCAGCTCTCCTGGTGGGGGAAGGTGCCGTCCTCGGGGATCTCGCCCGAGATCCGCTGCACGCAGGTGATGCCGCCCAGGAGGTCGCGGGTGCAGGTCCCCGGGCCCGCCGCGGCGTGCGCCTGGGCGAGGCCGGCGCCCGTCAGGGCGAGGCCGCCGAGGAGCCCCGAGACGGCGGCGATCTTCTTTCTGCTGAACATGTCCGTTGCTCCTTCGTAGGGGCGCCCCGGGCGCCGGCCGCGCACGACGGCTCCGGCGCCGTCGGGGTCAGCGGGTGAAGGCGTGGTTGAACTGGCCGCAGGTGGTGTCCATCGTCTGGGCGAGGCCGAGCACGCCGATCGGCACGTCGTTCTCGGACACCGTCTGCGGGCTGCATTCCTGGTACGGGCGGTAGAGGTCGGACACCTGGACCCCGCCGTCAGGGGTGTCGGCGACGGCGGCGCCGGCTCCGACGGCCGACAGGCCGCCGGCCGCGACCGCAGCGAGCACGACATGCTGAAGCTTGCGCATGGAACCCTCGTTCTTTGAGTGTCGGAAGAGACTGATTGCCCAGCGTGACTGCGCAGACACTAGCAGTAGCTGGAGGGGTGTTCCACGCCGGACGGCCGCCCCTCGGGAGGAGCGGTGCGCGGCGGGGAGGGGAAGGGCCCGCCAAGTCACGGGGTGACGAGGGAAGTTGCGTCCGCGGCCTGTCGTGGCGCCGGGTGGCCGGTGTCAGATCCGGTACGGCACTTGCACCAACACGGGTGAAGCGGAGGAAAGTTGTCCGCGCGAGGTGGCGGCGCCGAAGCGATCAGTCCCGAAGTCCTACGAGACGACCGATCCGATCGATCCGATCGATCCGAAAGTCGGCACGGTGGCGTTCCCGTCGTGAAGAAAGGAGCGCGCAGAACGCGCCGGTGCCGTCGAGTCGGTGGGTGCGTCGGCGACCCGGTGGCGGCCCGGCGGCCGGATCACCGTGCCGTTCGTCGGCGTGCGGGAGGCGACCGGCGGCGCCCACCTCCCGCTCGACGCCCCCGGCTCGCCCGCCGCCTGCGCGGCCTCGGTGGACGGCCGGCGCCGCCGCGTCCGGCACGTCCGGCCGGCCGCGCCGGCCCCGGCGGCCCTCGCCGCGTCCGGAACGGCGCCCGGCGCCGGGGTGATGGCCGTCGCGCCCTGGAGCTGACGGCCCGGGCGGCGCCGGGCGCCCGCGGGGCGCGAGCGGGACGGGCGAGGAGGGGGCGCGGTCAGCCGCCTCTGCGGGCGCGGTTGCCGGGGCGGGAGGCGGCCCACGAGCGGACGGTGTCGGCGTACCAGTACGGCTTGCCGCCCTCCACGTGGTCGGGCGGGGGCAGCAGCCCGTGCTTGCGGTACGACCGCACGGTGTCCGGCTGCACCCGGATGTGCGCCGCGATCTCCTTGTAGGACCAGAGCCTTCGGTCGGTCATGAGCCGCACCCTCCCGCGCGCACCGCGGCGGCGGCCGGAACGGCCGCCGTGGGGACCGGGCGCTGCGCTGACGATCACCACACCTGTGCCCGGTGAACGACGCGGAGTGACCGTCGGGAGGCGCTTGTGGACCGGGTGTGACCGAGGGCCCGCGTACGCGCGACATGTGTGACGAGAAGGGGGTGTTTGTGACACATCCGCCGCAAAGGCGCACGCCGGCACGTCGGCGGGGCGCGTTGCGGAAGCCGGCCGGACGGGTGCGGATCGCACCCGTCGGGTGCGGCCGGATGCGGGCGCGCGGCATCGTCCGAATGTCCGGACAAAACATTGACAGGCTGGGTGCGCGGGGTTAGAAAGCCGGGGAGAGCCATGACGAAGGGAAGCCGATGGCCTACGACCTGATCACCCTGGGGCGGATCGGAGTGGACCTCTACCCGCTGCAGACAGGTGTCCCGCTCGCCCAGGTGTCGTCGTTCGGCAAGTTCCTCGGCGGGTCGGCGGCGAACGTCGCGGTGGCCGCGGCCCGGCTCGGCCGGAGCACCGCCGTGATCACCCGCACCGGCGACGACCCGTTCGGCGCCTACCTCCGCCAGGAGCTGCGCGGCTTCGGCGTCGACGACCGCTGGGCCACCCCCGTCCCCGGCCTGCCGACCCCGGTCACCTTCTGCGAGGTCTTCCCGCCGGACGACTTCCCGCTCTACTTCTACCGGCAGCCCAAGGCCCCCGACCTGGAGATCCACGCCCACGAGCTCGACCTGGAGGCTCTGCGCGCCACCCGGATCCTCTGGGTCACCGGCACCGGCCTGAGCGAGGAGCCCAGCCGCACGGCGACCCTCGCGGCCCTCGCCCACCGCGCCCGGGCCGGCATCACCGTCTTCGACCTCGACTGGCGCCCCGCGTTCTGGCGCGACCCGGACGCCGCCCGCCCCTTCTACGCCGAGGCCCTGCGCCACACCACCGTCGCCGTCGGCAACCTGGACGAGGTGGAGGTCGCCACCGGGGTGCGCGAACCCCGCACGGCGGCCCGCGCCCTGCTGGACGCGGGGGCCGAGCTGGCCGTCGTGAAGCAGGGACCGAAAGGCGTCCTCGCCGTCGGCCGCGACGGCGACTGCGCCGAGGTGCCGCCCCTGCCCGTCACCGTCCTCAACGGTCTCGGCGCCGGGGACGCCTTCGGCGGCTCCCTGTGCCACGGCCTGCTGGCCGGCTGGGACCTGGAGACGGTCATGCGGCACGCCAACGCGGCCGGCGCGATCGTCGCCTCCCGCCTGGAGTGCTCCTCCGCGATGCCCACCCCCGACGAGGTGGCCGCCGCCCTCGAGGCCGGAGCGGTGCGGTGAGGGCCGGACGGGTGGTGGGCGCGCGCACCGCGGCCGGGGACGCGGCCCGGCCCCGCCGTGTCGACGTGGGGGAACTCGTCCGCATCCGCACCCGCCACCCCGAGGCGATCGCCGAGGCCGCCGCGCGCCGGGCCCGCAGGCCCCTGCTCGGCGAGACCGGCCGACTGATGATCGTCGCCGCCGACCACCCGGCCCGCGGGGCCCTCGGCGTCGGCGAGCGCAGGCTCGCCATGGCCAACCGCGCCGACCTGCTCGAACGCCTCTGCCTTGCGTTGTCCCGGCCCGGCGTCGACGGCGTCCTCGCCACCGCCGACATCCTGGACGACCTGCTCCTGCTCGGGGCCCTCGACCACAAGGTCGTCATGGGCTCCATGAACCGCGGCGGGCTGCAGGGGGCCAGCTTCGAGCTGGACGACCGCTTCACCGGCCACCGCCCCGAGGACATCGAGCGCCTCGGCTTCGACGCGGGCAAGCTGCTGCTGCGCGTCGACTACGACGACCCGGGCTCCCTGACCACCCTGGAGTCCGCCGCCCGCGCCGTCGACGCCATGGCCGCGCGCCGGCTGCCGGTGTTCGTGGAGCCGTTCATCAGCCGCCGCACCCCCGAGGGCAGGCTGCGCAACGACCTGACCGCCGAGGCGGTCACCCGGTCCATCGCCATCGCCTCCGGACTCGGCGGCTCCTCCGCCTACACCTGGCTGAAGGTGCCGGTCACCGAGAACCCCGACGACATGGCCCGGGTCATGGAGACCTCCACGCTGCCCGCCGTGCTGCTCGGCGGGGACATCGGCGACTCGCCCGGGGACCAGGACGCCGCCTACGAGAAGTGGCGCGGCGCGCTCCGGCTCCCCACCGTGCGCGGGCTGGTGGTCGGCCGCTCGCTGCTGTATCCGGCGGACGGCGACGTGGCCGCCGCCGTGGACACCGCCGTAGGACTGCTGTGAGGGCCGCATGACCGAGCTGCACCTGCCGAGGGGGGCGACCGCGAACGCCCGGTACGCCGTCGACATCGACCCGGCACGGGCCGGGTGGACGTACAGCGGCCTGCGTGTCGTGGAGCTGGCGCCGGGCGGTACGCATACGTTCACCACCGGGGACAGCGAATGGATCCTGCTTCCGCTGGAAGGCGGATGTACCGTACAAATTGAGCACGACCAGTTCCAACTCCTGGGCCGGGAGAGCGTGTTCGCGGACGTCTCCGACTTCGCATACGCCCCCCGGGACACCCGGGTCCAGATCGCCTCCGGCGCGGGAGGCCGCTTCGCCCTGGCAGGAGCGAAGTGCGAGCGACGACTCCCCGCCCGCTACGGCCCCGCGCCGGAGGTCCCCGTCGAGGAGCGCGGCAGCGGCGCCTGCGCCCGCCGGGTGCGCAACTTCGCCGCCGCGGACTCCTTCCCCTGCGACCGGCTGATCGCCGTGGAGGTGATCACCCCCGGCGGCAACTGGTCCTCCTATCCGCCGCACAAGCACGACGAGCACCGGCCGGGCGAGGAGTCCGAGCTGGAGGAGATCTACTACTTCGAGATCGACGGCCCGAACGGGCTCGGCTACCAGCGGGTGTTCCCCTCGCGCGACGGGGGCTCGGACGTCCTCGCCGAGGTCCGCTCCGGTGACGCCGTCCTCGTCCCCGACGGCTGGCACGGCCCGTCGATCGCCCAGCCCGGGCACGCCATGTACTACCTGAACGTCATGGCCGGACCCGGCCGGACGCGGGAGTGGCGGATCCGCTTCCACCCCGACCACACCGAGACCACAGGGGGGTACCGATGACGATCCGGCTGACCGTCGCCCAGGCACTGGTGCGCTTCCTCGCCGCCCAGCACACCGAGCGGGACGGCGAGCGGCGGCGGCTGATCGGCGCGACCTGGGGCGTCTTCGGGCACGGCAACGTCGCCGGCATCGGCCAGGCGCTCGTCGAGTACGCCGGCGTGATGCCGTACCACCAGGGCCGCAACGAGCAGTCCATGGTGCACGCGGCGGTCGGCTACGCCCGCCAGTCCAACCGCCTGTCCACGCACGCGGTGACGACCTCGATCGGCCCCGGCGCGACGAACCTCGTCACCGGCGCCGCCCTCGCCACCATCAACCACCTCCCGGTCCTGCTCCTGCCCGGCGACGTCTTCGCGACCCGCCCCGCCGACCCGGTCCTGCAGCAGCTCGAGGCGCCGTACGCGGGCGACGTCTCGGTCAACGACACCCTGCGCCCGGTGTCCAGGTACTTCGACCGCATCACCCGCCCCGAACAGCTGATCCCGAGCGTGCTGCAGGCCGTGCGGGTCCTCACCGACCCGGTGGAGACCGGCGCGGTCACCCTCGCCCTGCCGCAGGACGTCCAGGCCGAGGCCTTCGACTGGCCGGAGGAGTTCTTCGCCGAACGCGTGTGGACCGTGCGCCGGCCGGGCGCGGACCCCGCCGAGCTGGCCGGGGCGGTCCAGGCGATCCGCGAGGCGCGCAGGCCGCTGGTCGTCGCCGGCGGAGGGGTCCACCACAGTCGCGCCGAGGCGGCCCTCGCCGAGTTCGCGGCGGCCACCCGCATCCCGGTCGCCTCCACCCAGGCCGGCAAGGGCTCCCTGCGGTACGACCACCCCCAGGACGTCGGCGGCATCGGCCACACCGGCACCGCGACCGCCGACGGCCTGGCCCGCACCGCGGACCTGGTGATCGGCGTCGGCACCCGGTACACCGACTTCACCACCGCCTCTCACACCCTCTTCGAGAACCCGGACGTCCGCTTCCTCAACCTCAACGTCGCGCCCTTCGACGGGCACAAGATGGCCGGGCTTCCGCTGATCGCGGACGCCCGCAACGGCCTGGTGGAGCTGACCGAGCGCCTTCAGATGCACGGCCACCGGGTCGCCGGCTCCTACGTCGCCGAGTACACCGAGGGCAAGGAGCACTGGGAGCGGCGCGTCGACGCCTGCCTCGCGGCCGGGCAGATCGACGTGCGGCCGACGCAGCCGCAGGTCATCGGCGCCCTGGACGCCCTCGTGGACGAGTCCGACATCATCGTCAACGCGGCCGGCTCGCTCCCCGGCGACCTGCACAGGCTGTGGCGGGCGCGGTCGCACGACCAGTACCACTTGGAGTACGGCTACTCCTGCATGGGCTACGAGATCCCGGCCGCGCTCGGCGTGAAGCTCGCCGCGCCGGAGCGGAACGTGTGGGCGCTGGTCGGCGACGGCACGTACCTGATGATGCCGACGGAGCTCGTGACCGCCGTGCAGGAGGGCGTCGCGATCAAGGTGGTGCTGGTGCAGAACCACGGGTACGCCTCGATCGGCGGACTGTCTCAGGCGGTGGGCGGCGAGCGGTTCGGCACGGCCTTCCGCTTCCCCTCGGACGACGGCGCCCTCACCGGCGCCCCGCTGCCCGTCGACCTCGCCGCCAATGCCGCCAGCCTCGGCATGCGGGTGCTGCGCGCGGGCACCGTACGGGAGCTGCGGGCGGCGCTCGCCGAGGCGCGCGCCGCCGACACCCCCACATGTGTCTACGTCGAGACCGAAACGTCCGACACTGTGTCGGGCGCGCCCGAGGCGCAGGCCTGGTGGGATGTTCCCGTGGCCGAGACCGCGACCCGCCCGTCGGCGGTCAAGGCCCGCGAGCTGTACGAACGGCACGTCTCCACCCGGCGCCGCCATCTGTAGAAGGAGTCTCTGGTCATGACGAAGATCGTCAACCACTGGATCGGCGGGAAGGCCGTCGACGGCGCGTCGGGCACGTACGGGCCGGTCACCGACCCGGCGACCGGCGCGGTGACCGCGAAGGTCGCGTTCGCGTCGGCCGAGGAGGTGGACGCGGCCGTCGCGGCCGCGAAGGACGCCTTCGCGACCTGGGGCCGGTCCTCGCTCGCCCAGCGCACCGAGATCCTGTTCCGGTTCCGGGCGCTGCTCGACGCCCACCGCGGCGAGATCGCCGAGCTGATCACCGCCGAGCACGGCAAGGTGCACTCCGACGCGCTCGGCGAGGTCGCGCGCGGCCTGGAGATCGTCGACCTGGCCTGCGGGATCAGCGTCCAGCTGAAGGGCGAGCTGTCCACGCAGGTCGCCAGCCGGGTCGACGTGGCCTCCATCCGCCAGCCGCTCGGCGTCGTCGCGGGCATCACGCCGTTCAACTTCCCGGCGATGGTCCCGATGTGGATGTTCCCGATCGCCATCGCCTGCGGCAACACCTTCGTGCTCAAGCCGAGCGAGAAGGACCCCTCGGCGTCGGTCCGCCTCGCCGAGCTGCTCGCCGAGGCCGGTCTGCCCGACGGCGTCTTCAACGTCGTCCACGGCGACAGGACGGCCGTCGACCGGCTGCTGGAGCACCCGGACGTCAAGGCCGTCTCCTTCGTCGGCTCGACCCCGATCGCCCGCCACGTCCACACCACCGCCGCCGCCAACGGCAAGCGGGTGCAGGCCCTCGGCGGCGCCAAGAACCACATGCTGGTGCTGCCGGACGCCGACCTGGACGCGGCGGCCGACGCGGCGGTGAGCGCGGCCTACGGCTCGGCGGGCGAGCGCTGCATGGCCATCTCGGCCGTCGTGGCGGTGGGCGCCATCGGCGACACGCTGGTGGAGAAGATCCGCGAGCGCGCCGAGAAGATCAGGATCGGTCCGGGCAGCGACCCCTCGTCCGAGATGGGTCCGCTGATCACCAGGGCGCACCGGGACAAGGTGGCGTCGTACGTGAAGGGCGCCGCCGCCGAGGGCGCGGAGGTCGTGCTCGACGGCACGGGCTACACCGTCGAGGGCTTCGAGGACGGCCACTGGATCGGCATCTCGCTCCTCGACAAGGTGCCGGCCGGCGCGAAGGCGTACCGGGACGAGATCTTCGGCCCGGTGCTGTGCGTGCTGCGCGCCAGCACCTACGAGGAGGCCCTGGACCTCATCAACGCCTCCCCGTTCGGCAACGGCGCCGCGATCTTCACCCGCGACGGCGGTGCGGCCCGGCGCTTCCAGCTGGAGGTCGAGGCGGGCATGGTCGGCGTGAACGTGCCGATCCCGGTCCCCGTCGGCTACCACTCCTTCGGCGGCTGGAAGGACTCGCTCTTCGGCGACCACCACATCTACGGCAACGACGGCACCCACTTCTACACCCGCGGCAAGGTCGTCACCACCCGCTGGCCCGACCCGGCCGACGCCCCGGCGGGCGTGGACCTCGGCTTCCCGCGCAACCACTGACGCGTCGCGCGGGGCCGCGGCGGGCCCCGCCCGGCGACGCCCGCCACCCCCGTCCGTGCACGGCGGCGGGCGGCCCGGCGGACCACGGCGGAGCCCGGCGCGCCGTACCACGCCCGGAGTACGCCGGAGCGGACCCGTACCCCCCGGGAAGGGCCCGGAGCTCCACCCGGGGGCGGCGGCGGCCGCCGCCCGCGGCCCGTACCGTTGACGCATGGATCTTCGACTCCCCGCACTGCGGGCGCTGCTGCACAGGCCGCGCCGGCTCGTGGCCGGCGCCGCCGCCGTGGCGGTGCTCGCCGGTGCCGGGACGTGGACGGCGGCCGTCGCCTCCGGCGACACGCCGGCCGTGCGCCGCAGCGACCAGGTCATGGCGGTCGACGGGGTGCGCCTGGACACCTCCTTCTTCACCCCGGCCGGGCCCGGCCGCCACCCCGCCGTCCTGCTCGCGCACGGCTTCGGCGGCAGCAAGCACGACATGCGCCGGCAGGCCGAGGACCTCGCCCGGAGCGGGTACGCGGTCCTGACCTGGTCCGCGCGCGGCTTCGGCCGGTCCACCGGGAAGATCGGGCTCAACGACCCCGACGGGGAGGTCGCCGACGTCTCCCGGCTCGTCGACTGGCTGGCCGCGCAGCCGCGGGTCCGGCTCGACGGGCCAGGCGACCCGCGCGTGGGCGTGGCCGGCGGCAGTTACGGCGGCGCCGTGGCGCTGCTCGCCGCCGGACACGACCACCGGGTGGACGCCATCGCCCCGGCGGTCACCTACTGGAACCTCGCGGACGCCCTGTTCCCGAACGGGGTGTTCAAGAAGCTGTGGGCCGGCGTCTTCGTCAACACCGGCGGCGGCTGCGCGCGGTTCGAGCCCGCGCTGTGCCGGATGTACGACCGGGTCGCCGCGTCCGGCGTCCCCGACCCGGCGGCCCGCGCCCTGCTGGAGGAACGCTCGCCGTCCGCCGTCGGCGCCCGCATCGAGGCGCCCACCCTGCTGGTCCAGGGGCAGACGGACTCCCTGTTCACCCTGGACCAGGCCGACGCGGCCGAGAAGGCGATCCGCGCCGGCGGCACCCCCGTCGCCGTCGACTGGATCGCCGGCGGCCACGACGGCGGGGACCCGGAGACCGCCCGGGTCGAGGCCCGCGTACGCGCCTGGTTCGACCGGTACCTGAAGGACGACCGGAGCGCCGACACCGGCCCGGCCTTCCGGGTCACCCGCACCGGCGGCATCGACTCCGCGGACGGCACCGCCCAGCTGCGCGGCGCGAGCGCCGCCGCCTACCCCGGTCTGCGCGGCCACCGGCGCGCCGTCCCCCTCACCGGCGGCGCCCAGCGCGTCACCAACCCGGCCGGGGCAAGCCCGCCCGGCGTCTCCGCCCTGCCCGGCCTCGGCGGCTCCGGCGGCCTCGGCCGGCTGTCCGCGCTCGGCCTCGGCGTCTCCCTCGACTTCCCCGGCCAGTACGCGCGGTTCGACTCCGCGCCCCTCACCCGCGACCTGCAGATCACCGGCGCCCCGACCGCCACGGTCCGCGTCACCTCCACCCGCGACGACGCCGTCCTGTTCGGCAAGGTCTACGACGTCGGCCCGGACGGCGCCCGGCAGGTGCTGCCCGGCCAGCTCGTCGCCCCCTTCCGGGTGACCGGCGCCAGAGCCGGCAAGGACGTCACCGTCACCCTCCCGGCCATCGACCACGAGGTGCAGAGGGGCCACCGGCTCCGCCTGGTCCTCGCCTCCACCGACCTCGGCTACGCCTCACCGGCCGCCCCGGCGTCCTACACCGTCTCCCTGAAGTCGGACCTGAGCGTGCCGACGGCCCCCGCGGTCACCACCGCCGCCGCGCCGCTGCCCGCCTGGGTGTGGTGGCTGCCCGCGGCCGGCGCGGCGGCCGCCCTCGCCCTGCTGCTCACCGCCCGCCGCCGCACGGCCGCGCCCGCGCCCGATCCGGAGCTGGCCGACGTCCCGCTGGTGATCAGCGACCTGAGCAAGCGGTACGCGGGGTCCGCCGACCGGTACGCGGTGCGCGGGCTGTCCTTCCGCGTGGAGAAGGGGCAGGTGCTCGGCCTGCTCGGACCCAACGGCGCGGGCAAGACGACCACCCTGCGCATGCTGATGGGACTGATCCGCCCGGACGACGGCGAGATCCGCGTCTTCGGCCACACGATCCGGCCCGGCGCCGCGGTGCTCTCCCGGGTCGGCGCGTTCGTGGAGGGCGCCGGGTTCCTGCCGCACCTGTCCGGCCGGGAGAACCTGGAGCTGTACTGGCGGGCGACCGGCCGCCCGCCCGCGGACGCCCACCTGGACGAGGCCCTGGAGATCGCCGGACTCGGCGACGCCCTCGCCCGCGCGGTGCGCACCTACTCGCAGGGCATGCGCCAGCGCCTCGCCATCGCCCAGGCCATGCTCGGCCTGCCCGACCTGCTCATCCTGGACGAGCCGACCAACGGTCTCGACCCGCCCCAGATCCGGGAGATGCGCGAGGTGATGATCCGCTACGCGGCCGGCGGCCGGACGGTGATCGTCTCCAGTCACCTGCTCGCCGAGGTCGAGCAGTCCTGCACCCACCTGGTGGTGATGGACCGCGGCCGGCTCGTGCAGGCGGGTCCGGTCCGGGAGATCACCGGCTCCGGCGACACGCTGCTGGTCGGCACCGCCGCGCCCGTGGCGGAGCCGGTGGTGGAGAAGGTGGGCGCGCTGCCCGGCGTCGCCTCCGCCGTGCGCACCGGCGACGGACTGCTGGTCCGGCTCGAACCCGGCGGCACGGCCGAACGCCTGGTCGTGGACCTGGTGCGGCTGGAGGTGCCGGTCGCCTCGGTCGGGCCGCACCGCCGCCTGGAAGACGCCTTCCTCACCCTGATCGGAGGTTCCGCATGAGCGCGCTCACCGAAGTCGCCTCCGGATACCGGCCGGGCCGCACCCTGCCGCTGCGCGTGGAGCTGGTCCGCCAGCTCAAGCGGCGCCGCACCCTGGTCATGGGCGCCGTCCTGGCCGTCCTGCCGTTCGTGCTGCTGACCGCCTTCGCGATCGGCGGCGATCCGGGCGGGCGCAACGGCCAGGTGACGCTGATGGACACGGCCACCGCGTCCGGCGCCAACTTCGCCGCGGTGAACCTGTTCGTCTCCGCGGGCTTCCTGCTGGTGATCCCGGTCGCCCTGTTCTGCGGGGACACGGTCGCCTCGGAGGCGAGCTGGTCCTCGCTGCGCTATCTGCTCGCCGCGCCGGTGCCCCGGGCCCGGCTGCTGTGGTCCAAGCTGGTCGTGGCGCTCGGGCTGAGCCTCGCCGCGATGCTGCTGCTGCCGCTGGTCGCCCTCGCGGCCGGCACGGCCGCCTACGGGTGGGGCCCGCTGCAGATCCCGACGGGCGGCGCGCTGGACACCGGTACGGCGGCCCAGCGGCTCGTGGTGGCCGTGCTGTACGTCTTCGTGTCCCAACTGGTCACGGCCGGACTGGCGTTCTGGCTCTCGACCCGGACCGACGCCCCGCTCGGCGCGGTCGGCGGCGCGGTGGGCCTGACCATCGTCGGCAACGTCCTGGACGCCGTCACCGCCCTCGGCCACTGGCGCGACTTCCTGCCCGCGCACTGGCAGTTCGCCTGGGCGGACGCCGTCCAGCCGCATCCCGAGTGGTCCGGCATGATCCAGGGCGCCGCGCTGTCCGTGACGTACGCGCTGGTGCTGTTCGCCCTGGCCTTCCGGGGTTTCGCCCGCAAGGACGTCGTCTCCTAGGCCCCGGGGCACCGGGGGCGGCCTTCTGCGCGCCGGCGCGGCGCCAACCGGGTGAATCAGCGCAACCATTCTTTAGGGGCCGGGTTGATGAAGCCGTAGGGCCTGCGTCGCCATGGGGAGATGCGCCCAGAGTGCGGTGCGATCGAGTGATAATCACGCTTTTCGCGTTCCGTGATCTCCCCCAGCGTCTATCCCTCGTTCCGTGCCGCGACCGTCCAGGTCGTGCTCACACGGTTCTGGCCGTCTTTGAGGCATGACCCCCGGAGAAGGGAACTTCCATGAAGAAGAGCGTTGCTGTCGTCACGGGTGCCGTTCTGGCCCTGGGCCTGGCCGGACCGGCCTTCGCCGACGCCGACGCCAAGGGTGTCGCCGTCGGTTCCCCGGGTGTCCTGTCGGGCAACGTCATCCAGGTCCCGATCCACGTGCCGATCAACGTGTGCGGCAACTCGATCAACGTCATCGCCGCGCTGAACCCGGCGATCGGCAACGTCTGCGTCAACGGCTGAGGACGCATCAGCCCCAGCCCGGCTCCGCCCTGGCCGGCCCCGGACCGACGAAGAGCGCCTCTTCGCCCCGGGGCCGGCCTTCCCCCTTCTCCGAGCAGGAAGACCACGAGATCTTGCGACAGACTCTCAGCAAGGGCATCGTCCTGGCCGCCGCCGCGACCGGGATGCTGTCCCTGTACGGCGGCTCCGCGTTCGCCGGCTCCGACGCGCACGGCACCGCCCAGGGCTCTCCCGGTGCGCTGTCCGGGAACGACGCGCAGGCGCCGGTGCACGCCCCGGTCGGCGTCTGCGGCAACAGCGCCGACGCCGTCGCCGCGCTGAACCCGGCGGCCGGCGACTCCTGCGCCGCGCACGACACCGGTAAGCACGACGACACCGGGAAGCGCGACGACACCGGGAAGCGCGACGCGCACGACGACTCCGTGAAGGACTCCGCCTCCGCCGGGCCGGAAGACTCCGGTTACGGGAGTTCCGACGACTCTGCCTCCGCCGGGCCGGAAGACTCCGGTTACGGGAGTTCCGACGACTCCGCCTCCGCCGGGCCGGAAGACTCCGGTTACGGGAGTTCCGACGACTCCGGCTACGGAGAGTCCGAGGAGTCCGGCGGCTACGGGGACCGGCCCGGCCCCGGCGACGAGCCCACCCCGCCGCCGTACGGGGGCGAGGAGACGCCCCCGCCCGCCGGCGACCACGGCACGCCTCCCGGCCCGGGCGAGGACCGCCCCGGCGCTCCCGAGCTCCCGCACACGGGCGGCGAGGCCCCGGAGATGATCGCGGCCTCGGCCGCCGGCGCCGTGCTCATCGCGGCCGGGACGATGCTGTTCCGGCGAGGCCGGGCCGCCTCCCGCCGCTAGCCGCACCGGGTGCCGGAGCTGGCGCCCGCCGCGGGGCGGTGCTCAGCGCGACACCGTCTCCGGCACCTCGCCGAGCCGGCCGGCCGGGATCCGCCGGTCGGCCGGCCGCGCGCGCAGCCGCCGCCGCACCCCGCGCACCAGCGTGCCCGCGGTGAAGGTCGCGCCGTGCACGAACCGCATCGCCGGGCCGAAGCCCGCGGCCGTGATCAGGCCGGCCAGGAACAGACCGGGGTACGAGGACTCGAACTCCAGCCCCACCTGCGGCGCCCCGTCGGCGCCCGTCGCGAGCAGCGCGCGCAGGTCGGGGGCGAGCAGCCGCAGCCGGTCGCGGGTGGCCCGGAACCCGGTGGCGGCGATGACGTGCCCGGTCTCCAGCACCGCCGGACCGCCCCGCCGGGCCGCGGTCTCCAGGCGCAGCCCGCCCGGCACCGCACGGGCCGCCACCACCTCCCGGCCGAGCAGCACCTCCACCCGCCGCTCCACCCGGTCGCGCACCCACCAGGCCCCGGCCGGGCCGAGCGCGTCGCCCGCGATCCTGGTCCGGGTGCGCTCGGGAAGCCGCCGGTACAGACCGGGCCGCTCGGCGTAGAACCAGTTGCGCCAGCCGGGCCCCAGGCCGCTGTGCGGGGAACGGGCCGTCGACCACCAGGGGCGCTGCCAGGGCGGGGGCACATCGTTCCAGCACAGCCGGTCCGCGCGGGCCAGCACCCGCACCCGGGTGCCCTGTTCGGCGAGGAGCGCGGCCGTCTCCAGGGCGGCCTGACCGCCGCCGACCACCGTGACGTCCCCGCCGCGGAACCGGTCGAGGTCGGCGTGGTGGCTGCTGTGCGAGACCAGTTCCGGCGGCAGCCCGCGCAGGGCGGCCGGGATCTCGGTGAACGGCAGCACGCCCACGGCCAGCGCGAGGGTCCTCGCGGTCAGGGTCTGACCGTCCTCGGTGACGGCCTCGAAGCCGCCGGCGCGCGCCGCCACCCGGGTCACGGTCCGTTCGTCGACGCCGGGCACGGCGTTGCGGGCGAACCACAGGCCGTACTCGGCGAACACGTCCAGCGGGATCGGCTCGGCGTGCCGGGCCGTCATGCCGCGGAAGGCGCAGAAGACGTCGAGCCGCCAGCGGCCCTCCGGATCGGACAGGTTGGACGCCCACGGCTCCGACTTCAGGAACATGCCCCGGGGCATGTGGTCGCGCCAGGACGCCATGGGGCGCCCGAGGACGCGGACGTCGAGGCCGGCCGCCGCGGCGTGCGACGCGATCGACAGGCCGTACGGGCCGGCGCCCACCACCAGCAGGTCGTACATCAGCAGCTGCTCGCTTTCTCGTCGGGGAGGACCGGGGCGCCCGCCCGGTGGTCCGGGCTGGAGCGGGGCGCGGGCAGCGGCGCCGGAGCCGTACGGGAGCACAGGCGTCCGGCGAGCCGGCCCGCCACGTGCCGGCCCCACAGCGCCCACATCGCCTGGCCCGGCCCCCGGTCGTCCGCGGCGTACCAGGCCAGTTCGCGGTCCTGGCGGGTGGGGCGCAGCGCGGTCAGCGGCGCGTAGTTCTCCACCACGAACTCCCGCCCGGGCAGCGGCGTCCCCTCCGGCAGCGGACGGTGCGTCAGATCCAGGTGCAGGGCCCGTACGACGTCCAGGCCGGCGCTGTCGGTGAACAGCCGGAACTGGGCGCCGGGGCGCGGGTTGAAGTCCAGCAAGTGGTAGCGGCCGGTGCCGGCGCAGCGGCGGAAGTCCAGGTCGAAGATGCCCCGGTAGCCCAGTTCGCCGGTGAGCCGTTCGGCCAGCGCCTGCACGTGGGGGTTGGGCGTCCACCGGCCGACCGCGGTCAGGCCCGCCCCGCGCGGCCAGGCCAGCTGCTTGCGGCCGGGCCCGCCGGCGCGCAGCGCGCCGGTGCGGTCGGCGTACCCGTGGAAGAACCAGTCGCGGTCGGGGCCGGGCGGCAGGAACGCCTGGAGCAGCAGCGGGCTGCCCGCCTCGCCGCTGCGCCGGAACAGGTCCCGCGCCTGCCGTGCCGAGTGCACCAGCGCCGTCGAGCGCAGCCCGCTGCCGGCCGGCAGCAGCCAGGGCCGGCTCCACTTGGCCACCACCGGCAGTCCGAGCCGCCGGGCGGCGGCGGCCGCGTCGTCGGCGCTGTCCGGGACCAGGGTCACCGGGTGCGGGACACCGGCGGCGGCGCACACCCCGGCCAGCCGGGCCTTGTCGGCGACCCGTTCGGGCAGGCCGCCCGCCTGCCGCGGCAGCAGGTAGGCGGGCGCCAGCTCCCCGCCCAGCCGGCCGGCCGCGATGGCGCTCGCGTCGTCCATCGGGACGAGCACGGCCGGCCGGGCGAGCCGTGCGGCGACCCGGTCCAGCGCGGCCGCGATGTCCCGCAGGCACGCGCCGGGCGGGGGCGGGGGGTGCAGCTCGCGCACGAAACGCGAGGCGCGGACCGGGCTGGCCGCGGAATCGGCGACGACGTGGACCTCGACGCCGGCCCTGCCGAGCGACCGCACGGCGCCCAGCGTGCCGTGGTGAAAGGGATTCCGGTCGATTCGCAGCACTACCGCGGGGACCCGGATGTCCAGCAACGACACGGGCTTTTCCTGCTTTCTCCTCGTGTTCGCCCGCGCGGGGGTGCGGCCCACCTGAAAGCCGTAACCGCGGTGGCGAAGGTCCTATCGATATGACTGTCTGTAATAACGCTTCGCCTCACGGGGATATCGAGGCGACAACGCAGTCGAGCGGAGAGGAGCGGACATGGCTCCACAGCAGCGACGGGACCGGTGCCGGCGGTCGGCCGTGGTCACGGCGGCGGTCGCCGCGTCGGTCGCCCTGGCGGCCGGTCCCGGGTTCGCGGCGGGGGCGGTGCGGGCCGCCGGTCCTCCCGCACCCGCCCCCACGGCCCCGACACCCGCCCCCACGGCCCCCGCATCCGCCGGGACGGCCCCCGCATCCCCCGGGACGGCTCCGGCGCCCGCCGCCCCGGCCGCTGCGGTCACGCCCGCGCCCACGGTCGCGGCGCCGGACACCCCGACGGGACCGCTGCCCGCGACCGGGTCGCAGACCCCCCAGGCCCCCGCGGCCCCGCGGGCCGCACCCGCCTTCGGCGCCTTCCTCGACTCCGGGCCCCTCGGGGTCGCGCGCATGGCCGAGCTGAGCCGCTGGCTCGGCGGGACCGAACTCAAGGTGGCCCACACCTACCTGCCCGGCGGCCGCTGGCGGGACGTCGAGGGACCGCCCGGCTTCCTGGACGCGTGGGCGCGCTGGCGGCGCGAGAAGGCCGACCGCATGCTCGTCCTCAACGTGCCCATGCAGGAGCGCAACGAGGAGAACGTCCCCGACCCGCAGGTGCGGGCGCTGCTGCGGCAGGGCGCGGCCGGCGCGTTCGACCGTCACTTCAGGACCCTGGCCGAACGGCTGGTGCGGCTGGGGGCGCCGGACACGGTCGTCGTGCTCGGCTGGGAGATGAACGGCACCACCTACACCCACCGCTGCGGCCCGGACCCCCAGTCCTGGAAGACGTACTGGAGGAGGATCGTCACCACCATGCGCTCGGTGCCGGGCCAGAAGTTCCGGTTCGACTTCACGCCGAGCCGCGGCCGGGACGCCGTGCCCTGGACCGAGTGCTATCCCGGGGACGACACGGTCGACGTCATCGGCATGGACTCCTACGACCAGCCGGGCGGCATGTCCTTCGACGAACAGGTGAAAGAGCCGTACGGCCTCCAACAGCACATCGACTTCGCGCGCGCCCATGGAAAACCCATTTCCTACCCGGAATGGGGACTTTTCCGAAACGGCGACAATGCCGAGTACATGCGCCGTATGCTCGCATGGTTCGACGAACACAAACCGCTGTACCACACCCTGACCGACTACTGCCCGCACGGCGTATGGCAGTGCGCGGACAATCCCCGGTCCGCGCGCGTCTACCGGACGGCCCTGTACGGACGCACCGAACAGCCGGCCCCCGCGCCCACACCGACGCCCACCCCGACCCCGAAGCCCACACCCACCGAGAAACCCCCGGCCGGCTGCTCTCCCATGGAGCTGGGCGACTGGGTCGAGTACTGGCTCGGCGGAAAGCTCTGCGTCCGCTTCGACTGGTGGTCGCGCAGCCGCCGCTAGTCCTGGCCGCGTTCCCGCCACCGGCGCAGCACCTCCCTGCCCCGCCGCCGGACGGCCGCGTCGCACAGCGCGGCCGTCAGCAGCGGCGCGGTGGGACGCCGAGCCATGAGCAGCCGTCTGTTCACGACCCGTTCGGGCCGCCAGTGATGCTTGTACGGCTCGTCGCCGCGCAGCAGGCTCAGCGTGCCGCGCTCGCCGCCGCCGGTGTACGCGGCGCAGGCGTCCAGCAGCATCACCGCCACGTCCGCCTTCCGCTCCCGCAGACCCGGATGGGCGCCGTACAGGTAGCCGCCGGCCATGCTGCGCGAGAGCAGCGTCAGATCCACGGCCACCACCTCGCCGTCGATGCGGAACTCGGTGACCACCGCGTCCCCGGACCGGACCATCGGGCCCACCGCGCGCACCAGATGCTCGCGGAACCGGGGCCGCAGATGCTCGGAGGTCACCTTCCGCCCCTGCCACTGCAGCCGGTGCAGCTCCAGCAGCCGGTCGAGCGCCGCCGCCACCTCCTCGGGCCCGGCCGCCCGCCGCTGCACGCCCAGCGCGGCCAGCTTGCGGAGCTTGGCCCGCACCCGCTGCTGCGCCTTGTTCGACGGCAGCCGGGCCACCAGCCCCTCCATGGACACGGCCGGCAGCTCCAGGCACGGCGAATCGCCCACCGTGCGGCGCGGCCCCCGCCAGCGGTCGTAGACCCGTTCCACCGCGCCGCCCGGACGCACCTCGCGGAAGTCGACCAGCGCCGTGCGGGCCAGCTCCGCCAGCGCCTCGGCGAGCGCGGCGGCCACCCGGCCGTCGTCGCCGTCCTCCAGCAGCACGTCCGCGTAGTCGGAGATCGCCCCGCCGAGCGGCACCAGCGCCGGCAGCGGCCGGCGCACCAGCATCAGGGGCGCGGCGGCCACCAGTTCACCGCCCGCGCGCACCACCAGCAGCCGGAGCCGGCCGCGCCTGCCGTACGACAGCCACCACGAGTGCAGCCAGGCGTGGCTCTGGAACGGGGTCGCGGCGGCGCACCGCCCGTACAGCCGCCCCCAGGCCGGGGCCAGCCCGGCGAAGGCGTCCTCGTCGGTGACGAGTTCAGCGGTGAGGACGGGGTGCGCGGCGCACGCCGTGCCGACGGCGCTCACAGCTGGCCGCGCGCGTCGGCGGCCACGGCCGGGCCGGGAACCGAGGCCGGGCCCGCGGCCGTCTCCTCCGGCCGGCGTCCCGGACCCACCAGCAGCGCGAGCGCGCCCAGCAGCCCGCCCGCGCTCGCCCCGACCAGCCCGGTCACCACCGCGGACGGCGAGGACGGCTCGGCCGGCCTCACCGCGCGGGAGAACTGCAGCAGCTGGACGTGCGTGTCGGCCTTGGTGGCGTTGGCGTGCCGGGTGAGCGCGCGGGTGACCGCGTTGGCCATGTCGGCGGCCACGGCCGGGCGGGCGGAGGTGGCCGACACGGCGACCATCGGCGCGTCCGGAGAGGTCGTGGCGCGCACACCGGAGCGCAGGGTGCGCACCGGCACGCGGGCCCACACCTGCGCGTCGCCGAGCACCGCGAGCTGGGTCGCGGCCCGGCCGTAGGCCTGCGCGAAACCCAGGGCGGTGGCGGTGTCGGATCCCTCGGTGGGGACGGCGACGACATAGCTGGTCGCCGTGTACTGAGGGGTCTGCAGCACACCGTACCCGCCGCCGAGCAGCCCGCCCGCGAGGACGCCGGCCGCCGGCAGCGACCAGCGCGGGAGCAGGGTGAACAGGCGGAAGAAGCGGTGGCGCCGGGTGGGGTTGTCGGTCATGAGGGGATGACTCCCTGAGGGGATCGGGACGGGGGGACCGTGCGGGCGAGCGCCGCCGTGTAGACGTCCATGAGCAGGGTCGCGCTGCGGGTGATGCAGTAGTGGCGGGCCGCCTCGGGGACGGTGCGCGGGCCCGGCCCGGCGGCGCGCACCCCGGCGAGCGCGCGGGCGTAGGCGCCGGCGTCGCAGGGGACGCGCAGCGCGTCCGGGGCGGCGCCGGGCGGCAGGTCCTCCAGGGCCGGGCAGGAGGCGTAGCGCACCGGCAGCCCCGCCGCGAGCCCCTCCACGACCGCCAGGCCGAACGCCTCCTCGGGGGAGGGGGCGGCCAGCACGTCCATCGCCGAGGTCAGCGCCGGCAGGTCGGGCCCGGACGCGTCGCCGGCCAGGTACGGCCGCTCGCCCGCGAACACCACCCGGCCGGTGACGCCCGCCCGCCGCGCGGCCCGCCGCAGCGCGCCCTCCTCCGGGCCGCCGCCGACCAGCAGCAGCCGGCAGTCGCCGGGCAGGAGGGACAGGGCGTCGATCAGGACGTCGAAGCGTTTGCCCGGGGCCAGCCGGCCGACGCCCCCGATGACGAACGCGTCGTCGGGCAGCCCGAGCAGGGACCGGGTGCGCCGGCGGACCGCCGGGTCGAAGGCGAACCGCGTCAGGTCGATGCCGTTGGGGACGACCGCGATGCGCGGCTCGGGCACACCCCAGCGGGCGAGCCGCGCGGCGACCGTGGGGGAGACGGCGACGGTGGACCGGCCCAGCCGCTCGCCCAGCAGGTACAGCGCGCGGACCCCCGCGGTGAGCGGGCGGCCCTCCATCTGCGAGTCGCCGAGGGAGTGCTCGGTGGCGACGACCGCACGGACGCCCGCCAGCCGGGCCGCGAGCCGCCCGTACAGACAGGCCCGGTACAGGTGGGTGTGCACGAGGTCGTACCGGCCGCGCCGGACGATCCGGGCCAGCCGGGGCAGCGCGCCGAGGTCCCGGTTGCCCCGCATGCCGAGGTGCGTCACCCGCACCCCGTCCGCGGCCAGCCCCTCGGCCACCGGCCCCGGGTCGGTCAGCGTCACCACCTCGCAGTCGGCGGGCAGGTGCCTCAGCAGCAGCCGCAGTTGCTGCTCGGCCCCGCCGACCCCGAGCCCGGTGATGACGTGCAGCACCCTCACCGCAGCCCCTCGACCGGCCGCCGCCGCAGCCGGTGCAGCCGGTGCTTCAGGAACAGGCGTACGGCGGTGTCGTTCTGCCCGACGTGCACGCGCGGCAGGACGTGCGGGCCGGACAGCCCGCCGGGGTCGATGGCGCAGGCGTACCCGTAACCGGCCTCCCGCACGGCCCGTACGGCGCGCCGGTCGACCGCGCCGTACGGATAGCAGAAACCCCTGACCGGTGCGCCGGTCAGCTCCTCCAGCGCGGCCAGGCTCCCGGCGGTCTCGGCCTTCAGCAGGGCGTCGTCGGCCCGCGTCAGATCCACATGGCTGAGGCCGTGCGAGCCGATCTCCACGCCCGCGGCGGCGGCCCGCCGGATGCCGTCGGCGGTCAGCAGCGGCTTGCGCGGGCCCAGCGGGTCCCAGGCGTTGTCGCCGCCGAGCCGGCCGGGCAGCACGAACAGCGTGGCCGTGCAGTCCAGGCGGGTGAGCACTGGCAGGGCGTGGTCCAGGAAGTCGGCGTACCCGTCGTCGAAGGTGAGACCCACCAGGTCCCGCCCCTCGCCCCGGGCCCGCGCGGCGAGCAGTTCGGCGACGGACACCCCGCGCAGCCCCCGCCCCCGCAGCCAGCGCAGCTGCCCGTCCAGCCGGGCGGGGGTCACGGTGATGCGGTACGGGTCGTCGGAGCAGTCGCCGACCGAGTGGTACATGGCGATCCACGGCGCCGGGCCGCAGGGCAGCGTCCGGGCGGGCGCCGCGGACTCAACGGAAGACGGCATGGGCGAGCCTCCGGGTCAGGGTGCGTGCGGTACGGAGTGCGGGGGCGAAGCCCTGGGCGCCCAGCGCCCAGCAGAGCAGGACGAACACGGCGGTGACGGTGGCGCCGCCGGCGGCGAGCCCGGCGAGCGGCGCTACCGGCAGGCTCGCCACGAAGGCCCCGGCCACGGCGGCCACCGCGGCCGCGCGCAGCGGCCGGGTCAGCTCGTGCAGCACGGCGCCGGTCCGGATGGGCACGCTGCGCCGCCGCATCCCGGCGAGCAGCAGGACGGCCGTGAGGGTGATGCCGGTGGCGTTGGCGGCGGCGATCCCGGTCACCCCCCAGGAACCGGCCGCCCACGCGCCGAGCCAGGACGTCGCCGCGACCCCGGCGATCATCGCGGCCACCGGGTACCAGGCGGCGCGGCCCGCGGAGAAGTAGGAGCGGACCAGGACGCCGGTCAGGGTCTGGCCGAGCAGCCCGGCCGCGTAGACCCGCATCACGTCGGCGGTCGCCGCGGTGTCCTCGGCCGTGAACGCGCCCCGCTGGAACAGCAGCGCGATCAGCTGCGGCGCGCAGGCGACGACCGCGGCCGTGCCCAGCAGCACCAGGCAGGCCGCCAGCGCCAGGTCCCGCTCCACCCGGCCGCGGGCCCGCTCGGTGTCGCCGTCGGCCAGCGCCCGCGCCACCACCGGGAAGGTGACGGTGCACAGCATCGTCGACAGGGTCATCGGGATCTGGGCGACCTTCTGCGCGTAGTTCAGGTGCGAGATGGCGCCGGAGGGCAGGCCGGAGGCGAGGAACCGCTCGATGAGCACCTGCGACTGCCGGCACAGCGCGAACAGCAGCACGGTGGCCAGCAGCGTCAGGTCCATCGAGTGCGCCTCGGCGACGGCCTTCGCGTCCGCGATCCCGGGCCGGCGCCGGCGCAACTCCCTCACCAGTGACGGGACCTGCACCAGCACCATCAGGCAGCCGCCCGCCGCGACCCCGAACGCGGCCGACCGCACCCCCCAGCGGCCGCCGAGGGTGTACATCGCCGTGACGATGCCGATGTTGTAGGCGATGTAGATCGCGGCAGGCGCCAGGAACCGGCGGTGGGCCCGCAGGGCCGCGCTGCAGTACCCGGCGAGGCCGAAGCTCAGCACGCACGACGCGGTGACCCGGGTGCAGTCCGCGGCGAGGGCCGGGTCGGGCAGGCCCGGCGCCAGGGCCGCGACGAACTGCGGCGCGGCCAGCGCGAGCAGCGCCCCGACCGCCGCGAACCCCAGCGCGAGCCGGGGCAGGGTGCCCACCACGAGGGACCGCACCGGATCCCCGGGGGCGCCCTGGGCGCGGCGGGCCAGCGCTCGGCTGAACGTGGGGATCAGCGCGAACGCCAGCCCGTCCTCGATGAGCAGCGTGGCCGCGAACTCCGGCACGGTCCAGGCGACCAGGAAGGCGTCCGTGTCCTGCCCCGCCCCGAACAGCCGGGCCAGCGACTGGTCCCGCACCAGCCCGAGCAGCGCCGCCGCGACCGACAGGCCGGCGGTGATGAGGGCGGCCCGGGCGAGCCCCCGGCCGGTGGGCGGCGCGTGCTCGGGCGCGCAGGGCGGCGGGGCGGCAGCCGCCGCAGTGGGGGATGTGGGGGCCGGCCGAGGCGGACCCGCCGCCGGGAGGGGGCCGGGGGGCGGGCCGGCAGGAGCGGCCGCCGGAGTGGTCCGGGCCGGGGTCGCGTGGGCGTCGGGCGTCGCGTGCGTGAGGTCGGGATTCACCGGGGTGCGGGCGGCCTCGCGGGTCGGGCGGGCCGCCGGTGCAGGGGCGGGCGCCGCGTGAACGGGGTCGGGTCCCATCGGGGTATGGGCGGCCGCTCGGCCGGTGCCGGGCCCCACCGGGGTGGGGATGGGTGCCGTGTGGACGGGCTCGGGCCCCATCGGGGTGTGGGCGGCCAGGCGGGCGGGGTCCGGTGCCGGGGTGTGGGCGGTCGCGCGGGTGGGTGCTGGGGTTCGGGTGGGCGGTGTGGGTCCGGCTGCGGTGAGGACGGGGTCGGGGGTGGTCGAAGTCGGGGGTGTGTCGGTGGGGCCGGAATGCGTGGGGGCGGGGATGGGCGTCGGGTGGACGAGGTCGGGGCCCATCGGGGCGGGGATGGGTGCCGCGTGGACGGGGTCGGGCCCCACCGGGGTCCGGGCGGTCGCGCGGGTGGGGCCGGGTGCCGGAGTGTGGGCGGTCGTGCGGCCGGTGCCGGGTGCAGGGGTCCGGGCGGTCGCGCGGGCGGGGCCTGGGGTTCGGGTGGGCGGTGTGGGTCCGGCTGCGGTGAGGACGGGGTCGGGAGTGGTCGAAGTCGGGGGTGTGTCGGTGGGGCCGGAATGCGCCGGGGCGGGGATGGGTGCCGCGTGGACGGGGTCGGGCCCCACCGGGGTCCGGGCGGTCGTGCGGGTGGGGCAGGGTGCCGGGGTGTGGGCGGTCGCGCGGGCGGGGGCCGCCGGGGTGCGGGGGAGGGCCGGGCCGGCAGGGGGGCCGTCCGGCGCCGGGGCGGCGGGTGCGGCCGATCGCGCCACCGGCAGGGTGGCCGCACCGGAGCCGGTCTCCGGGCCCTGGCCCGCCGCCGGTCTCCGCGCCGCACCGGTCGCCGGGCCGGCCGCGGGTCCCGGTACCGCCCTCGGCTCGTGCACCGCACCGGCCTCCGGTCCCGGCGCCTCGCCGGTCATGCCGGTCAGGGGACTCGTCATCGCAGGGCCGCCTCCCCCGCGAGCGTTCCCCGCCCGGCCGGGACGGCGGTGCGCTCGCCGCCGACCAGCGCCCACCAGGCGGCCAGGCCGAAGCACACCGCCGTGAGCACCGTCGACGGGCCGCCGATGTCGGCGTACGCGAAGTCCACCAGCTGCCACACCAGCAGCCCGCAGGCGACCAGCGCGCAGTCCAGCCCCCGGCCGCCGGCCGCGCGGACCCGCCCCAGGCCGCGCAGCGCGCACACCAGCAGGGCGAGCCAGGCGCCCGCCAGGCAGAGCAGCCCGAGCAGCCCCTGCTCGGCCAGCACCAGCAGGTACATGTTGTGCGGGGAGAGCAGCGGCTGACGGCGGAAGGCGGCGCCCGCGCCCTCGGTGTCGCTGCCCGAGGACAGCGCGAGCGAGGCGTGCCCGTCGCGGTACTCGGGGAAGCCCTTCAGACCGACGCCGGTCAGCGGGCGTTCGCGCCACATGCCGACGGCCGCCGCCCACATGGTGTACCGGTCGGTGACCGACTGGTCGGGCGCGTCGGTGACCCGGGTGATGCTGTCGATCCGCTCCTTCAGCATCGTCGTGCCCACGCCGAGCCCGCCCACCAGCACCACGCTCGCGGCGGCGAGGACCGCCCCGGCCTTCAGCGCGCGGAGCGGCCCGGACAGCACCAGCTGGACGGTGAGCGTGACGGCGGTGGCGATCCAGGCGCCCCGGCTGAAGGACAGGGCGAGCGGCACGGCCAGGGCGAGCGCACAGCAGACGGCGACCGTACGCTCCCGGACGCCGGTCCGGCCGAGCGCCAGACCCGTCGCGCACACCAGTCCGCAGGCGACCACCGTCGCCATGCCCATCACGTCCGACACGCCGAAGGTGCCGACCGCGCGGACGTTCTCGCCCTGGTAGGAGGCGCCGGTCCCGGTGAGGTACTGGTGCACGCCGACCGCCCCCTGCCAGCCCGCCAGGGCGACGAACGACCAGGCCAGCAGCCGGAAGTCGGCCCGGCCGCGGACGAGGAGCAGGACGGCGGCCGGGACCAGGACGAAGACCTGCAGGTACCGGCCCAGGCCGGTGATCCCGTCGCCGGGGGAGACGGCGTGCAGCGTGGCGACCGCGACACCGGCCACCGGCAGGCCGAGGACCAGCGCGGCGGTCCGGGTGAGCGGGCGGCGGCGCGTGCGCAGCAGGCGTACCGCGCAGCCGGCGACCACCAGCGCGGACAGCGCGTCGGCGGGTCCGGCGCCGCCGTCGTCGCCGGGTGCGACGGGCAGCGCGAGCAGCGCGACCACGGCCACCACCGGCAGCACCGGGGAGAGCCGCTCGGGGCGGCGCAGCGGCAGGGCGAGGGCCATCGGTCAGCTCCCCGTGGGCCGCACGAGGGCGGCCGCGGTGCGCAGCAGGATGCAGACGTCCTGCCACAGCGACCAGTTGTCGATGTAGGCGTTGTCGAAGCGGGCCCGGTCCTCGATGGAGGTGTCGCCGCGCAGCCCGTTGACCTGGGCGAGCCCGGTGATGCCGGTCTGCATGCGGTGGCGGGCCGCGTAACCGGGGTAGGTCTGGCTGAACTGGGTGACGAAGTACGGCCGTTCGGGGCGCGGTCCGACCAGGCTCATGTCCCCGCACAGCACGTTCCAGAGCTGGAGCAGCTCGTCCAGCGAGGTCTGCCGCAGGAACCGGCAGAAGGGGCTCATCCTGCGCTCGCCGGCCACGCTCCACCGGGTGGCCGCCTCGTGCTCGTCGACCGGACGGTGGGTGCGGAACTTCAGCAGCGTGAACGGGCGGCCGTCCTTGCCGATGCGCTCCTGCCGGAAGACCACCCCGGGCCCGTCGGTGAGCCGCAGCACCACCGCGCACACCAGCAGCACCGGGCTGAGAAGCACCAGCAGCGTTCCCGACACCAGCACGTCCAGCAGCCGCTTGCCGGCGCTGCCGCGCCGCCGCGGGCCCAGGTCGAGCGGGCGCGCGGCGAACCCGGCGAGCTGCTCGCGCATCCCGTACCCCGGGCAGGCCGCGTCCACCTCCCACACCGTGCAGCCGGACTCGGCGAGCGCCCGCAGCAGCGGCGCCCGCTCGGTGCGCACGGCCGGATGGACGGTGAGGACGACGCGCACCCCGTTCTGGATCAGCGCGCGTTCGACCTCGTCGCCGGTGGTGAGCACCGGCAGCCCGCCGCTGCCCTCCGGGTGCTCCGCCACCACGCCCACCGGCCGCACCCCGCAGCGCGGATGCCGCAGCAGCGCGGCGGCCACCCGCTGCGCGGTCGCGGCCGGGCCGATCACCAGGGCGGTACGCGGCCGGCGCACCAGCATCACCCGGCGCCGCCAGTGCACCGCGCCCCGGCCCGCGCAGGCCGCCGCCGCGTGCAGCGCCCAGCCGGACAGCAGGGTGGGCGCGGTCAGGGCGCGGTCCGGGTCGTGGGCGGCGAGGAGCCCGGCGAGGCCGAGCCAGACCATTGCGATCCGCCCGCACAGCGCGGGCAGTTCGTCGAGCACGCCGAGCACCGGGCGCACGGGGCGCGGGCGCAGCAGCAGCGCGCCGGCCACCAGCGCGGCGGCCGGCGCGGGCCGGTGGGCGGCCTCGTGGAGCGCGACCGCTCCCGCCAGCGCGGCGAACAGGTCGGCGGCGAGCAGCGGAAGCGGCGAGACGGGCCGCGCGGGCGGGCGCCGCAGCGGGAACCGGAAGCCGCCGGCGGCGCGGGCCGGCAGGACCGAAAGGGGCGAGAATCCGTGGTCCCATGGCTGCGCGCCGGGGGAGGGGACGGTGCTTTCCGCAGTCACGAGTGGATGGACTCCCTGCACTCGGAGGGCACGGACGGCCGGACGCCGAGGAGTTCGCGGTACAGGGCCGCGACCTGTTCGGCGGTGTGCCGCACGTCGTGCGTGGACAGGACGTGCCGGCGCCCCTGGTCGCCGAGCACCGCGCGCAGCGGCGGATCGGTCAGCAGCCCGACGATCGCGCCGGCCAGCGCCGCGGGGTCCTCGGGCGGCACCAGGCAGCGCGCGGCGAGGGCGGGCGGCAGGCTCTCGCGGGCGCCGTCGACGTCGGTGAGCACGACGGGCCGCCCGCAGCCCAGCGCCTCCAGCGGGGCGAGCGCCATGCCCTCCCACCGGGAGGGCAGCACCACCAGGTCGGCGGCCCGGTACCAGGGCACCACGTCGGCGACCGCGCCGGTGAACAGCACGGAGGCAGGCGCCTGACGGCGCAGCAACGCGCCGTCCGGGCCGTCGCCGACGAGCGCCAGCCGCGCCCGCGGCAGCACGCCGAGGACGTCCTCCCAGGCGCGCAGCAGGACGTCCTGGCCCTTCTGCCGGCACAGCCGGCCGACGCAGACGACCAAGGGGGCCGCCCCGGCTCCGCCGTCGGCCCGGCCGCCGTCGGCGTCGCGCGCGGGGGGCGGCGCGGGCGGCGCCTTCCCGCCGTGGCCGGCGTGCGGGGGGTGCGCGGCGCCCGCCGGGGCGGGCGGGGTCGTGCCGTCGGGCGGGGTCGTGCCGTCGGGCGGCGCCGGTGCGAAGCGGGTGGTGTCGATGCCGTTCGGGATGACCGTGTACGCGGCGCGTACCCCGGCGCGCATCCCTGTCGTGCGCTCCGCCTCGCTGACGCACACCACCCGGTCCGCCCAGCGCGCCCCCCAGCGCTCCCAGCGCAGGGCGAGTGCCGCGGTGAGTCCGCCGACCGCCTCGAAGGACCAGGCGTGCGGCTGGTAGACGGTGGGGAGGCGCCCGCGGACGGCGAGCCGTGCGGCCAGGCCGGCCTTGGCGCTGTGGGCGTGCACCAGTGCGGGCCGCACCTCGTCGATCAGGCGTCCGAGCCGTCGTACCTCGCCCGGCAGAGCGGGCCCCGGGGACCGGCCCGCCCGCCAGTCCCGTACGTCGGCGCCCAGGTCGCGCAGGCCCGCGGCCAGTGCGCCGCCGGGACAGGCCGCCGTGACCCGCAGACCTGCCGCGAGCTGGGCCCGCGCCAGGTCGAGCACGACCCGGGCGACTCCGCCGTCGACGGGTTGCGCGAGGTGCAGGACCCGGGGCCGAAGGTCGGGTGCTGACTGGTGCATTCGCCGTTACCTCGCTCAAGGGGCGCTGGGGACTGCGGTCGTGAACGCGCCTCAGTTCCGGGCGTCGACGGCGGCGAGGAGCGCCCCGGTCCTCGCCGCGTCCGGGTGGGCAACGAGCCGGAAGCCCGGCTGGTCACCGCCGCGACGCAGAGGCGTACGGAGATCGAATACTTCGCGGTCCTGGCCGAGCGCGTCGGCGTAGGCCGGGCCCCGCCAGGCCGGTACGGCGCCCGGTCCGATGATCGTGGAGCGCCGTACGTCGTCCGGGGGATGCGCGGGCCCGCTCGGCGCGACGGGTGTGCGCCGGGGGCGCGCGACGACGGCCGGAGCGGACAGGGGGGCGAGGGCGCCCGCCGTCGTACGCAGCAGCGGACCCGGGAACTTGCGCATGGCTGGCGGTGCCTTTCGCACGTGCTGGAGAGGTTCGCAACACTAGTGGCAATTCGTGATAATTCGGAGAAACAGGGCATGGGTGTCGGCCCGTGACGGCACGTCCGGCCGCGAATCACCCCTCTGGCGGCACAACCATCGGCAGTGCCGCGCGTTGACACAGCGCCGGGTATCCGCCCGGATGTTGTGTCGATCCCAAGGAGCACCTCTCCATGTCGCGTATTGCGAAGGGCCTGGTCCTGACCTCCGCCGCCGTCGCGGCCGTCGCCGGCGGTGCCGGTGCGGCCTCCGCCGACTCGGACGCGAACGCCGTTGCCGCCCACTCGCCGGGCGTTGCGTCGGGCAATGTCATCCAGGTCCCGATCCACGTGCCGGTCAACGTCTGCGGCAACACCGTCGACGTCATCGCCCTGCTGAACCCGGCGTTCGGGAACACCTGCGTCAACGACTGACGTCGAGAGGCGCGATCTTCCGGCCGGCCGTCCGCGTGCGCAGAGGCAGCGGACGGCCGGTTCCGTGCTCGCCCGGACGGATCACAGCAGGCGGACGAGCGGTTGCGGCGAGCGATCGGTGAACTGACGGTGGGCTCAGGTCCCCACCCGTGCACCGAAAGGAACACCCATGCGTGATCTGCCCGCCCGGCGTCTGGCGTCCACCGTCTGCTGCGCGGCCGTCCTGGTCGCCGTCACCGGCCCGGCCGCCGTCGCCGCCGACCCGGCCCAAGACCACGGCCGCGCAGCGTCCCGGGCGCCCGTTCCGGCGGCGGAGCGGGAGAAGCTGCTCGCCCGGGTGAGAGCCCTCGGCGTCACCGGCTCCGTCCTCGATCCGGTCGTCGTCCTGCTCGACCGGTCGCTGCGCGAGGGCCGGCTCACCGCCGGCGAGGCCAGAAGGCTGGGCGACGCGGCCAAGCAGGCCGTCGCCCGGGCCGCGGCGGACCCGGCCCCGGTCGCACCGGCCACGCCCACGGCGCAGGCGAAGCCCGCGTCGCCCGCCGCCCCCGCGTCGCCCGCCGCCCCCGCGTCCCCCGCCGCGTCCGCGTCCCCCGCCCCCGCCGCCAAGCCGTCGCCCGCAAGGCCCGCGTCGCCCTCGGCCGCCGTGTCCCCGGCGCGGCCCGCGTCGCCCGCCGCGTCCGCGTCGCCCGCGGTCCCGTCCGCGCCCGCCCGGCCGTCCGTCCTGCCGGCCCCCGCCGCCCCGGCGGCCCCGAGACACCTGCACCACGGCAAGGCGCCCTCGTCCCGTGACGTCCTGGACGACGCCCTCGCCGCCCTGGAGAGGGCGATCGACGATCTGGTGAACGCGGTCACCGACGGCCTCGACGAGCTGCTGGAGTCCGCCACCGACGTGGTGTCCGGCCTGGCCGACCTGCTCGGGACGACCCCCCTCGGCACCGACCTGCCCGCCTCCGGCGTGGTCCTGCTGCCCTCGCTGCCCGCCCTGCCCTCGCTGCCCGCCCTGCCCTCGCTGCCCGTCCTGCCCTCGGCTCCCGCCCTGCCCACGACCGGCTGACGCGGCAGGCCGCGGCAGGGCCACGGGAATCTCATATGTCTTCTCCGCACGGGGTTTCCGTCCCGGCCGGCACTCGTTGGACAGGGCGTCACAATTCTCCTGGGGCGACGTGAGTTGCCGAGGAAAGGAACACGATGAAGTCCCTGAAGGCTGCCGCCGTTGTCGCCGGTTCCGTGGCCCTTGCCGGCGTCGCCGCGCCCGCGTTCGCCTACGACGCCCACCACCTGCCGCCCATGAGTGTCAACGGCGCGCTCTCCCACGTGGCCGAGCACCCGCCCACCGTGGACGACCTGCTGCCGGTGAAGCAGCAGTCCAACGCGCTCGACACCGAGAACAAGAACTCGGTGCTGGGCACCGTCAAGGGCGCCACCACCGACCTCAACAAGCGGCGGCTGCTCGGCGGCCTGCCCCTGCAGCACTGACCCCCTCCCCGCCCCGGGCCGGTACCGCACCCGCGGTGCCGGCCCTCGGCCTGTCGGGGCCGCGTCCCCCGATCGTGTGGAGCGTCCCTGGGCACTGCTCCGAACGGGTGAGAGGCCGCCGGGCCGGGCCACGGCCCGTCGGTATGGTCGCGCGGTGACCTCAGTATCCAGCGAAGCCCGCCCCTTCCGCGCCTCCGACCTCGGCACGCTCGCCCTGCTCGCCTGGCTGGCCCCGAACGAGGTGGGCGGCGGCAGCACCCCCTGCCTCCTCGCCTGCTCTTTGGGCGACGGTCCCGAGGGCCCCCAGGCCGCGTCCGCCGCGGCCGAGCGGCTCCTCAAGGACATGGGGCTGCCCGCCGGCGGCGCGCCCGTCGACGGCACCACCCGGCCGAGCCTGAAGGTCAGCATGCTGGTCGTCGCCGGGCAGATCGTCCTGCAGATGCCGAACGTCAGCAGCCAGGTCACCCCGCCGGCGGAGTGGCTGCGGGCGGTCCAGGAACGCGGTTGGGCCTACTTCATGTTCACCACGCGCATCTGCCCCACCACCGGGCCCCGCCGGCCGGTCGAGGGCGCGGAACTGGCCGCGTTCGCGAGCGCCCCGGAGACCACGGGCGCCGCCGCGCACGTCTACCTGCCCGCCCGCAGCCTGCGTACCTGATGCGCGGCCGCGCGGGCGGCGGCCGCGGTCCCGCCCTGCTGATCACGGGCGCGGGGGCGGCCGGGCTGCTCGCCTCCTGGGTCATCACCCTGGACGAGTTCCAGCTGCTGCGGGACCCGCGCTTCGTCCCCGGGTGCAGCCTCAACCCGGTGGTGTCCTGCGGCAGTGTGATGAAGAGCGAGCAGGCCTCGGTGCTCGGCTTCCCCAACCCGATGCTCGGCCTCGCGGCCTACGGCATCGTGCTCTGCGTCGGCGTCAGCCTGCTGGCCGGCGCCCGCTTCCCCGGCTGGTACTGGCTGCTGTTCGAGGCCGGCTGCCTGTTCGGCGTGGGGTTCGTGTCCTGGCTGCAGTTCGAGTCGCTGTACCGGATCGACGCGCTGTGCCTGTGGTGCTGCCTCGCCTGGGTCGCGACGATCCCCCTGTTCTGGTACGTGACCTCGGTCTGCGTGCGCCACGGCTTCCTGCCCGCGCCCGGCGGACTGCGGACGTTCCTCGCCGAGTTCACCTGGGTGCTTCCGCTGCTGCACATCGGTGTGGTCGGCATGCTGGTGCTGACCCGGTGGTGGGACTTCTGGACGGGCTGACGAAGCGGCGGACCGCCGTCGGGTCCCCGCTGCGGCACCCTCCTCGGCGACGGCTGCGGCGCCCCCGGCACCCGGCGGGGCGCCGGACCTCGGCGACGCGCCGGTACCCGCCGTACGGCTCTACGGCGGTGACCCCGCGCCCCCCGCGGCGGTTAGCCGGTACGGACATCTGAACCCGGACGAGGAGCGAACCATGGTCGTCGGTGTCGGCGCGGTGCCGGTCGGTGCGGAGCAGCAGGGTGACAGAACGGGCGTGGGCGGGCCGTCGCGGAGGGAGGTGACGCGGGTGCTGCTGGCCGCCGCGGCCGCCGCGGCGCTGGCCCCCGTCGTCGCCGCCTCCCGGCCCGCGCCCCCGGCCCGGGACCCCGACGGCCACTCCTTCGACGAGCGCTACCGGGGCCGCCGCATCCAGGGCGTCCTGGTGCCGGTCGCGGGCCGCGGCACGGCCGGCGGCCACTGGCGGATCACCGTCGACGGGCGCCCGCTGCACCTGATGCGCCGGGCCGACGGCACCTGGCTGAGCATGGCCGACCACTACACGTCGTACCGGACGCCGCTGGAGGCGACCCGGGCGGCCGTCGACCAGATCGGTCCCGGCCAGCGGCTGCGCGATCCGGCGCCCGGGCCCGCAGGGCGTGCCGGGCACGCGGACCACACGGGGGGACGGCATGGCGTACGTGCGTAAGAACGTCAGCACCCTCACCCGCACCGAGCGCCGGCGGTTCGTCGACGCGCTGCTCGAACTGAAACGGCGCGGGGAGTACGACGAGTTCGTGCGCATGCACATCGACTTCTACACCGCCGACGGCGAGCACGGCCTGCGCACCGCCCACATGGCCCCGTCCTTCCTGCCCTGGCACCGCAGGTTCCTGCTGGAGATGGAGCGTGCGCTGCGCCGTGTCGACCCCTCGGTGACGCTGCCGTACTGGGACTGGACCCGGGACCGTACGACGACCTCCGTGCCCTGGACCAAGGACCTGCTCGGCGGCAACGGGCGGCGCTCCGACCGGCAGGTGATGACCGGCCCGTTCGCCTACTCGGCGGGCCACTGGACCATCCGGGAGGGCATCACGGACGGCCGGTTCCTCACCCGGGACCTGGGCCGCGCCGCCGCCCCGATCCAGCTGCCCAGCCGCAGCGAGCTGAAGGCGGCGCTCGACGACCCCGTCTACGACGCGTGGCCCTGGGACTCGACCGTGCGCAAGGGGTTCCGCAACAAGCTCGAAGGCTGGGGCAGTGGCACGGGCAGCGCCTCCTGGCGCAACCACAACCGGGTGCACCGCTGGGTCGGCGGCGCGATGGTCGGCGGCGCGTCCGTCAACGACCCGGTGTTCTGGCTGCACCACGCCTTCGTGGACCTGCAGTGGTACCGCTGGCAGCGCGCCCACCGCAGCCACCGCTACCTGCCGGCGAAGCCGCCCGGCCCCGGTGACGCACAGCACGGGCGGGTGGTCGCCCGGCACCAGAAACTGCCGCCGTGGGACGAGACCCCCGACCAGCTGGAGGACGTGAGCCGGATCTACCGGTACGCGTGAGCCCCTGGCCGGCGGACGCGGGAAGAGCCCCGGCGCTCGGAGTGCCGGGGCTCTTCGCTCGGGATGAGACCGGCTCAGCCGCCGTAACCGTCCTGGGCCTTGTCGTTCGAGCCCTTGTTGTCCTCTTCCTTGCTCTTGTCCTTGTCCTTGCCGCCGTCGTTGACGCAGGCGTTGCCGAACGCCGGGTTCAGCACGCCCACGACGTTGATGGTGTTGCCGCACAGGTTGACCGGGATGTGGACCGGGACCTGGATCACGTTGCCGGACAGGACGCCGGGGGAACCGACGGCCGCGCCCTCGGCGGTGGCGTCGGCCAGGGCCAGACCGGCTCCGCTGATCACCACGGCACCGGTGCCGAGGGCGACCGCGGCTGCCTTCGCGATGCGAGACATCACGTTCTCCTTCTGTAGCTCGGATGGCGCGACGGCGGACCAGCCGCCGCACTTCCCGTTCAACGGCGCCGCGCAGGGCTGGTCACGGCGATCAGCCCGGGATCACCCTTTTAACAGCAGTGGCCGGCAGCACCGGCAACCGCACCGGGCCGGACCGGCGGGCCCCGCCGGTCACAGCCGTCTCTCTCGTCTCACAGGAGTGACAGCGTTTCGCCCTGGTGGGCGAGTGTGAGCGTTTCCGTCGCCGTGGGTTCAGGGCCCGCCGGGGCAGCCACCGCACGGCTGCTGGCCGGCAGATCGTCGCGGTGCCGGAAGACGGCCTCCACGTCGGCCACGGCGAGGCCGCTCGCACGGGCGACGGCGTCCAGGTCCACCACCCGAAGCCCCCGCCTCCGCCAGCAGTCGGCGCACCGCGGCCTTGAGGGAACTCCGCGCACCCTGCCGACAGTTGCCCTGCCTTGGGTGCGGAACGAGAATGGTCCCCGTGCGTCACGCCTTACGCAGGATCAGCGGACCGGCGGTCCTGATCGCCGGCATCGTGTCGGGCGCCTGGTCGGTGTTCGGACCCCCGCGCCACTGGCACGGCATCGAAACGCTGGGGCGCACGGCCATCGGCGTGGCATCGCTGACGATGATCAGCACGGCGCCGCGCCTCATCTTCCCCGACACCCCGGAGGCCGGACCCGACGCCCCGGAGGCCGGACGGGACGCCCCGGAGGCCGGACCCGGCAGCGAGGGCGGACCGGGCAGCGGGGACGAGGACGCGGGCGGCAAGGACGCCGCTGACGCGTGACCGGGCGCGCCGGAACCCCGGCGCGCCCGGTCATCCGGTTCGGTTTCCTGCGATCAAGGTGACTTGAAGGAGTCCTTGGTCGTCTCCTTCGCGCCCCTCATCCTGCCCCGCGCTTCCAGGGCGGCGCCCTTCGCCGCGAGGGTCTCCTTGTGCACCGCGTGGGCCGCCTTCCGCACGGTCCTCCCGAGGACCTGCTCGGCCTTCGCCTTGACTTTCTCTCCGGCACTCATCCGTGCACCTCCGCGCACTCTCACCGCCCGTGTGCCCCGGCAGCGGCAGCGCAACCCTGGCCGGGCGGTGCGGTCGTCCCCCGCGCGGCGAGCCGACGGACGGGGAGCGCGGCGCCTGGCCGGGCGAGCCGACGGACGGGGAGCGCGACGCCGTACGCCAGGCAGGGCACCACCCTCGGTGTCGCCCTCCCGGGCGCCGCCGCGGACACCGGCACCGGCCGGCCCCTGCTGCCGACCGGGGTCCGCGCCCTGGCCCGGCTGCCGTAGCGGACGGACCAGGGCTCCGACCGGGCTCGCCATAGGATGACGGTTCCTCAACTCACCCGTAACCAAGCACCAAAGGAAACAGATGGGCAGACAGATACGACGCATGGCGGCTCTCGCCGCCCCCGTCGCGCTCGGAGCGGCACTGCTCGCTCCGGCCACCGCTCAGGCGGAGACCGTCGTCTCCGGAAACTACACCGCGGTGTTCAACTACCCCACGCCCACGACGTACGACTCCTCGATCAACACCTCGGTCGGCGACCTGATCGACCTCGCGGCGCCCAACTCGACGCTGTACATGGACATGTACTGGTTCAACCACCCGGGTCTGCTGGCGAAGCTCACCGCCGCCCAGAGCCGCGGCGTCACGCTGCGCATCATCTCGGAGTCGGCGAACCAGGCCAGCAGCAACCTGGACGATCTGACGCTGACGGGCAACTCCACCCTCACCTGGTGCTCCCGCGGCTGCCTGGGCAACGGCTCGAACGACACCAACGCGATCGACCACGACAAGTACATCGTGTTCGACGCGCTCACCGACGGACGCAAGAACGTCGTCTGGCAGAGCTCGCAGAACCTCGCGGGCGGCCAGGACGGCGAGATCAACAACGCGGTCGTCGTGTCCAACAACGCGACCCTCGCCTCCCGCTACCGGGCGCACTTCAACGACCAGGTCAAGCACGCCTCCGACAGCCTGCACACGACGTACGACTACACCACCGGGGACCCGAGCTCCCCCGTCGAGGCGTTCTTCTTCCCCCGCGACACCGCCTCGGACGCCACGCACTACGGCAACGCCGACATCCTCGCCTCGTTCATCGAGAAGGTCGACTGCTCGATCGACGGGAAGATCAGGATCTCGGCGGCGGAGCTCGACCAGCGCACCACCCGCCCGGCTGTCTACGACGCCCTGCAGGAGAAGCGGTCCCAGGGCTGCAGCGTCGACGCCAACGTCCGCGACTTCAGCAACGGCGGCGGCAACAAGGGCGTCAACGACCTGACCGCCCTGGACATCGCGGCCTACGGCAACCGCCCCGGCGGATGCCGCTACAAGTCCTCGGCGACCGCCTCCTGCAACCACGGCACCACCCACTCCAAGTACCTGCTCACGGAGTGGACCAAGGCCGACGGCACCAAGGTCCGGCACGTGTACACCGGTTCCCACAACTGGACCGCGGGCTCGCTGAAGACGAACGACGAGACGCTGCTGCGCATCGACGACCCGGCGGTCTACCAGGCCTACGTCGCCAACTTCGACAAGGTGCGCGCGGGCGCGGTCGACATCAACGCCTCGAAGTACGGCTCGACGTCCCAGCACTACTCGCGGGTCAACGTGCAGGCCGACGGTGACCAGCACTACAGCGCCGTCGCCTCCGGCGGCACCTCGTCCGTCTACACCGCGGTGGTGTACGAGCAGGGCGACCGGCACGACTCCTCGGACACCGAGCTGGGCACCGACGTGTACATCCGCATGTACAAGGACGGCGTCGCGCTCTGGAACGAGAAGCTGCTCAGCAACAGCGGGCCCGCCGGCACCACCACCTGGTCGCACCAGAAGCCCGACGTCGGCGTGGACGACCAGGGCAACGCGATCGTCGTGTGGGCCAAGGACGACGACGGCAACAAGTTCGCCGACCTCGCCGTGGTCAAGGTGGCCCCGGACGGCACGGTGACCCCGCTGCCCCGCCCGCACGCCTCCGGCAACGGGGACCAGCTGCGTCCGACGGTCGCGGTGGCCGGCGACGGCTCCTACACGGTGGCCTGGGAGAGCACGGCCGACGGCTCCACGCTCAACCAGATCTACGCCAGCAGCTGGTCCGGCACCGGGACGCTGCGCTACCAGGACGTCCAGGTCAGCACGATCAACGCGGGCGCGGCCGGATCGAACCGGCGCCCCGACGCGGCGATCGACGACGCCGGCAACACCGTGATCGTCTGGGAGGAGGACGCGGACGGCAACGGCGGCCTCAACATCGGCCTCGCCAAGCTCAACACCTCGGGCGGCTTCGCCGTGGCCCGCAAGACGGCCAACTCCCTCACCGACGGGCAGCAGACGGTTCCCGCGGTGGCGTCCACGGGCGACGGCCGGTTCGTCGTGGCGTGGACCGACGAGTACACCACCGGCACCGGCACGCCGGTGCGGCCGCAGCGGATCTACCACCGGGTCTTCTCGGCGGCCGGCAGCGCGGCGGCGGCCGAGCAGCGGGCCACCGAGGACGGCACCGACAGCGGCCCGTACGTCGACAGCCAGCGGCCGATCTCCGACCAGGACACCGCCGACGTCGCGGTCGCCGACGACGGCAGCTTCGTGGTCGCGTGGAAGGAGGCCTTCGACGTGAACATCGGCGGCACCGTGTACGCGGGCGAGGACGACGTCTGGGCCCGCGGCTTCAACGCGGACGGCACGACGACCGGCCGGCTCCCCGCCTACCGGATGAACGTGGTGACCGGCGGCGGCCAGGGCGGCCCCGCCGTGACCCTGGCCCCGACCGGCCGGCTCGCGCTGACGTACTCGGACGACTACGACGGCAACGGCTTCAACGAGCTGCGCCTGCGCGACGCCTTCAGCAACGCCTGATCCGCGCACGCTCCGCACACCGAGGGCGGCACCCCACCAGGGGCGCCGCCCTTCGCGCTGCGCTCCACGCCCGCCCGCAGACCCGCTCACTCGTTGGTGCAGCGGATCAGGGCCGGCCGGCGGCAGGTGCGGGGTGCTGTGTGCTCCCTTCGCGCGCTGACTGCCACCTTGTGGGACACGCCTGGGTGCAGCACGGTGGGATGGATGCTGTTCGGCGCTGTGCTCCAGGCCCAGGGGAAGGACGGTACGTCGTGGGTTCAGCCGGTCCATGGGCACGGGAGACGTTCGGGGACATCGCCGGTGAACTCGCGGACATCATCCCGGCCTGCCTCGTCCGCGCTCATGAGCGGGCCCGCACCGGGCACGAGGGCGTCCACACCCAGACCCTCGAGGCCTACGGACATGGCCTCTATGCCGTGCAGTACGAAGAACTGGCCGCTGGCATGGCCGGGCTCGGGGAAGCCGTACGGCTGCAAGGACGCACGATGATGATTGTTCGCGGCCGCTTGCTCTACCCCCTCCGCTACGCGAAGAAGGACGTGCCCGTCACGGAGGCACGTCTGCGCCGGGCCACGGGCTTCAGAGCAGACCTGATCCGCCGCCACGGCCCGCCTCCCAGACAACAGGCGTTCGACCTGGACTGGGGTGAACTCGACGACTCCGAGGTACACCCGGATCTGGAGCTTCTCCCCGAGGACGTGCAACTCGTCCTCGTCGCCTACGCCTGCTCCATGGAGAAGGGCGTCATGCGCATCGAGTGGGGTTCCGCGGAACTGCGCCGGGAGGACCGGTACCTGGTCTGGCACCGTCACGAGCCGCTGTCGACCGATAACCGACCCCCCTGATCCGCACAGCGCCTCCGGACACCGCAGGGGCCACGGCCAACAAGACCGGACCGTTCCCGTCAGACGAGAAGCATCGCCCGCAAGGCCGCGCTTCCCCGCGCCTCGACGACGACCCAAATGCTGCACAGAGCGAGCAGTATTGCGCGTCCCTATCTCGGCGAAGCCGTCGCTCGAGTTCAGGTCCGCTTGTGCTGACCACGACACTGTTGCCGCAGGCAACTTGGTGCTCTACCGCCGTAGAGACAGATGCCCTACCGTCCGGCGGTATGGGTGGACTTGCCGAGTTCCTGAAGAAGCGATGGGGCGTAGCGCTCCTGGTGGCGGGCATGCTGGCTTGGGCCGCTGACGTCATCGGACCCGGGGTGTTCCTCCTGGTAACGGCTGTGGCCGTTCTCTACTTCCTGCTCCAAGCACCACTGCGCTGCATCGCATTGGGGCGGCAAGGCAGGTGCCGCAACAACGCGCAGGGGCTACTGCGCGGCTGCTGGATCCGGGAGCACAAGTGGCAGGGGCTGAAGGCGCTGCGCGGATCGGGGGACGGAGACCAGGGACCGCGGACAGCGCTGCTGCAAGACCGGCAGCAGATGTCTGCATCGCTGGGGGTGGCTGTCGGAGTGATCTCGGCAATCGTTGCGTGTGCGGACTTCATCTTCAAGTGATCGCTACCCCGCTTGGGGCGGTCCGCCTATAGGCGACCACGCCGTGATGGTGCTCGTGCTCTGCGTATGAGCGACGCCTGCGCCGCTACACCACCAAAACCGAGCCCGACGGACGCCTGCGCCCGCGTAGTCGTACGTCTCCGGGAGGAGCGCGGTGCTTGCTTCTAGGGCGTCCTGGGCATGGTGGGTGCCGCAGCGGCAAACGCCGTGGTCGGGCCGGCCGTCGACCGGCCTCCCCTATTGCTCGCTCTGGTGGACTCAGCTTGGAAAGCTGCGGCGCTGAACGCCCGCAGGGCTATTACTGAACTGCGCAATCGGGTGCGATCCGTGTCGCAGGGTGATCAGCCGCTTATCCCCCACCGCACCGAGGCGACAACTGCGAGCATCAGGGCCAGCCCTACGCACCACCAGCGGACAACCCTTCGCACAGGCGGCAGCACCCACAACACCGCCGCGGCACCGGCCGCCCCGATGGTGAGGATGCACGACAGGACGATGCCTGCGTATGCGTCGTCGTCCCAGGGCCCCGACGGGCGGATGGTGAGTGCCGTCCAGCAGAAGTACGCAGCGATGACGGTGAGCAGGAAGAGTGGCACGGCGAAAACGAGGCGGAGGCAGCCGCGGTCGTCGTCCACGCGTTTAGGTTGTTCCATAAACCCTTGTCCGTAGGCTTGGGCGTCCTCTGCCAGTACGGGCCGCCGTTGTAGCAAGAGGCGAGTTCCCGATAATGCACCGCTGTCATCTCCTCGGCGGGCACATCGGCGAACTTGCTCTCAGCCTTCAACTGGGCCAGGTATTCAGAGGCGATGAAGATGTTCTGTGCGCGGTCCTGCAGGGGCTGTTCCATCACGTTGCGCTGTTGGTCGGTGAGGTGATCGGGGTCGTAGCCCAGCACCCCGGCACCGCGGCGCACCTGGATGGCGATCAGAAGCGGGCCGGTGGATGTACCTCGAACAGGACCGGGACGCGGCTGAGACCTCCGCCTTCGAAGCGAGATACCACACGGCCCCGCAGCGCATGCGGGCACTTGCCTGGCAGGGCCCGGAGTCGCTTGCTCGAACCACCTTCGCCAGAGAGCAACTGACAGCAGTACGGACAGCGTGCTCCGATGCCTTGGGACACCCCGTCGACTCTGACACGTTGCCGTCTGGCGAGAAGGCCGACAGCACGAAAAGGGCCCTCGCCGACTTCCTCGCAGGAGCCGGATGCCTGGTGGCGGTCCTTGCCTTCCTCGCGATCTGGGTGAACGGGCTCGTTGCACTCATCGGCTAACTCAGGTCGCCAGGGCGTACCGGAGGTGAGACTGCCCGGAACTCCCGTGAACAGGACACCCGGCAACGAGTACGTCGACGCGCTGCGCCGGCATCGAGGGGGGCAGGCTGCGGAGCGCGTGGAAGCGGGGAGTGGTGGCGTGCCCGATCCGCGAGCGGCGGGGCCTGGAAGTCCGCTTCCACGGTCCCCGGCACACCTGCGTGACCCTGCTCCTCGGCCTCGGTATCCCGCCTCACATCGTCCGGGCCATCGTCGGGCACAGCGCGCTGGACGTGAGCATGAACATCTACGCGCACGCCGATACGACCGAGAAGCGGGCGGCACTGGACCGGCTGGGGAGCCTGCTGGCCGAAGAGTGACGGGCTCGTTGCCGTCAGCGTTGCCGTCTGAGGTGCGAAACGCCCTGGAGGGAAGATCCCCTTCGCGGCGTTTTCACAGGTAGAAGGTGGCGCCCCCGGCAGGACTCGAACCTGCGGCCAAGCGCTTATAAGGCGCTTGGCGGGTCGCGAATCGCACCCTTCCTGACCTGCCCCCCTTCCCGTGCTCGGCGTCTCGTGGACCAGCCTTCGATACGCATTCGACTGGTGGCGGCCAAGTATCCGGAGACCGGATCGAGGCATCAAGATCACAAAAAGCCTCTTTTATGAGGCTGACTTCCCCCCTCGTGGCGCGCACTGTGGAGCCACAGGGGTACGGGAGGTGTGATGGAGAGTCACTGGGAGCGCAACGGCCCAGAACCGTCACCGGTTGATCGGGATCTCGTAGACGATCTCGCAGTGGGCGGCGGGCACCACGATGTCCGCCGTCTCCACGGGCCGCCCCTGATCGCTGTAGTAGGTCCGCCGGATGTGGGTGACGAGTGCGGCCTTCTGAATGCCCAGGAGCGACGCCTCCTCGGCGGTCGCCTGCCTCGGCTCGGGTTGCTCCACGGCGTGGCTGACGGTGATTCCGATCGCGGCCATGCGGTTCACGACACCCGCCCCGGCATGCGGGCCTCCCTCGGGGAGGACGATGATGGTGCCGGCGGTGAGGTCGTACGGCTCCCAGCTCGTGGACAGCTGCACGGGCCTGCCGTCGCCCAGGAATTCGTACGTCGTCCGCACGCACAGATCACCCTCGGCGATGCCGAGCCGCGCCGCGATGTCCGCGGGAGCCGGCACCTTGGCCTCGGTCCGGCTCTCCCAGTCCCCTTGCCTGCCCGCGGCCTTCATGTCCGCCCGGAACGGAGACCCGTCGGGCCGCTCACGCGCCGACGACCGGACCATGCGCATGCGCTGCCGGGGCTCGGCGACGTACGTGCCCGAACCGGCGCGGCCCTCCAGCACACCCTGGGAGATCAGCAACTCCTGCGCCCGGCGGACCACGTTCTCGCCGACCCCGTACTCCTGGCCGATCTGGGCGCGGGACGGCAGGCGATCCCCGGGCTCCCATACGTGCTCCGCGATCCGGCGCCGGAGTTCGTCGGCGATGCGGAGATAGGGCGGCTGCTCAGGCATATGGAAAATCTAGTCCACTAGCTCTAATCTAGTTAACTACCTTCACTGAAAGTGATCGCCGGTTGACGGAGGCTGCCCTGTGCCCGCTTCGGGATCTCGCGCGGCGGCCATCGCCGCCCGGCTGTCCGCCGTCGGGCTCGCCACGCGCGTGGAGGAGCACGACCGGTACACGTCGATCGAGGCGGAGGTACCGGAAGCGCTCTCCGCCGACTCATGGCGGAATGCCCTGGAAGCCGTGGCCGAGGCCGATCGGTTCGGTCTCCTCGCCACCAGCCTGGACGGCCGCACCCTCTGGGCGGTCGTACACAAAGCGGTCCCCGCGACGGGCGATGTCGGGGGACCGAGCCATCAGCGATAGGAGCTGAGCAGCGTGCTCAACCGTATCCGCCGTGCCGTCTCGCTCGCCAGAGCGCGGTACGCCCCCAAGGGCAGGCACCGCCGCCCCTTAACGCCCTCCCTGCCGACGGTCGCCCACACCTTCCCGGCGTCCGCCGATGCGTCGAGGTCGCCACTGGGCCGGTTCTCCGACAGCGCCGACCACCGACTCCCTCGCAGGGGAGGACACCGCACTCGTCCGCCCCTACGTGCTGGCCTGGGAGGAACGAGTACGGCCACGGGCGGTGGTCGTCGCTTCCCATCTGCCGCCTGAAGCCTGGTCGACCTTCGCGGGGGCCGGCTGATGTCTCCACGCCAACAGCTTCGTGTCACCGACGCTTCGGCCGTCCCCTACCGGTCGACCGCCTGCCGTATGGGCACACACCCGTTCTGCACGGAGTCCTCTCCCGTCTCCGCGCCGATCGACCTGCCGGTTGTCTATGAGACGTGTGCCTGCCCGTGTCACTCGATCTCGGACCACTCCGCGCCGAGGGAGACGCAGCGGTGAGCCGCTGGGCACCGGGCGGCGCGCTGGTTTCCATGGTCGAGGTCACGGCAGCCACCGTGCAGTGTGGCGACGTCATTCAACTGGGCGGCAGAGCGTGCCGGGTTATGGACCTCGTCCAACTCCCTCAAGGCGCCAAGCGACTCCTCTTCGAGTCGGGCGAGTTGCTGACCATACACACGCGAACCCGGCTCGTCGCCGTTCGCGTGCGGAGAAGGCGGTGACCCGGTCCGTGCCTTCACGCCATCACGGCATCGCCGACGATCTCCGGCGCCAGATCACAACCGGCGCAGTCAAACCGGGTGAACGCCTGCCCTCCGAGGCAGACCTCGCGGACCGGTACAAGGTCAGTACGACCACATTGCGGAGTGCGCTCACAGTCCTCCAAGGCGAAGGTCTTGTCGAGAAGATCCATGGAAAAGGCAACTTCGTCCGCCGCTCCCTCCGCAAGATCGTGTATGTCGGGGGATGGGGAACGCTGGATCCCTGGACCGCCGCTGAAGCGGCAATGCGCGTCACTGTCCGCACCACCACCGTTCAGGCAGACGGCCACCTGACGACCTTGCTGAGGGTGCCGACGGGCAGCCCTGTCGCTGAGTTCTTCTGCATCAGCCACGAGGGGGACTCGCCGCACGGTCTGGCCCGCATCTACATCCCGCGCGACCTGGCGCCGGCCGGGGTGCTGGGCGACGACTCTCCATGGCGGAACACGGCCACGAGATTCGCCGTCCTCGGCTCGGCACCGGCAACTGTCCGGGAGACGGTATGCGCTCGTCCACCGACACCGGACGAGGCATCCACCCTCCGGATCGGCCCAACGGCGTCAGCCCTCGCGATCACCCGGGTCGCCACCGACTCCACCGGTCGAGTCGTCGAGGCCGCGCTACTCGTGTTCCCGGGAGACCGCGTCGACGCGGTCTTCACCACCCACGACGTCACCGATGAGAGGGCAACCCAACGATGACGCAACCGAACGAACTGCGCCTCCTCCCGTGGTCGGGGCCCGGCGGGAAGCCCTGCTACTTGGATACCGACGACAAGGCCCGCTACATGTCCCGCCTGGCGGACAACATCGAAGCGGAGCAACTGGGCACGGCGGCCGAGTTGCTGGAGCATGCCCCCGACACCCTCGACGACCAGGACGCCAGCTCGGAAGACTTGCAACGGCTGGCGAGGGAACTGACCAGGGCGTTGCGGGACGTGCTCCGCGTTGCAGTCAGCCGCGGTCACCTCCTGGAGGTGAGCGACCCTCATCGACCCTGAAGGGGGCTGCGTCGTCTCAGAGACTGAGGCAGCTCCCTCTGCTGCGGCCTGATGCCTGTGACCTGAGGTGCCGGTCCCCTGACTGCCGGTCCCGCCCAACAAGATGCTCAACGAAGCCTACGGTTTTGAACGCCATGCCGTGGGCTTCTGGCATTGCTGGACGGCCCGGAGACGGCTCGGCTGCCGCAGGGCGTCTCGTTTGCCGTCGCCCCGGTCGCTGCTTGCGTCGCCTTGTCGCCTTGGAACTGTGCCTCACTTATCCAACTTACTTACGACTACTTGTCGGAGTTGATTGACTACGATCAAGGAGTTCTCGCGTAGCGTGTCGTGCTACGTGAAAAACCTAATTCTCTTGCGCTCGTATCTCACGTAGTGGCAGTCTCTACGTGAGCTATGAGGCATCCAGGAGGGCTAGCGATGGCAGACGCGAAACAGCAGCAGGTGTTTGGTTTCGTCCCCTATCCGGCGATCGGGTACCGCATGGGCGGCCGGCAGATGGTCGCGACGGCAATGACGCCGGTCGACTACACCGGTGTGGTGGGGCCGCGGGAGGTGTGGGACCCCCTGTCTGGCGGCGGGACCAATCGCAAGGAGGACAAGGCCCATCGGCAGCGCATCGCGAAGTACATCGAGGAGACCGAGGACTACGTTCTCAACTCGATCCTGGTGTACATCGGCGAGGGCGACGCCCGATTCGTTCCCGACGAGGGAACGCCCGAGAATCAGGCTGTGAAGACCGGGGTGCTATATGTCCGGCCGGGGGCCAAGTTCAAAGTCGGCGACGGCGGCCACCGCACCGGCGCCTACACTGACGTGGTCGAGGCCCACCGTGATTTCAACGACGACGTGTACGAGCGCTTGGCCACGAGCGGTCAGCCGATCATCGTGGTACTCGACGACGACCAGGTACGTCGCGCCCAAGACTTCACTGATCTTCAGAAGAACGCCAAGCCTCTGAGCGCCAGCATCGGGCAGTCCATGGACCGTCGGAGTGCGCTGAACCGCATTCTGATCGAGAAGATCATCAAGCGGGACGACATCCCGGTCTTGACCGAGGGGCGTCGGGTCGAGTTCCTCACCGACACCCCGGGCAAGCTGAGTGCCAAGACGATGTCGTACAAGACGCTCCGGTACGCCAGCGGAACTCTCTTGGTCGGTACTGGTCTGCGCGACACGCGTGGCTGGGAGGACGCTGTGGAACTCAAGATCGCCTCGGACGAGAAGGGTTCCATCTCGAAGATCGTGGATTTCTGGCGGGGGCTGGGCGACCTTCCGACGCTCAAGGATGCGCTGGGGCGGGAGAAGGGTGTGGCCCTGCTCCGGAACGACACGTGGCTCCTGAGCGCCAGCCTGCTGTACGCCGTCTCCGCTGCTGTGCACCAGGTGGCGCTGGAGGACAAGCAGCTCACCGTTGCCGCCGCAATGAAGGAGCTTCACCGTTTCGACTTCTCGCGCGGCAAAGACAGTCCCTTCGTCGGCACGTTGGTGGATCCGGTGACGTTCAAGGCCGTGGCAGGTCGTGGCGCTTGGGAAGGGGCAGCCGACGTGATCGTGGAGCACATCCGCTCCGGGGCGAAGAAGACCTGATCTGCCAGCCGGCTTCAACATCGCTTCGGAACTTCCCATGCAGTTATCAGCTCAGGCACACCAGGAGATCCTCGTGTCGGCACTCAACCAGCAGATCGTCCGTGCAGCTCTGAACGCAGTCACCCTCGCCGACGCCGAGGCAGTCCAGGGCCTGATAGCGCAGTCTTTCGCCGCCGAGCATCGCCGCCCGGTAGGCGACAAGTGGAACAACTTCGGGCTCATGGGGTCGTCGGGCAGCTACGACCTCAAGCTCATCGAACTCGTGACCAACATGCAGGACAGCGTCATCGAGCGGTTCGCCCTTCAGCAGTTCGGCTCGCGGGACAAGGTGCCGTTCAAGACGCCCTTCGAGGCCACCAGCACATTGCTCCGCTACCTCGACTCCGGCGAGCAGTCGCAGTTGGCTGTCACGACGTTCGAGGACTCTGACCCGCCCGCTGGCAAAACCAAGCGCCTGACGGCAGTCTTCAGAGACAAGGGCTGTGGCATGACGCCCGTCAGCGTCCCGAACACGATCTTTGCGCTGGGGGGAAGCAACAAGGAGGACGCCCTCTACCTCCAAGGCGCCTTCGGTCTCGGCGGCGCCATGACCTACCGAAACGCCAAGGCGGTCGTGGTCGTCAGCAGACGTGATCCGGCACTCCTTCAGGATGGTGAGGAAGATCGAATCACGGTTGCCGTGGTCCAATGGCAGCACAACACCAAGGGACAGACGGCCTACTACCTTGTGGATCGCGAGTGGAATACCGCGGCGGATGAGGCCGAACCCTGGTCGTGCCCTCATGAGGACTTCGACGACTTCGAGCCCGGCACACACCTCGCCCTCATTTCCTACCGGGTTGATGGAGTTCAGCGCCGACGCGAGGGCGATGCGAAGTCCTTCGACGTAGTGACGAATACTCGGCTCGTGCACCCCGTGTTCCCGACCCGATTCGTCAACAACACGACCCGAGGCCGCGGCACCCTCCTCGAAGGCCTTGCACGCCGGTTGGAGAAGTCGGAGTACGACTTTGACCATGGCGAGGAGACCCTTCCCTTCCACCACCACGGCAGGACGTACCAGCTACCTGTGCGCTACTGGATCTTTGCCGGAGCTCCGAAGGACCCTGGCGGTCGCGACAAGTTCCTCGCCAGTGATCACGCCGTTCTGTTCACGTCCAACGGCCAGGTACACCATCACTGGAGCCCGCGGGACGTGCGGGACCAGGCGCGTCTCAATCGCCTGTATGACCGCCTGCTTGTCGTCGTCGAGACAGACGCGTTGCCCATCGATTTGCGCACCAGCCTTTTCACCGCGGACCGCAGCGAGCTCGTCAGGGGCGACGTCGCCCTTCGGCTGGAGGAGGCCGTCCGAGCCCTCATCGGGGATTCCACCGTCCTCCGAGAGGCTAACAACGCGCTGATCCGCGCATCCTTCCAGGACAAGAGCGACCAGCCGACGGCGGACATCGCCCGCAGGATCAGCCGTGCGCTCACCGTCAAAGGCTTCTCTTTCGGCACCGGCAATGGCAGCGGTGGCCAGGGGAGTGGACAGAGCTTCGGACGGGCTGGCGGCGGCGGAGGGTCCCTCAAGCCCGTCGAGCTGCACCCGGACCCCACGATCATCAAGGGACCGTCCACTGTTCGAGCCGTCGTCGGAACCACTCGCTCGATCACTTACACCATCGATGTCGAGGACACATTTTATGACCGACGAGGACGCCTGAGGGTCATCTGCAATCACCCCGACATCGTTGAAGACCGAGAAATCACCCCGGGTAAGGGCCGCAATGGCCGGGCGCGTGTCATGGTCGCTGTGCCCGAGACCGCGGAACTCGGAACGTACGAGCTGCGCGTTGTCCTGGAGGACTGGATCCGCGCGGCGGGTGGCTTGGGCCAGAGGCTTGAGTACGTGACTAAGCTGGAGTTGGTGGAGGACATCCCCGGCAGCGGCACGGGTACCGGTAAGCCCACCAAAGGCGCCCAGGGCCAGGGCGGCCCGGGACCGGGTACCAACGTTGCACTTCGATGGACAACCCACGATGCGGAAGACAACTGGGACCGTGTCACCGTCGGATCTGTCGAAGAGGTGCCGGCGTCCATCCTGGCCGACCAACAGGCTGACTACGCAGAGCTGCGAGCCCTCGGCGACCAGCTCATCCCAACTATCCTGCTCAACCAGGAGTACCCGCCCTTCAAGAAGTACCTCGCCGCGCGGAACAAGGAGCTGACCAACGACAAGCGAGCTCGGGAGCAGTACGCCGTGGGCGTCGGCGTCTCTCTCCTTCTTCTCCAGCAGAAGCTCGACAAGCTCAAGAAAGCTGGTCAAGCGCTGCCGGACGACGACTTCATTGATGAGGCCCGGCGTGCGTCGGCCAGTGCCGTGCTGGCTGTTATGCCGGCATTCGACGACCTCGCGAAAGAAGTAGGTCTCACCGACTAGCTGGCGAAGCTCGGGCAGCGTAGTCCTGCCCGAGCCTACGCACGAAGTAGGAGCTCCGAGCCGGGGCAACCTGCTCGAAAAGCGCGCCCCGGCTCATGGGCGAGCTGGCGACAACGGAACAGGACGCGAGAGGCGCGACGATCGGCGGAGCCCTCCGGATGACGGTTGCACGTCACGGTGCGGCGCTGATGATCCCCGCCGGCAGAACTATTCGATCTGCCAGCGTGTCTCCCAGATGAACTCCTCGTCAGGGATCTCAATGGTCGCGAGCTCTTGCCACGTCGTAAAGCGATCTTGCACAGGCTCGGAAGGCGTGTGGCGTGTCCTGCGCCGCCAGAGCGGCTCTTCGCAAGGTCTCTCGCTCTCCACTCTCCGTTTCGGTCCCGCTGGCGAAGGTTCAGCAAGGGCCCGGTAGCTACCTGCAGCGCGTGTTCAAGGGTGAGACCGCAGAATTCGTACCCCATCTCCTCAACCGTGGCGCGTTCGTCGGCTGGAATGGTGGGGAGAAGAGCCGGCCAGCGCAACACCAACTACCCGGTCCGGCCAACCCGCTGTCCTGGTGACAGCGTGCGGAACCCAGCCAACTGGATATCGGAGTAGTGGCCGAAGCAGCCGCCGGGAGTCATGGGGGAGTCGAGCACGCCTCACCCTTGCTCGTCGTCCCACTCGCGGACAGTCGCAGTCACCATGGGCGACACCCTACGACCTTCGTCTGCGGTGGCGCACTTTTTACTTCAGCTTGGGAAGCTCAGTTGCTCTAGCGGGAGTTGGGCGTCTGACCTGCGAGGAAGTGGCCTAATGGGCCTCGCTGCCGACGACCTGTTGTCCGCCGTTCCTCGTGGTCCCCCTCCCAACCTGGCACGGGTCTGGCACGGGCTCAGGTGGAACGCTAGATGGTCCACTGAATGGCCTTTCGGAGTGCAAAAGCTCAGTTCTCCGGGCTTAGGCATGGCGGTACCAGTGTCGCAGATCGACTTGGGTGACCTGGGGTCGTCTCGCGCCTCTGTCACTGGGGGTCGCCGTTGGTCACTGCCGAGCGTCCTCGGACAGCCCAGAGACAACCCAGAGCTTGCAGCCGCCCCATGGTCTGACCGGCAGGCATCCCTATGAAGCGCTACTCGAGCAAAATCTCCTCGGGCCGCCGGTTCGTGACCGCGGTCTCCCGCTGGGCGAGGATGTGCTCGATACAGGCTTCCAGGTCTCTCCCCCGTGATCATCCCGGGCCATGCCTCTGAGCTCCCGAGCCAGGTCCAGCCCATTGATCAAGACAATGGGGTACTGATCTTCGACCATCTCAGTCTGCGCAGGTACGGAGTAGGCCCCGGTCGTGACGTACACGCCGATCCAGCCGCGGCGAAGGCGGGCCACCACGCGAGCGATCTGCTCCGCAGTGACCAGGTTGTCGAGCTTAACGCACTTGGCCTGCCCAAGAACGACAAGGCTAGTGCCCGCCAGCCCACTACCGATGTCAAGCCGACCTACGAAGTCCGCTCCCCCATCGCCCGACCTGCGAGTCAGCCAGCCTTCGACGTAATTGTTCCCGGCTCCGCGCAGCACGCGTGCTGCGACCGCCGAGGCCACCGCCTCGAAGTCGTGCTTCCACCCGTCGAAATACTTGTAGATCAGCTCCAGGTCCTTGGCCTCAGGGGCGCCCGGCTTGGGTCGCTGCTCGGGCACCTTGGTGACCTTGGCCCGTGCCACCCGCCGGCGGAGCCTGGGCAGGGCCGAGTGCCCGTGCCTGACCCACTCGCGCCACGCCCGAGGGGCGAGCTCGAGCGTCTGTGCGTCGGCCACGTTCTTGTCCCGGCGGGAGTCGATCCACGCCCAAGCAACTCCGTCGTCCTCAGCAGTGAGATCGATAAGGGCGATGTCATAGACGTAGTCCGTGAACGTCGTGTGGTCGCTGCCGCCCCACTGCACGAGACGCTCAGCCCGCTCGATCACTCCCAGCCCGCAGAACTCGACGTGCCCCTTGACCTTTCCGCTCCGCGATACCGCGCGGAACAAGAGCAGCGGGACGGCGGTGGCTCGCTCCTCGGGAGTGCGCCCCTGGTGCCCGGTGAACGCGTCGAGTAGGGCTGCGTTGCCCGTGGTCTTGCCAGGCTCCACGGTGGTGGTCGCCTTGTGATCGCCGAAGTAACGAACGTGCCCGTTGTCCATGTCAAACACGTCGTGCCAAGGCGTCTGCTCGGAACCGGCCTTCCAGGGACTCGACCGGATGAGGATCACGGGCCGGCGCTCGCCGTCCGGTGTCCGAATCTTGGCCATGCCGTTGATCCCTGCCTCCAGCAGGGCTCGCACGCGTCCTGGCGAGTGAGTCACGTGATGGAAGTTGGGGAACCCCTCGATCGTCGGCGGCTTCGGATCCTTGCCTGTCGCCTAGCGAAAGACCTGACCTACACGCAACTGACCACCCACGTGAACCCCCGCATCAGAACCAGCTTGACGATCTGCACGACCGTAACGGTCAGCACTGACATTGAGTCCCTGCTCGTGAGGCTCTGATCCGGCGGTCTAGGGGCGGGTGCCACCACCTGAGTGTCTGGGTTGCCACCTGCCTCACCGCCCGGCCAGACAGGACTGACAGGCCACGATGTCAGTGCCTGTGGCTAACGTCTCCACCGGAAGCACTCCGTTGCTGTATGGGCCGGTAAGACCACAGAAGACCAAGACTCACCCCCAACTAGCCAATAGACTTGGGGAAGTTGGCGGTGGATAGCGGAAGGCGAAAGATCGATGACCGAACCGAGGATCTACTTCTCCGAATACTTCGGCATTTCATCCCAGACTCTGGCCGATTACGGGGCATTCGATATTTGCATCGTCTCCGACCTCCCCATGTTTATTGACCCATTCTTGCTGTTCACCAGCAAGAAACCCGAGTATCAGGCACTGCACGACCAGATCGTCATCTACCTCCAATTCCTCCAGCGGAAATCGGGAGCCGGACTTACCTCTGGAGACATCAAGAACTGGTACCACTTCAAGGAGGTGAAGCAGAATTGGCTCGGCTTCACCCTCTTCGGTAACGACGGACACGCACTGGGTAAGAAGTTTGCCGAATCCTTGAATCAATCACTTGGCGACATCCTCAAGAACGTAGGAAACGAACAAGGGATCGGGACACATCTAGAAAAACTTGCCCTGATCGGCCCGCGTGTCGGGCGGGACTGCGTTAGCGATTTTACGACCAACCTGATCAAACATTACCTTCTGCGTTTTACCGAGAAATTCGCGCGGGAGCACATGAGCGAAGAGGATTGCAGCCATTTCGCAGTGCCACGAGCCGCGTTCAACTATGTAACCGAGTCTTGGGAGACGCGCACTTACTTTCTACCCGAGCTGCGCAATGATTTTGTCATTCTGACGCCGACAGACATGCTTACTCGTGACGACACCTGGATCAGCAGGGAAGACCTGCTTAGGCGGTTTAAAGGCCTGCCAGCGGCCATCGAAGACGATCAGACAAGAGCGCAGGTCAACAACTACTTCGCTCGAGTCTTCTACAAGAAGCAGACCGTCAAGGATCGAAATGCCGCGATCGATCGAGTGATCAAGGAGTTCCCTGAACTGGTCGATCTGTATATCGGCCTAAAGGAACGGGAAGGAGATGAGGCTCGAGCCACCAGCAAGGCGAAAACGGACGACACGCACAACGTCCTCGTTGCACAAGTCAAGCGCGCCGTGCCAGACCTTCAGGCGAAAACCGATTTCTACGATAGGCCATGGACTAGTTACGAAGAGGCCCTAGAAAGGGTTCTGTGCTTCAAGGACTACATAGAAAATAAAGACGGGTATCGGCTGATAAATCGAGCGGGGAAAGGATTCTCCAGGGAGGCCGAAGTCCAGCTCTACTTCGGCTTGATTTGGTGCTACACGGAATTCGATGTGAATCGGGAGCCCAATAACGGTCGAGGGCCCGTGGATTTCAAGGTTTCTTACGGCGCAGGAGACAAGTCCCTCATTGAGTTCAAGTTGGCCTCGAACCCTTCCCTTGCCCGGAACCTGGAGCGGCAGGTTGCAATCTACGAGGCGGCCAACGGGACCAAGAAATCAGTCAAAGTGATCCTTTGCTATACAGCAGAAGAGCAAGAGAAAACCAAAAGGGTTTTGCGGGAACTTGACATTGCCAACGACCCCTCGGTGGTCGTCATTGATGCCCGTAGGGACAACAAGCCCTCAGCGTCAAAGGCCTAGGTCAACTAGCTTGCGCAGACCCCAGCAGGCTGCCCACCACTATCCCCTCTCCCATCCCGTCCGCCGTCGACCCACACACCGTGGAGCGGGCGTGGTCCATGGCGTCCAGGTGGAGCGCGCCACTGTACGAACGACCTGGACGCCATGGGCCGCGTCTGCTCGGCTTCGCCTGGGTCGACGGTGGACGGGATGGGAGCTCCCCGCGCACGCCACAACGGACCCGCGGTCGGCGACGGGGCCCCCTCCATCCCGGTGCCGGCCGATCCCCCGCCGGAGGCACTGTTCTGACCATGGCCGCGCTATGCGGTGATCGAATCATGGCCACCGGCCTTATCCACCAGTGGGCGCGCGTCGGCGCAGCGCGGGCGGAGCGGGCCGGAGGCAGGAGCGGCGCCCGCAGCGGAGCCGGGAGCGCGCCCGGCGGAGCGGAGCGCAGCCGGGGCTTGATGAAGGAGAGAAAGTTTTATCCCGCTGGGATCAGGCGCTTGCCGTCGTGGCTGCGTACGTGAGGCCCGTTGCCGTCCAAGGCGTCCAGGAGCCTGACCGCATCGCCCCGGACGCCGTACTCGCCGCCATTCGGATCCCGGCGGAGATGCGAGGGCTCGCCATCACGGGCGACTCGTCCGGAGGGTGGCACCGCATCCGTGCCCCATACACGTCGCTCCGGCAGGCCGTGAACACTTGCAACCGGCATGCCGACCGGACGCCGGACCTGCCCGAGCTGGCTCCGTTCCGGCCCACTCTCTCCGGCTCGGCCGACGCTCCCTCACCGACGGCCAAGCCGTCCCCGGCCACCGCCTGACTTCTCGTATCCCCACCGGTCGGCGTGACCGCCTTCGCGCCAAGTCCCCACCCCGCCATGCCCGAAGAAGAGAGATCCCGCTATGTGCCCGAACTGCGAGGACTTCGCCCGGACCATACTCCTGCTCGGCCAACTCGCCCTGTACGCCGACATGACCGGCGCCGACCTGGACTTCGTCGAAGCCGTCAGTCCGTCCCTCGCCGTCTCCCTGCCCGAGCCGCCGCCCGGCGTGTTCCCGGACGGCTACGACCCCGACGGCGGACCCGCCTACCCGGGTGACTCCTGATGGGTGCTCGTCACGGCCTCCGTGTCGACGCGGTCCTCGTCCAGGCCGTCATCGCCGGCGCTCTGTCCTTCGCGCATCTGCATGACCTGGCCTCCGCCGCCGGACAGAACGGGTGGAAGGCATGGGCCTACCCGGTCAGCGTCGACCTGCTCCTGGTGGCCGCCTGGCGGCGCCTGCGCAGTGAGGGCCCGTCCCGGCTCGCCTGGTGCTGGTTCCTGGTCGCGCTATGCGCCTCACTCGGCGCCAACGTCGCCACCGCCGGGTTCCTCGACCTGGCCGACCCGCCCGCCTTGCTCCGCCTCGGCATCGCCGGATGGCCCGCGCTTGCTTTCCTCGGCGGCACGCTCCTCGCTCACTCGTCGGCGACGGAGTCGGAGCCGCTCCCGTCGGCACCCGTCGTGGAGGCGGAGCGAGCGGAGCCCCCAGCCCAGCAGCAGGCACCTGACCTCGAAGTCGCTTCGGCCACAGAATCCGTGCCCGAGCCTGTCGCGGCCCCCGCCCCTTCGGATCAAGCTCCCGCCCCGGCCCCCGCTCCTCAGGTCCCCGCCGTCCTGGTCGACCACGCCCGCAAGGTCGCCGACGAGTACCGCGCTCGCACCGGAGCCCCGATCGACCCCGACACCCTGCGCTCCCGCCTCGGCGTCCCGCCCCACCTCGCCGACGCCATCGCCGCCCACCTCGCCTGATCGGCGAGAGACGAAGACCAGTGGCGGCCCTTCCTCGCCCACCTGCTCGCCAACCACGACCCGAGAGGAGGCCGACTGACATGCCTGCCCGCGAGCACTTCCACTCCGTGATGCGCATCGGCCCGGTGCAGATCGGCACGCACCGCGACCGCAACGGCCAGACCAAGCACGCCGCCGTGTGCAGCTCCGACGGCTGCGGCTGGTCCGCCGACTACTCCAGTCAGACCGCGGCCCAGCTCGCCGCCCGCACCCACCGCTGCCGCGTCCGCTAGGAGACATCCGCCATGCAGGTCCCGCTCTGGTTCGCGCTGCTTGCCGTCGGCTACCTCGGCGTCAAGCTCATCCGCCCGCCGGCCTGGCTCATCGGCGTTCTCCTGCTCGGCGGCTTCCTCCTCGCCGACAGCGTCCTTGCTTCGGCCATCAACGCGCTCGTCAAGTAGCCCGCTCGCGAGAGGAGAACACCGATGTTCCGTCCGAAGATCCCCACCATGCCCGCGCCGACCGGGCTCGGCACACCGCCCGCCGTCGTAGAGCCGACCACCATCACCCCGAACGCGGGGACCCCGCCGGTCGCCCCGACGGCTCCGACGCCGGTCCGGCCTACGGTCCAGCTGGCCCCTGGCACCGTCCTCGCCCTCGTGGGCGGCGGCACGGCCGTCGTCCTGGTGCTCGGAGCCGTCCTGGTCTCCCTGCTCCTGGCGGTCGCCATCACCGGCGCTTCGGTCGCCGTCTGCGCGGTCGTCCTGCGCTCCCTGCTCACTTCCGACGCCAAGCGTCGCTGACCGGCACCCGGGCGGCCTCGATACCGCCAAGCATCCGCCGCCCGGGCGCCGTCCCTGTCCGATCTCGCAACCGGAAGGAACCCCAAGCATGGCCCATCGCGCCTCATCCGCGACACCGAGTGCGTCGATTCCCGACACATTGCTTGACCCGATCACCCTCGGGGACGTGCTCCGGGTGGCCGCGGCCTCGGACTACGCCCGCTTGGAGGACCAGATCCGCCGTACCGGCGGCTGCTCCGATCCGATCCACCTCACCGGCTGGGTCCTCCACAAGGACAAGACCACCGGCGAGACCCTGCACCACTACTCCACCGAGCAGGAGCCGGGCGGACGCCTCCGCCTCGCCTGCGGCAACCGCCGCGCCTCCCGCTGCCCGTCCTGCGCCTGGACCTACGCGGGCGACACCTACCACCTGATCCGCGCCGGCCTGGCCGGAGACGCCCGCCGCGACGTCCCCGCCACCGTCCGCGATCACCCGCGTGTCTTCGCCACCCTCACGGCACCCTCGTTCGGCCCGGTCCACAACCGCCCCGATCACGGCACCTGCCGCTGCGGCACCCCGCACACCTCCGATGCTCCGGAGCTGGGCACCGCCCTCGACCCGGACAGCTACGACTACGCGGGCGCCGTGCTGTTCAACAACCACGCCGGTCAGCTCTGGCAGCGCTTCACCACGCGACTCCGCCGTGAAATCGCCGCCCGCGCCGGCCTGCCCCGCCGTGAACTCGCCGAACACCTTCGCGTCTCGTACGGCAAGGTCGCCGAGTTCCAGAAGCGCGGCGCCCTGCACTTCCACGCCGTCGTACGTCTCGACGGCCCGGAGGGGCCCGGGACACCCCCGCCCGCCTGGGCCACGGTCGCCCTCCTCACGGACGCCGTACGTGCCGCCGCAGCGCACTCGTACACGTCCGTCTCGGTCCCGGCTGCCGGTGACGAGCCGGCCCGTACCTTCCGCTGGGGTCGACAGCGCGACGTCCGTCCGGTCCAGGCGTTCGGCGACGGTTCCGACATCACCGAACAGGCCGTCGCCTCGTACGTGGCCAAGTACGCCACCAAGGCCGCCGAGAACACCGGCACCCTGGACCGCCGTATCGGCGAACTCGCCGAACTCGACCGTCACCAGGTCCCCGACCACACCTGGCGCCTCATCACCGCCTGCCGCGACCTGGACAGCCTCTACCCGGACCGGCGTCTCTGGGCCTGGGCCCACATGCTCGGCTTCCGCGGGCACTTCTCGTCCAAGTCGCGCACCTACTCCACCACCCTCGGCGCCCTGCGCCAGGAGCGCGCCGACTACCGCGCCGCCCAGGAGGCATCCGTCCTCGGCCTCGACGACCGCGAGCCGGACACCGTCCTCGTCCTGGCGGACTGGCAGTACGCCGGCCACGGCCACACCCCGGGTGAAGCCGCCATCGCCGCGACCATCGCCCGCGACCTCCAGACCAACCGCGATACCGCCCGCGCCGCCCTCCTGAGCGAAGGGAGCACGGAATGACCACGGCCATCCGGTCACGACGAACCATGCTCACCCTCGCGGAGGTCTGCGAAGAACTGGCTATCTCACGCTCGACCTTCTACGACTGGCGGGCCAAGCGCCGTGCGCCGCGCTGCATCAAGCTCCCGAACGGTGACCTCCGGATCCGGCGGAGCGATCTCGATCACTGGCTGGACGACCGTGAGGACGCCGCCTGATGGAGACGACGTACGACGTGAAGATCTACAAGATCCTCAGCTACAAGGGCGCTCGGAAGACCACGTACACCGTGCGCTGGGTAGTCGCGGGCAAGCGCTGGCGTGAGCCCTTCAACACGGTCGCGCTCGCCGAGGGATTCCGCTCGGAACTCATTCGGGCCACGGGCAAGGGCGAGGCTTTCGTCGTCGCCACCGGTCTCCCGGTGTCTCATCGCTCCAAGTCGGCTGCCATGAGCTGGTACCGGTTCGCCGTCGAGTACGTGGACGCCCGTTGGTCCCAGTTCGGCGGCAACAGCCGGAAGAACATCGCCAAGACCCTGACCGCGACGACCGTCGCGCTGTTGCGGACCAAGCCGACCCAGTTCGCGCCCGCGGCCGTGCGCACCGCGCTGCGGGAATGGGCGTTCAACACCAACCGGCGCCCGGACGCGCCCCGGGACGTGGTGGCCATCCTCAGATGGGTCGAGCGGAACTCCCTGCCCGTGTCGGTCTGGGAGGACCCGGAGAAGGTCGACCAGGTCCTGCGGGCCATTAACACCCGCCTCGACGGCAGGCAGGCGGCGGCCTGGTCCCGGAAGCGCAACCGCCGGATCCTCAACGTCGTCATGAAGTACGCGGTCCGGCGGCGCATCCTGCGGGTCAACCCCCTTCCCAAGGGCAAGGAGTCGACGGCCGCCACGAAGACCTCGAACGCCGTGGACAAGCGGTCCTTGCTGAACCCCGAGCAGGCGGCGGCGATCCTCGACTGGATACGGCGCCGGCCGCGCGGTGGTCGGCGGCTCCACGCCTTCTTCGCCACGCTGTACTACTGCGGCCCGCGGCCCGAGGAAGCCGTGGCCATGCGGGTGGAGGACGTCACGCTGCCCGAGCCCGACGCCGCGGATCAGTGGTGCGAGCTGCTGATCCACACGGCGACTCCGGAGGTCGGGAAGCAGTGGACCGACACGGGTGAGATCCACGAACGGCGCGACCTGAAGGGCCGTGCGGAGGGCGAGACGCGCACCGTGCCGGGGCATCCGGCCCTCACGCGCATCCTGCGCCGGCACATCGCCGACGAACAGCTCAAGCCGGGTGATCTGCTCTTCCAGGGTGAGTCCGGCGGCATCCTCGCCGGGTCGGTCATCCGCCGGGCGTGGCGCGGTGCCCGGAAGGCCGTGCTGCCCCCGCACGTGTTCGAGTCGCCCACCGGGCGGCGGGTGTACGACAACCGGCACACGCGCCTGACGAAGTGGCTCAACGACGGCATCCCGCCTGCCCAGGTGGCGGAGTGGGCCGGGAACAGCGTGGCCGTGCTCCTCGCCACGTACGCCCGGTGTGTCGACGGGCAGCTGCCGGACCTGAAGCGGCGGCTCGAAGCCGCGGGCGACCTGCCGGAGGCACCCGGCGTCGGCTGATCCTCCGGCCGGGAACTTCGACACGTATTCGACACGGCCACCCGCGAGAACCCGGTGACAGCCGGACGGCCCCGGAGTCCGCCCTTGATCGGCAGGAGGGCGTCCGGGGCTTCGTCGTGTCGGTCGGCACCGGCTCTGACCAGCGAAAAGCTCTCCCGAGTGGAAGAGTGAAGACTGGCGCCCCCGGCAGGACTCGAACCTGCGGCCAAGCGCTTAGAAGGCGCCTGCTCTATCCACTGAGCTACGGGGGCCGGGTGGGTGGCCTCGTGCCTGGTGCCCTGGTGTGGGCTGATCCGTGACGTTGCCGGGGTCAAGGATAGGGCTCCCGGTTCCAAGACCCTGTCGCCTCGCCTCCGTGGCTCGATGTGGAGGTTCGGTGAAGCGGTCCTGATAATCGCAGGCGGGTACGAATCGTGCATCGTTTTTGGCCGCTGGCGCCCCGGGTGTTGTGCACTCGTTATGCCTGGCAGGTGCCCATGTCCCGGTCGTCCCATCCGTCCGTTGTGCTCTGTCGGCGCGCAGACACGTCCATATGCTTCAGAATTCCCCTAAAATTGGGCATTCTTCGCATGTGGTGACCTTGGACGTACGGCCTCAGCTGCTCGACACACTCTCCGCTCTGCGCGACCGTGTCGCCGCCGCACGCTTTCCGCTGCCCCTGGCCGGGGCCCCACGCGCGCGTGCCAACCGCGACGAACTCCTCGCACAGCTCGACGACTACCTGGTGCCCCGGCTACGGGAGCCCGAGGCGCCGCTGCTGGCCGTCGTCGGCGGCTCCACGGGCGCGGGCAAGTCGACGCTCGTGAACTCGATCGTCGGGCGGCGGGTGAGCGAGGCCGGCGTGCTGCGGCCGACCACCCGGACGCCGGTGCTCGTCTGCCATCCGGAGGACCATCACTGGTTCAGTGGCATGCGCGTGCTCCCCGACCTCACCCGCGTGTGGGTGCCGCACCAGGACCCCGGCGACGACTTCCTGCACCCCGGCGGCGAGGATCCCGGACGCGTCCTGCGCGTCGAGACCGCCGACACCGTCCCGCGCGGGGTGGCCCTCCTCGACGCCCCCGACGTCGACTCCCTGATGGCCGACAACCGTGTCCTCGCCGCCGAACTGATCTGCGCCGCCGACATCTGGATCATGGTCACCACGGCGGCCCGCTACGCCGACGCCGTCCCCTGGCACCTGCTGCGCACGGCCAAGGAGTACGACGCCACCCTGGTCACCGTCCTGGACCGGGTCCCCCACCAGGTCGTCTCCGAGGTCTCCCGGCAGTACGGCGCCCTGCTCACCAAGGCCGGGCTCGGCGACGTGCCCCGGTTCACCGTGCCCGAGCTGCCCGAGTCCGCCTGGGGCGCCGGTCTGCTGCCCGCGACCGCCGTCGCCCCTCTGAAGAGCTGGCTCACCCATCACGCGCAGGACCCCGCCGCCCGGCAGCACGCCATGGCCCGTACGGCCCACGGCCTCCTCGACTCGCTCAGGTCGCGCATCCCCGAGCTGGCCAGCGCCACCGCCGCCCAGTACGCGGCCGCCCTGCGGCTCACCGGCGCCGTGGACAGCGCCTACGACCGCGAGTACGAGCGTCTGCGCGGCCGCCTCCAGTCGGGCGCGGTGCTCGCCGGGGACGCCCTCAAGCGCTGGCGCGCCTTCCCGCTGGACTGCACGGCCGGGGAGCTCCTGGACGCGCTGGTGGAGAGCCTGGCCGCCCTGCTGCTGTGCGCCGTCACCGCCGCCGACGAGCGCGCCGACGACGCCTGGCGGCGCGAGCCCGCCGCGCGCGCCCCGGGGCTCGCCGACCGCGACCGCGACTCCTCCCTGGCCAGTGCCGAGCACCGCATCGGCCTGGCGGTGCGGCGCTGGCGGCGCGAGGTGGAGGAGTACGCCGACGACGAGGTACGGGCACTGGAGCGGGCCGGCGCAGCCGATCCGGAGGTCGTCGCCGCCCTGGTCGCCACCGCGGTGCTGGGCGGACGCCGGGCGCGCACGGCGGGGGAGGGGCTCGCCGAGCGGCTCGGCGCCCACGGCGCGCTGCGGCTGCGGGACCGGGCCGGACGGCGGCTCGCCGAGTACGTGGACCGGGTCGTCCACGGCGAACGCGAACGGCGCCTCGCCCCGATCGACGCCCTGGACGTCCACCCCGAGCACCAGGCCGAACTCATCGCCGCGCTGTCCGTACTGCAGAAGGAGAGGTGACCGGTGACCGCCGTCACTGACCATGACCACACCGAAGACACCGACCACATGAGGCGCACCGAGCACGGCGGCGACCGCGGCGACAACCGGTCCGCGCAGCACGGCGGCGACACCGCGTCCGGGCAGCACAGCGGAGGGACGGATGCCAGGCAGTACGGCCGGCACGCCGCCGCGAGCGCCGCCGACGGCACCGCGCGCGCGGGCGCCCCCGCACAGACCCGCCCGAGCCGGCCGGAGGAGGGCCGCGAGGGCGACGCCCCCGCCGCCACCCGGGCGCCTGCCGTCACGGAAGCCCCCGCCGCCGCCGGAACCTCCGCCGTCACCGGTGCCTCAGCCGCCACCGAGGCCCCCGCGGACCCGGCGCCGAGCGGGGAACCGGCACGCGACGACGGCGACGGCGACGACGCCCGGCCGAAGAACGACGCCGGCAGCAGCCGGGCCGAGGGCAGCAGCCCGCCCGAGGGCGGCGCCACGACCGAGGCCGAGGCCCAGCGCGGGGACGAGGGAGACGGCGCGGTCGGAGCACGGCACGCGCGCGTGGAGGAGGAGGGGAAGGACCGCGCCCGGCCCCCGCGCGTCGAGGACGGGAGCGCGGACCGCGACCGGCCTCCGCTAGCCGATGACGGAACGGCCCGCCGGGATTGGCCCGTACGGGTGAAAGACGAAAAAGAGAAGAAGGACGACGAGGAACACAGGAACGGTGAGGAACGGGAAGGCCCCGCCCGCGTGAACGGCACGTACTCCGCGCGAGCCGACAGCGAAGACCCCGCGCGTGGCAACGGCAGAGATCCCGCGCGCGGCAACGGCGAAGACCCCGCGCGCGTGAACGGCAGGGAATCCGCCCGCGAGCGGCCCGCGCGCGGGCCCGGCTCCGGGGAGGCCGTCACCGTCCCCCGACCCCACTCCCACCCGGCGAAGCCCCGCCCGGCAGCCGGGACCGCGGCCGGCCCGGCTCCCGCGCCCAAGCCCGCCCCCGAGGCCGGCACGGCAGCCGACGCGGAGGCGAAGGAGACCTGGGACGACGGGCTCATCGCCCGGCGTGTCACCGAGGCCACGGCCGCGGTTCTCGCCGCCGAACGCGCGTCCGCTCTGGAGACCCCGCACCGCGGCCCGGGCAGCCCGCCCCCGGCTCCGCTGGCGTACGACGGCTCGCTGCGCTCCCGCCTGGACGCCCTGCGCGAACTGGTGGGCCTCTCCCGCACCCGCCTCGACAGCCACACCCTCGCCGAGGCGGGCCGGGTGCTGGACGAGGCCGCCGCCCGCCGCAAGCTGTCCGGCCGGCACACGGTCGTCGCCCTCGCCGGGGCCACCGGCAGCGGCAAGTCGCAGCTGTTCAACGCCCTGGCCGGGGTGGCCATCTCGGAGACCGGCGTCAGGCGCCCGACCACGGCCGCGCCCATCGCGTGCAGCTGGAGCGACGGCGCTGCGGGGCTCATCGATCGGCTGGGCATCCCGGGCCGGCTGCGCCGCCGTCCGCTGCACAATCCGGAGAGCGAGGCGCAGCTGCGCGGACTGGTCCTCATCGACCTGCCCGACCACGACTCCGCGGCCGTGCAGCACCGCGAACAGGTCGACCGGATCCTGAAGCTGGTGGACGCGGTCATCTGGGTGGTCGATCCCGAGAAGTACGCGGACGCCGTCCTGCACGAGCGCTATCTGCGGCCGATGGCAGGTCACGCGGAGATCATGTTCATCGTCCTCAACCAGGTGGACCGGCTGCCCGGGGACGCCGCCGACCAGGTCCTGGACGACCTGCGGCGGCTGCTGGACGAGGACGGCATCGCGCTCGGCGAGTACGAGGAGCCGGGCGCCACCGTGCTCGCGCTGTCCGCGCTGACCGGCGAGGGCGTCGACGATCTGCGCGAGGCGCTCGGCCAGTTCGTGGCGGAGCGCGGGGCGGCGGCCCGCCGCGTGGCGGCCGACGTGGACGCCGCGGCGGCCGAGCTGCGGCCCGTCTACGCCACCGGCCGCCGGGTCGGGCTCACCGAGGAGGCGCGCGAGGAGTTCGCCGCGCGGCTCGCGGACGCGGTGGGCGCGACGGCGGCGGGCGAGGCGGCCGAGCGGGCCTGGCTGCGCAACGCCAACCGGGCCTGCGGCACGCCCTGGCTGCGGCTGTGGCGCTGGTACCAGGGCCGTGGCGAGTCCACGACGGGCCGTATCGCGGTGCGCACCCAGGCGGACGAGGAGGCCACGGCCCGCCAGCGTGTGGAGCACGCGGTCCGCACGGTCTCGGAGCGGGCGTCGGCGGGGCTGCCCGCGCCCTGGGCGCAGGCGGTGCGCGAGGCGGCCGTGCGCGGTTCGCAGGGGTTGTCGGAGGCGCTGGACGACCTGGTGGCGCGGACCGGGCTCCCGCCGGGGCGGCCGCCGCGGCCGGGCTGGTGGCCGGTGGCCGTGCTGGTGCAGGCGGCGATGACGCTGGTGCAGATCCTGGGCGGACTGTGGCTGTCGGGTCAGATCGTCGGCGTCATGGCTCCCAACCTGGGTGTCCCGGTGGTGCTGATGGTCTGCGGGATCGTCGGCGGGCCGCTGGTGGAGTGGGGCTGCCGCATGGCGGCCCGGGGGCCCGCGAGACGCTACGGCCAGGAGGCGGAACGGCGGCTGCGGGAGGCGGCGGCGAGCTGCGGCCGGGCCCGGGTGCTCGATCCGGTGGCGGCCGAGCTGCTGCGGTACCGGGAGGTCCGGGAGCAGTACGCGAGGGTCGTGCGGACCGGCTCCGGGGTGGGGTGAGAGCGGGCCGGCGGGGGCGGACGAGGGCGCCGGTGACCTGCGGCCACTCGTCCGGGTGACGGAGTTCTCCACAGGGGGGTGGTCGTCCACAGCGCTCAGCGGGCCCGGCCCGGCGGAGGCAGTCTGACGTCACGGCGATCGCACGGCGGGTCCGGCCGCGGAAGCGGCGGGCCGGTTGCGGGCGGTCGGCGTGACGTGCGGGCGGGTGCGGCAGTCGTACGCGCCGGCACGGCAGACGCAGCCGTACGGGAGGGGCCCGTACGCACGTCCGCCCGGCCGTGAGGGACGGGCGGGGAGGGGAGCGAGGGCATGAACGAGACCATCGTGTGCGTGGTGGGCAACGTGGCGACCCGGCCGGCGTACCGCGAGCTGGCGGCGGGCCCGTCGGCGCGGTTCCGGCTGGCGGTGACCGCGCGCTACTGGGACCGGGAGAAGAGCACCTGGACGGACGGGCACACCAACTTCTTCACGGTGTGGGCCAACCGGCAGCTCGCGGCGAACGTGGCCGCCTGCGTGGAGGTGGGCCAGCCGCTGATCGTGCAGGGCCGGCTGAAGGTGCGCACGGACCTCCGCGAGGGCCAGCAGCAGCGGGCGTCCGCCGACATCGACGCGGTGGCGATCGGCCACGACCTGTCCCGTGGCACGGCGCTGTTCCACCGTGCGGGCAAACCGGAGGCGCCGCCGACGGCCAACCGGCCGGAGCCGGACTGGGAGACCCCGCGGCCCGACGACGCACAGGACGGCGCGCGGGAGGGCGATCCGGGGCAACGGAAGCGGCAGGCGGTGGCGGTGACATGACGTCAGCCGTCAGCCGGTTGGCACCTCACCGCACCACGGCCACGGCCACAGCGGCCACGGCCGCGGCGGCTAGGACAGCGACGGCCTGCCGGTGATCCGTCCCGGAACCGTGTGCGCACCGCGCGACATCGCGCACGTACCGGTGGATTTGTCGATATGGCCAGGAGGCCAAGACCTCCGGCGATAACGATTACGGATCGGATCGGCCATCGGATGATCCGACCAGCAGGTGAGGCTCCGGCAGATTCATAGGATGCCGGACGTGCCCCTAGGGGCTGCCGATTCTGCTGGTGGGACCGTCCCCCACGTCCAACGGGTCCTGCTCGAAGGGGAATTCTGTGCTTGCTGCGCTCTCTGGGTTCTGCCGGTCCACCGGAACGGCCCGCCTGGCCGCCGCCGCGGCGGCGTGCGGTCTCGTGGCGGCCGGTGTGCTGTCCGGCGCGGGTACGGCCGTGGCCGAGGAGGCACCGCAGACCCAGGGCGGCGCGACGGCGACGATCAACGGCCTGAAGACCTACGGCGAGGCCGTGATCCACGAGGACGGCGGGGACCAGAAGGTCGCCGCGGGCCTGTTCGAGATGTCCGTGGACGGCGGCGGCACCCTGCAGACGTACTGCGTCGACCTCCACAACCCGACGCGGCCGGACGCCCGGTACCAGGAGACACCCTGGAGCGGCAGCTCGCTGGGCGCCAACAAGGACGCCGGCAGAATCCACTGGATCCTGCGGAACTCCTACCCCCAGGTCAACGACCTCGCGGCACTGGCGCGCAAGGCGGGCGCGGACGGGCTGACCGAGCAGGACGCGGCCGCCGGCACCCAGGTGGCCATCTGGCGCTACTCCGACGGGGCGGAGGTCGACGCCGTCGACCCCCAGGCCGAGAAGCTCGCCGACTACCTGGAGAAGAACGCCAGGAACGTCGCCGAGCCGCGGGCCTCGCTCACCCTGGACCCGCCCGTGGTGTCCGGCCGGCCGGGCGGGCTGCTGGGCCCGGTGACCGTGCACACCGACGCCGGCGCGGTCACGGTGTCCCCGCCGGCGGACGCGGCCACCAGCGGGGTGCGCGTCACCGACAGGGCCGGCCGGGCGGTCACGTCGGCGCGGGACGGCAGCACGCTGTACTTCGACGTGCCCGACGACACGACCGCGGACGCCCTCCGCGGTTCCGGCGGCACGGCGGGCACGGCCCGGCTGACCGTGCAGGCCTCCACGACCGTGCCGGTGGGCCGCGCCTTCGTCTCCGAGAGCCACAGCCAGACCCAGATACTGGCCGGGTCCAGCGAGTCCACGGTCTCGGCGAGCGCGACGGCCACCTGGGCGGCCGAGGGCGCCGTGCCGGCGGTGTCGGCCCGTGAGAACTGCGCCGCGGGCGGTGTGGACGTCATCGCCTCCAACCAGGGCGACGAGCCGTTCACCTTCACGCTGATGGGCGCCGAGCACACCGTCCCGGCGGGCGCCTCCCGCACGGTGACCGTGCCGCTCCAGGAGGACCAGGCCTACGACTTCACGGTCACCGGCCCCGACGGCCTCAGCCACCGTGTCACCGGCGTCCTGGACTGCCGGACCCGGGGCGCGATCACGACGGAGACCACCCAGCTGCGCAACGATCCCAGCCCCGCCACGGTGGGCGGCGTCGCCGCGGACACCACGGACCTGGCCGCGACCGGCGGCTCGGCGATGACCCCGCTGATCGCGGGCGTGGCCATCGGCCTGGTCGTGATCGGCGGCGCGGTGCTGGTGGTGCTCCGCCGCCGCGAGACGACGCACGACTGAGCGACGCTGGGCCCAGGAGCAGGAGAAGGAGCAGGAGCAGGAGCGCGAGCCCGCCCCGGAGCCACGGTCTCGGGGGTCCGCTGTGCGGCAGGACGCCGCCGGGGCCCGCGAAGCCCGGCGCCGCCGAGCCCGGCCCGCGCGGCCGCTCCGGGCCGCCCCGGTCGGCTCCGCTCGCGCGCATCCCCCGGCGGCGCCGGCCGGGCCGCCGCACGCCGGGTCGGCCGGCCCGGTGCCGCCCGCCGGCTCCCCGACGGGCCCCGGCCGCCCGCCGATGCCCCGGGCCAGCGGCCGACGGTGATCCGCAGTGACCGTTGGCCCGCCGCTGACGGCCGCGGGAGGGCCAGGTCGGGGCGCCTTCGCCGGACGGGTTACCACCCAGGTGTGGCCGTACGGCAAGATGGGGTGTATCTGCCCACTGCCTGATTTCAAGCTGCCGGACGGTTTCTCTTGGCTGAGTTCATTTACACCATGCGCAAGGCGCGCAAGGCGCACGGCGACAAGGTGATCCTCGATGACGTCACCCTGAACTTCCTGCCGGGGGCGAAGATCGGCGTCGTCGGCCCGAACGGTGCCGGTAAGTCGACCGTGCTGAAGATCATGGCGGGGATCGAGCAGCCGTCGAACGGCGACGCGTTCCTGTCGCCCGGCTACAGCGTCGGCATCCTGCTGCAGGAGCCCCCGCTGAACGAGGACAAGACCGTCCTGGAGAACGTCCAGGAGGGTGTCGCCGAGATCAAGGGCAAGCTCGACCGGTTCAACGAGATCGCCGAGCTGATGGCGACCGACTACTCCGACGCGCTGCTCGACGAGATGGGCAAGCTGCAGGAGGAGCTGGACCACGCCAACGCCTGGGACCTCGACGCCCAGCTGGAGCAGGCCATGGACGCCCTGGGCTGCCCGCCCGGCGACTGGCCCGTCACCAACCTCTCCGGTGGTGAGAAGCGCCGCGTCGCGCTGTGCAAGCTGCTGCTGGAGCAGCCCGACCTGCTGCTGCTCGACGAGCCCACCAACCACCTCGACGCCGAGTCGGTGAACTGGCTGGAGCAGCACCTCGCCAAGTACCCGGGGACCGTCGTGGCCATCACCCACGACCGGTACTTCCTGGACAACGTCGCCGAGTGGATCCTCGAGCTCGACCGCGGCCGCGCCTACCCCTACCAGGGCAACTACTCCACCTACCTGGAGACCAAGGCCGCCCGTCTGAAGGTCGAGGGCCAGAAGGACGCCAAGCGGCAGAAGCGGCTCAAGGAAGAGCTGGAGTGGGTGCGGTCGAACGCCAAGGGGCGGCAGGCCAAGTCCAAGGCGCGTCTCGCTCGGTACGAGGAGATGGCCGCCGAGGCCGAGAAGATGCGGAAGCTGGACTTCGAGGAGATCCAGATCCCGCCGGGCCCGCGCCTGGGCAACGTCGTGGTCGAGGTCAACGACCTGCACAAGGCCTTCGGGGACAAGGTGCTGGTCGACGGGCTGTCGTTCACGCTGCCGCGCAACGGCATCGTCGGCGTCATCGGCCCGAACGGCGCCGGCAAGACCACGCTGTTCAAGATGATCCAGGGGCTGGAGACCCCGGACTCCGGTGACATCAAGGTCGGCGACACCGTCAAGATCTCCTACGTCGACCAGAGCCGCGAGAACATCGACCCGAAGAAGACGCTGTGGGAGGTCGTCTCCGACGGCCTCGACTACATCAACGTCGGGCAGGTCGAGATGCCGAGCCGGGCGTACGTGTCCGCCTTCGGTTTCAAGGGCCCGGACCAGCAGAAGCCGGCCGGTGTGCTCTCCGGCGGTGAGCGCAACCGCCTGAACCTGGCGCTCACCCTGAAGCAGGGCGGCAACCTGCTGCTGCTCGACGAGCCCACCAACGACCTCGACGTCGAGACCCTGTCCAGCCTGGAGAACGCCCTGCTGGACTTCCCCGGCTGCGCCGTCGTCGTCTCCCACGACCGGTGGTTCCTGGACCGCGTCGCCACGCACATCCTCGCCTACGAGGGCGAGTCGAAGTGGTTCTGGTTCGAGGGCAACTTCGAGTCGTACGAGAAGAACAAGGTCGAGCGGCTGGGTCCGGACGCCGCGCGTCCGCACCGCGCCACCTACAAGAAGCTGACCCGGGGCTGATCGGTCTTGCGCCACATCTACCGCTGCCCGCTGCGCTGGGCGGACATGGACGCGTACGGGCACGTCAACAACGTGGTGTTCCTCCGCTACCTGGAGGAGGCCCGTATCGACTTCCTGTTCCGCCCGGACAAGGACTTCAAGCAGGGGTCCGTGGTGGCGCGTCACGAGATCGACTACAAGCGGCAGCTCGTCCACCGGCACGAGCCGGTGGACGTCGAGCTGTGGGTCACCGAGATCAAGGCCGCGTCCTTCACCCTCGCCTACGAGGTGAAGGACGGCGATCTCGTGTACGTGCGGGCCTCGACGGTCATCGTCCCGTTCGACTTCGAGGCCCAGCGGCCGCGCCGGATCACCCCGGAGGAGCGCGAGTTCCTCCAGGAGTACACGGACGCGGCCGAGGGCGCCGGCGACGAGGGGGAGGCCGTCGCCGCATGACGGTGCTGCACCTGGCCGACGAGACGGAGGCCGCGGACCTCGCGGCCTTCCTCTCCCGGCTGCTCCACTACGACCGTGGAGCCGCGGTGCGTCTGCAGGCGGCCGGCACGGCCCTCGCCGTCTTCGGCCGGCCGCCGTCCTTCGAGGTGCTGGCGGTCCGCGCGGTGCGGCTGGCGAAGCCGTACGAGGACGGACTCGACGTCACCCTCGACGTCACCGTCTCCGCCGGTGAGCTGCTGGAGTCCGTGGACGAGCGGGCGGCCACCGCCGCCGTCCCGGCAGCCGTCACCGGACCGCCGTGGGCCGGGGTGCTGCCGCCGCGGGCGGGGTGGCGGGCCGAGCCCGGGCTGCCCGCGCCGGACGCGCTGCGGGCCACGGTGGCCGCCGCGGTGGCCGAGTTCCGCTCACGCACCGGGGAACTGGCGCCCGAGGGGCGTACCCGCGCCGAACTGGACCGGATCGGGCGGGACATCTGGTCCCGGCACGTCGGGGGGACCGGGCTGCCGGTGCGCGCGGTGCACGCGGCCCAGTCCCTCGGCTTCCTGCGGCCGGGCGCCGGGCCGGGGGACGCCGGCCTGTTCTCCTCGGGGGCGTGGCTGCGGCTGCGCACCCCGTACGGGTCCGTGGCCGTGCGGCGGTCGGGGCTCGGGTCCTTCGGGATCAGCGTGCGCTGAGCCGCCCGCGCCTCGCCCGCAGGGGCGCCGCGGGCCGTCCGGCCCTGCGGGACGCGGCACCCCCGGGGAGCGCGTCAGCCGGGAGTGTTCACCATCGACGCCGCCGCGTACGTCAGGTAGTTCCACAGGGTCCGCTCGTGCTCCTCGGACAGCCCCAGCTCGTCCACGGCCGCCCGCATGTGCTTCAGCCACGCGTCGTGCGCCGCCCGGTCCACCGTGAACGGGGCGTGCCGCATGCGCAGCCGGGGATGGCCGCGGTTCTCGCTGTACGTCGTGGGGCCGCCCCAGTACTGCATCAGGAACAGGGCCAGCCGCTCCTTTGCGGGGCCCAGGTCCTCCTCCGGGTACATCGGCCGCAGGAGGGGGTCCCCGGCGACTCCCTCGTAGAAACGGTGGACGAGCCGGCGGAAGGTCTCCTCCCCGCCGACCTGCTCGTAGAAGGTCTGCTCCTGAAGCGTGCCGCGCCGAATCTCATTCACCCGTCCATCGTCTCAGACCGGGTGACCCAGGACTGCGGACGTAGGACCGGCCCGCCCCGCGGCCCTACTGTGGAGCCATGGGCGCCTATGACACCTCGATCGAGGACCTCGCCGACGCGGCGCGGGCCGCGCTGGTGCGGGAGATCGACGCCGAGGGGGTGTGGGCGGCGGACCCGGTGTGGCGGGAGGCGTTCGCCGCGGTGCCCCGGCACCTGTTCGTGCCCTACTACTACGTGGCCGGACGCGGCGGCTACGAACGCCGCTGGGGCGAGAGCCCCGATCCGGTGGAACGCGAACGCTGGGTGCGCGGCGCCTACGCCGACGTGCCGCTGGCCACCCGGCTGCGCGACGGTGAACTGCTCTCCTCCAGCAGCCAGCCCTCGCTGATGGCCCGCATGCTGGTCGCCCTGCGCGTCGAGGACGGCCACCGGGTCCTGGAGGTGGGCGCCGGCACAGGGTACAACGCGGCCCTGCTCGCCCACCGCCTCGGCGACGACGGCCTCGTCACCACCGTCGACCTGGAGCCGGAGATCGCCGAGTCGGCCCGGCAGCACCTGGCGAAGGCCGGTTTCCACCCGGTCGTGGTCACCGGCGACGGGGCGCGCGGAGTGCCGGAGCGCGCCCCCTTCGACCGGATCGTCGCCACCTGCGAGCTGCCGACCGTCCCCCGTGCCTGGCTCGCCCAGTGCCGCCCCGGCGCCCGCGTCCTGGCGCCGCTGGCCACCGGTCTGCTCGCCCTCACCGTCCGGGACGCCGAGCACGCCGAGGGCCGCTTCCTGCCCACGGCCGCCTACTTCGTGCCGCTGCGCGGCGAGGGCCGGCCGGAACCCGGGGGCGTCTGCCTGGCCGGGCTGCCGCTCGGGGCCCACGAGCGGGAGTCGTTCCTCTTCCTGCCCGAGCTGACCCGGGGCGCCCTCGACCCGCGGGCGGCGTACGCGCTGTGGGAGCGCGAGGGCGCGCCCGCCCGCGAGCGGTACGGCGTCACGGTCGGCGGCGGGCGCACCTGGGCGTGGCTGGACGACCCGCAGGGGCCGTACGCGTGGCCCCTGCCCTGACCGCCGCCGTCAGCCCCGGCGGACGGTGATCGTCGTCCAGGCGCCCACGTGCACCCGGTCGCCGTCCTGCAGCGGGACCGGCACGAACGGCTGGATCGGTTCCTCCGACATGTTGACCGTGGTGCCGTTCGTCGAGTTCTGGTCGACGACCGCCCAGCCGCCGTCCGGCTGCTGCACCAGGACGGCGTGCTGGTGCGAGACGCCCGGGTCCTCCGGCGGCACCGACAGGTCGATGTCGGGGGTGTCGCCGGTGGAGTGCCGGCGGCGGCCGATGGTGATCTGGTCACCGGTGAGCGTGCGCTGCTGCTCGGGCGAGTACGCCGGCAGGTTCAGGCCCGCGGCCTCGGGGCCGGAGCGCTGCATCATCGCCATGAAGTACTCGCGGTCCGGGCCGATGGTCGCGGTCCAGGTGACGGGCCGCTGGGGCGCCTGCGGCGCCTGCGGGAAGCCGCCCGGTCCGGCCGGGGCCTGCCCGGCGCCGGGCTGCGGGTAGCCGTAGCCGCCGGCGCCCTGGCCCCGATCCGGTCCGGCCGGGTCGCTGGAGGACGGCGGGGGCAGCAGCCAGTCGTCGTCCCCGCCGGCCGGGGGCCGGCCGGTCTCCCGCGGGAACGCGGGCGGGGCCGACGCGCCGGACTGCTGGAACGCCTGCGGCGCGCCGCCGGGCCGGGAGGACTCCCGCCCGAACCCGGAGGGACCGCCGTGGCCCTGCCCCTGGTCCTGACGCGGACCGCCGCCGAACCCGGAGGGACCCTGACTCTGCCCCTGGCCGGGACCGCCGCCGAACCCGGACGGGCCGCCCTGCCCCCGGTCCTGATGCGGGCCGCCGCCGAACCCGGAGGGTCCACCGGGGCCCTGTCCCTGGCCCTGACCAGGGCCGTCGCCGAACCCGGACGGACCCGACGGGCCGCCGGAACCCTGGCCGGGACCGCCGCCGAACCCGGAGGGACCCTGACCCTGCCGCTGGCCGGGGCCACCGCCGAACCCGGAGGGTCCACCGGGGCCCTGACCCTGGCCCTGGCCGGGACCGCCGCCGAAGCCGGAGGGTCCACCGGGGCCCTGACCCTGGCCCTGGCCGGGGCCGCCGCCGAAGCCGGACGGGCCGCCCGTGCCGGGGCCCTGACTCTGGACCGGAACCGGGCCCTGGCCGCCGCGGTAGCCCTGGGGCGGGCCGGACGGGCGCCGGTCGCCGCCGAAGCCGGACGGGCCGGACGGGCCGGAGGACGTCGGCGGGCCGGACGGGGCGCGCTCGGTGTTGAACGGCGTCGGACCCGACGGCTCGCTATGGAAGGACGGGATCGGCTCGGCGGGCCGGTTCACCCGCGAGGGCCGCGAGCCCTGGTACTCGTACCCGTCACCGCCGCCGTACGTCGCGCTCGGCGGCTGGAACCGCGGCTGCGGCGAAGACGGCGCGGCCGGGGTGTACGAGGTCGCCGTGTTGGTGAGGAAGTTCCACCGGCACTCCTCGCAGAACGGCGCGGCGCCCTCGCGGGGCGTACGGCACTGCGGGCACAGATCCGGCTCCGGGGCCGGTTGGGGGGCGGTGTGCCGGCGTCCGGCGCCGGCCGGGCCGCCGGGGCCGTCACCGCCGGCGGGCGGCGGGAAGCCGTACCCGCCGCCGGCCGGCGGCGGGGGCGGAGGCACGGCACCGGCCATGCGGTGACCGCAGACCTCGCACCAGTCGTCGGAACCCGACTGGTGTCCGTTCGGGCAGGTCGGCATGTCGGTGCTTCCCCTTCTCCTGAGGGTCCGTCCGGATCGCGCGGGTCGCGGCGATCGCTTCCGGGGTCACTTCTTCACTCGAACAGTCTTGGTGGACCGGGTCTCCAGAGTCATCTCGTCCGCCTCTGCGACCTTCGTCTTCAACCGCACAGTACCTGTCGCGGCGTCGACCACGTCCACCACCTTCGCAAGCAGTTTCGCAGTATCCGCGTTCCCCGAGGCGTTGGCGAGCTGAACCGCGCGCCCCAGTCTGGCCGTTGCTCCATCGATATCGCCCGCTTTGCGAAGGTCGAGCCCTTTCTGGATGGCCTGTGCCAGTTCGGCCTGCCCGGTGTAGTGGGCGACCCGGGGATCGATCGAGGTCGAGGTCGCCAAGTCGTCCGTCCACACGGCCCGTACCAGGCCCTGCCCGCCGAGGCTCCGCACCGACCGGTCCGGTTGCGGGACGACCGGCGAGATCCGTGCGGCGAGCATCTCCTGGCCGATCCCGGCCGGCGGGACCTGGACGCACAGGTGGTAGTCGCGGGACTCGTCGCCCCAGGAGCCGGTCGGGTAGTCCCCGACGCGCGGCCCGGCCTCGGTGCGCCGGGCGGTCAAGTCCTCGACGGTGGGCGCGACCTGCTTGAGGAAGCGGACGGCCGCGCCGACCGGCGTCCACACCCTGAGGGCGACGCCGGCGACCTCCTTGCCCATCGCCGTCTCCATCATGCGCGTGAAGTCGGCGGCCAGGCCGGCCGGGTCGGCGACGATGTCGGCGGTGCCGAGCAGCGCGGAGGCGATCCCTGTGACTTCTTTCACTTCCCAGTCGGTGCCCACACCCCGCGCGTCGCAGGTGAAGCGTCCGGCGCACGCCTCCAGCGTGGCCTGGAGGTCCTGCGGGGACTCGTGCTCGTTGCGGCCGTCGGTGAGCAGGATGCCGTGCCGGATCGTGACGTCCGCCGCGGACAGCAGCCGGTCGGCGAGCCGCAGCCAGGTGCCGATGGCCGTGCCGCCGCCCGCGCTCAGCCGGCGCAGCGCCTGCTTGGCCTGCCCGCGGGTGACGGCGTCGGCGACCGCGAGCCGCCCGCCGCCGGGGTAGACCTCCTGGGCCACGTGGGTGCCGCCGATCACCGCGAAACGGGTGCCGTCGCGCAGGGCGTCCACCGCGGCGGCCGTGGCCTCGCGGGCGTTGCGCATCTTGGCCGGCGGGTACTCCATGGAGCCCGAGCAGTCGACCATGAGCGCCACGGCGGCGGACGGCCCCTGCCCGGGCGCCGGTGCGGCGACGGCGCCGCCGAGGGCGCCGCCCCCGGTCGCCGTCACCGTGACGATGGCGTTGACCTCGCCGGCGCCCTCGGGCAGGTGCTCGTTCTGGTAGACGTCCACCGAGAACCGCGGCACGTTCGGCTTCACGAAATCGGCCATACTGGCTCACATCCCCCTCGGCCGCCCCGCGGCGCGAGGCGGCGCATGCGGACGGACCGGTCCCCTCCGGCCCGCCGAGGCCCCCCGTCGCGTACGGCCTCAGGCCGATCCTGCCCCCTGGGGCGGCGCGGGGAACGGCAGGACCGCCACTGTTACGTTGTCGTGGCCGCCGCCGTCCAGCGCGTGACCGACCAGCACCCGGGCGCAGTGCAGCGTGCGGACCGCCGCGTCCGGGGTGACGAGCTCGGCCATCTCCTCGGCCGTCTCGGCGTAGTTCCACAGTCCGTCGGTGCACACCACCACGGTGCCGGGCCGGTCCGGCTCGAAGGACGCGGTGTGCGGCTCCAGTTCGTAGGCGTCCGCGCCGAGCCAGCCGGTGATCGCGTGCGCGCGCTCGTCGGCGTACGCCTCGGCCTCGCTCATCAGGCCGGCGGCGACCATCTGCGCGGCCCAGGAGTCGTCCTCGGTCAGCCGGGCGGGCGGGGCGCCGCGGTCGTCGGGCACCCAGTAGACGCGGCTGTCGCCGACCCAGCCGACGACCAGCAGCCCGGAGGTGACCACCGCGCCGACGATCGTGCAGGCCGGCGCGTTCTGATGCGGGGAGTGCTCGCGGGCCGTGGCGGGCTCCTCGGCGAGCGCGTCCACGGCACGGGCCGCGGCGACGATCGCCTCGTGCATCGCCTGCTGCGGGTGGGCGCCGCGCGGCAGGGCGGCCAGCAGCGTGTCACCGGCCGCCCGGGAGGCGGCCAGGGAGGCGTCGTCGGGCCGGGTCGCGGAGGACACGCCGTCGCAGACGACCGCCAGCGCCACCGGGCTGCCGTCCGGCAGCGCGGTGTGGCCGACGGCGAAGGCGTCCTCGTTGCGGTGGTGGCGCAGCCCGCGGTCGCTGACCGCGGCGACCGGTCCCGACTCCCGCTCCACGTGGTCGCGTTCGCGGGGCTGGGCGTGCCCGCAGTTCTCGCAGTAGCCGTCGCCGTCCACCCGGCCCGCCCGGCAGGCCACGCACACCTGCGCCGGATCGGGCGGTGCGGCGGCGCCGGCGGCCAGGCGCGGGTCCGGCGCCTGCAGCGGGTACTCGTCGGGCTCCTGCGGCCGGTCGAAGCGCACGCCGGAACCGGCGGGCTGCTCGGCGCCGTGCTCGTGCCCGGTCAGCGGTCTGCCGCCCGAGTCGGTGCCGGGCAGGTCGGCCGGCAGGTGCGCCTCCGGCGGGGCGCCGGAGCCGGCCGGCTCGGGGGCGGGCCAGGCCACGTCCTCCCCGGGCGGGGCGGAGCCGGTCATGGTGAGGGTCGGATGGTCCTGCGGCGGGGCGGACACCACCGAAAGGTCGTATCCGCACGCACCGCAGTACCGGTCACCCGACTCGACGGGCTCCGCGCAGCTCGGGCACTGGGACAGTGCGGCCTGCTGGGGCATCTGCGACATCGGCTACACCCACGTCCGGGGGCGGTAACGGTTGGCCCGTTCCACCAGTTCGATCCTCTCCTCGCCGCCGGCCGCCAGCCGGGCCAGCGCGCGGTAGGCGCGTTCCAGTCCGAAGCGGAGTCCCCGCTCGTCCAGACCGCTGCCCAGCAGCACCCGGCCCCCGGCGGCGGACCCGGCGCCCTGACCCCCGGAGAGTATCCAGTCCAGCGCGCAGCCGAGCACCTCCGCCGACAACTGCTCGCGCCGGGCGGAATCCAGACCGTACGCCCTCAGTGCCTCGACCTGCCCGGCGGCGGCCGTCAGGTCGTCCAGGAACGGTACGTCACCGGCGCTCGCCGCGCGCTGTCTCAGCCGGGCCCGGACGGCGGCGACCCGGGCGGCCGTGTAGTGGATGGAGGACTCCGGCACCGACTCCAGCGTCCGGACCGCGCCGTGCCGGTCCCCGGCCGCGAACCGCACCCGGGCCAGGCCGAACGCGGCGCTCACATGACCGGGGTCGGTCGCCCACACCAGGCGGTAGTACTCGGCGGCGTTGTCCAGCTGCCCCAGCACCTCCGCGCACAGGCCGAGCGCCAGCTTGGGCGCGGCCTCGCCGGGGAAGGCGTCGTATATCGCGTCGAAGGCGAGCGCGGCGCCCTCGAAGTCGCCGGTGACCAGGGCGGCCACGCCCCGGTACCACACCACCCGCCAGTCGTCGGGCCGCTCCCGGTCCAGCTCGGCCAGGGACCGCAGGGCGGTGTGGTGGTCGCCGCTCTCCAGCCGGGCGCGGATCAGCCGCAGCCGGGTCTCGACGGTCTGCGCGGGCGCGGCGGCCAGGGCGCCGATCAGCTCGGCCGGCGCGGAGGTCATGAGGCCGGCCAGGAATCCGGCGCCGGGGTCGCCGGCGTCGACCAGCGGGACGGGGAGGGCCAGCGCGGCGGCCGGGGTGTCGACGGGCCTGACCGCGGCGGACGGGTCCGGGACCGCCGGGCCGGACGGGTGCGGCCCGGGGGCCGCCGGCGCGGCGGGCGCGGAAGGACCCGCCACCGCCACCGCAGGTGCCGCCGCGGCCGGGGCGGGCACGAGGCGGCCGGGCGCGGCGGGCGCCGGGGCGGCCGGGGCGGTGGCGCCGCGCCTGCGGCCGCGCACCTCCCGCGCCCCCAGCCGGGACACGTCCCCGTCCAGGCGCGGGAACACCTCGGTGTCCGTGACCTTCACCTCCGGCCCGAACAGGGTCGACAGCGCCGGCCGTGCCTGCCCGGTCTGCAGCGACACGACCTCCCGCAGCACGCCCGTCAGCTGCTCCGCCATCTCCTGTGCGGAGGCGAAGCGGCGGGCCGGGTCGGGGTCGGTGGCCCGGACCAGCAGGCGGTAGAAGGACTCGTACCGGCGGAACACCTCGATGCCGTCCGGGTCCGGCAGACGGTCCGCGTAGACGTTCGTGTAACCGTGGAAGTCGAACGTGAGGACGGCGAGCGTACGGCCCACCGTGTACAGGTCGCTGGCCACCGACGGGCCGACCTCGGCGACCTCCGGGGCCTGGTAGCCGACCGTGCCGTAGATCGCCGACTCGAGGTCGTCCATGCGGCGCACCGCGCCCATGTCGATCAGCTTGAGCTGGTCCTCGGTCTGGATGGCGTTGTCGACCTTGAAGTCGCAGTACAGCAGGTTGCGGCTGTGCAGGTGGCCGAGCGCCTCCAGCGCCTCGATGCCGTACGCGCAGGCCTGCTCCACCGGCAGCGGGTCGCGGCGGCCGTCGGGGGCGCGGCGGGCGTTGGCGATCTCCTTCAGCGACTTGCCGCCGACGTACTCCATGACGATGTAGCCGTCGAGGGAGCCGGTGCGCTGGTCCAGGTGCTCCACGAAGTTGTAGATGCGCACGATGTTGGCGTGCTCGATCTCGGCGAGGAAGCGCCGCTCGGAGATCGCCGCGGCCATCGCGTCCTGGTCGCCGGTGTCCAGCAGGCCCTTGAGCACCACCCACCGGTCGGAGACGGCGCGGTCCACGGCGAGGTAGATCCAGCCGAGTCCGCCGTGCGCCAGGCAGCCCGCGACCTCGTACTGGCCGTGCACGACGTCCCCGGCCCTCAGCTTGGGCACGAAGGAGTACGGGTGCCCGCACTCGGTGCAGAAACCCTCCGTGCGGCCCGGACGCTCGCCCCGGGCCCGGCCCACCGGCGCCCCGCAGTCGGCGCGCGAGCAGAACCGCTTGCGCTCGGGCACCTCCGGGTTCTCCAGCACCATCGCGCGCGGGTCGGGCCGCGGCACCTGCGGCACGGCCACCAGTCCGGCGCCGAGCCGGCCGCGCGTCGACGCCGCCGACGACGAGCCGGAGCTGCGCACCGACACCGAGCGGCCGCCGGCCGGGCCCGACCGGGACCGGGAGAGCCGCCCGGACACCGAGCGGCGCGACTTCGACGACTGCGAGGACGTACGGGAGCTGCGGGAACCGCTGTCGCCGGCGGCGCCCCCGGTGATCCCGGTGGGCGGCGAGCCCACCGGGCCCGCCCCCGGCTCCGCGCCGCGCTCGGGCACGGCGGACCGCGGCGCCGGCCCGACCGACACGACCGGCGCGAGGCCGCACGTGTCGCAGTACAGGCCGCCGCCTACGTCCTCGTAGGTGCCCTCGCAGGCCGGCCGCTGGCAGGTGTGCCCCGGCTGACTCATGGCTGGTCCCCCTCACGGTCCTCCGGCGCGGCCGCGCCGCCGAGCAGTTCGGCCGCCGCCTGCTGGTAGCGCAGCACCGCCTGCTCGGCCACGCGCAGGTCGCAGGGCGCGCTCCACAGCATGCGGCGGGCCGCGTCGTACCGCTCGGTCAGCAGCGGGTCCTCCGCGAGGCCGTGCCGGGCGACCTTCGCCTTGTACGCGTCGAGGCGGCCGCGCAGCTCGGCGCGGACCGCCAGCGGCGCGGTGACCGCGGTCAACTGCTCGCGGGCGCGCAGCAGTTCCTCCTCCGCCTGCCGCTCCAGCGACTCCAGCAGCGGGGAGAGCCGGTGCCACTGGGCCTGCCTGCGGTACTCGGCCGCGGTCGCCAGCTGCTCCTGCAGCGCGGTCGGCGGCCCGCTGACCACCGGCACCTCGGTCGCGGCGATCTTCGCCAGCACCTCGCCGCGCGCGGTACGGGCCTCGGCCAGGGTGCGGTCGGCGCGCGAGAGCACGTCCCGCAGCCGGATCAGCCGCGCCTCCGCGTCCTGACGGACCGTCAGCACCGCGTCGATCTCCCGCCGCACGTCCTCCAGGGCCCGTGCCTCGCGGTCGTACACCGTCGTGTCGGGCCGGCCGCCGCCGGGCGCCGAACTGCCCTCGGCCGGCACCCAGAAGGCGAGCGGGTCGGCGACGACGTCCTCGCGCAGCCTGGTCAGCGTGCGCGTGATCCGCTCCAGGTCGTCGCCGGCCGGGTGCTCGCCGGGGCGCACGCCGACGGAGTGCGCGAGGCCCCGGGTGCGCTGGAGCTCCGCGGCGAGCAGATCGATCCGCGCGGGCAGCGCCGACCAGACCGCGTCGGCGGCGACGATCATGTCCAGGCTGGTCGCGTACAGCTCGTTCATCCGCTCCACCAGCGCCGACAGCGAGAACGTCTCGCTGAGCCGGCCGCTCCCGCCCCCCGGCACGGTCACGGACTCGCCGCGCAGCAGCTCCGTCAGCTCCGCCAGGTCCTCACGGCTGGACCAGCGGCGCCGGGCGCGGATCTCGCGGGCGCCGCGCAACGCCGCCGTGTAGGCGTCGAAGTACGACCACAGGAGGGTGATCCGCGCCTCCGTGGCCTGCCAGCGCTCCTTGGTGACCCCGGTCAGCTCGGCGCCCTCGAGGAGTCTGCGGCCCGCGTGGTCCTGCAGGGCCAGCAGCGAGGTCTCGATCGCCTCGTGCTCCTGGCCGAGCCGCGCCAGCGCACGGTCCACCTCGTCCCGGTCCATCACCGGCCCGGCGGGGTCCGTGACGCCCATCGATCACCTCTCGCTTGCTGTCGGTTCCGGTCGGTGCGGCTCAACTGGCGTGCAGGTACTGCGGTGCGGCCGGCTTCGAGGCGGCCGGGTCCTTCCCCAGTGTCGCCGACAGCCAGGTGTCGTACGACTCCTGCCAGCCGTTCGCGCGGTAGTCCACCAGGACCCGGTTGACCCGGCGTACCAGATCGGTGGCGCCCTTCTTCATCGCCACGCCGTAGTACTCCGTGGTGAACGCCTCGCCCTTCAGTTCGACGGCCGGGTCCTGGGCGGCCTGGCTCGCGGCGAGCGCGCCGTCGGTCACCACGGCGTCCACCTCGCCGAGTTGCAGCCGGACCAGGCAGTCGAGCTGGTTCGGGACGGTGGTGGACAGGTCCGTGGAGGCGGGCAGCCGGCCCGCCTTCCGGTCGGCGGCCAGCTTGGCGTACGCCGTCGAACCGGCCGCCGTGCAGACCCTCTTGCCGGCGAGGGAGCCGTCGTAGCCGGTGACGGGCGACGACTTGGGCGCCAGCACCTGCTGACCGGTGCGGAAGTAGGGCGCGGAGAACGCGACGTGCCGCAGCCGGTCACAGGTGATCGTCATGGTCCGCACGACCATGTCCACCCGCCCGTCCTCGATCGCCGGGATGCGCCGGCTGGTCGGGATCGCCTTGAACTGCACCGCGTCCGGGTCGCCGAGGATGTCCTGCGCGATCCGGTGCACGAGGTCGATGTCGAAGCCCTCCAGCTCCGCGCCCTTCGTGTTCGGGTTGCGGTAGCCCCAGCGGTAGCTGTTCTGGTCGACGCCCACGACCAGCTTGCGCTTGGCGCCCGTACGGGCCTTGATGGCCTCGATCGCCGGACCGTCCGCGCCGGACGGCGCGAGCGTGCGCCGGTGCGCGTCCGCGTCGCGGCAGCCGTCGCCGGCCGCCTGGCTGCCGGCGGCGGCCCGCTGTCCGGCCCGGCCCGGCTGCGGCGCCTGGGTGCACGGCAGCAGCAGGGCGAACGCCAGCGCCAGCACGCACAGCACCGCCATCGCGGCGACCCCGCCCCAGCCCCGCAGCAAGGCCCGTGCGCGGCTCCCGTACATCGCCCCGCCTCCTGTCACCGGTACTCCGAAAGCCTGCGTCCGATGCCGGCGACCGCACCGGCCGCGCCCAGCACCGCCAGGACGGCGGCGCCGGCCGGCAGCCCGGTCATGGCGTCCCGGCCGCCACCGGCAGCCTGCCGGAACTGCGCCCGCTCGTGGTCGATGGCCCGGGCGAGGTTGCGGTCGACGCTGTCGAAGCACTCGCCGGTCGCGCCCTTCGCGCCGATCACCTTGTCCAGCGCCTGCTGGTAGTTGCCGTTCTCGTCCTCGGTGCGCGCGGCCGCGTGGCGCCGCTGCCACACCGCCATGTCGTCCTCGGCCGCCTCGACCGGCGTGCTGCCCCGCCGGTCGTCGGCGAGCTGCGCCGCCGCCGCCAGCTTCTTGCCGAGCCGGGCCATGTCCCGGTCGAAGTCGCGGTAGTAGATGTCGTACGCCGTGCCGCCGACCACGACGGTCTCCGCGCCGCGCGCCACCAGGCTCAGGTTCTCGTTGCCCCGCGCCTTCAGGGACGCGATCCGGGCGTCGTGCAGCACGTTGAGCGAGCGGACGCCGTGCTCGTACGAGCCGTCGAGCCCCGACCGCGCGACCGCGTGCCCCACCACCAGCCACAGCAGGGCGACGGCGGCCGCGGCCGAGGCGGCGACCAGGCCGGGGTTGAGGACGCGGTTGGTGCGCCGGTACTCCCGGTGCTGGGCCCAGCCGAGCACGGCGAGGGCGAGCACGCCGAGCGCGATCGCCGCCCACGGGTACGGCGTCGCCTCCCCGTAGTCGGCGGCGAGCCGCCGGTTCTCCGTGGTGTAGAGGTCCTCCGCGGCCGGGAGCATCTGCCGCTGCATCTTCTCGTCGGCGTAGCGCAGGTAGGCGCCGCCCACCGGATACCCCAGCCGGTTGTACGTCCGGGCCCGCTCGACCAGGCCCTTGTACTCGGGCAGCAGCCGGTTCAGCCGGGCGATGGCCGCCTCGGAGGCCGAGCCCGGCTCGGCGTTGGCGGCGGCGGTGACGAGCCCCGCGGCCGCGCTGCGGATGTCCTTCTCGTACCGGTCCCGCAGGGCGGCGGTCTCCTGCCCGCCCGCCAGGAAACCGCTGGACGCCGCGGTGTTCGCGTCGGCCAGCGACCGGTAGATGCCGGCCGCGCCGGAACTGAGCGGCTGGCTGCGGTGCAGCACGTCGTCGGCGGCGGCCGAGCGCGCGCCGGTCTGCCAGGCGGTGACCGCCCCGAACGAGACGACCAGCAGCGCCAGCACGGCGCCGACGATCCGCAGCCGCCCCGGTTCGGTCGTCGCGGCGGCCCGCACCCGGTCGACGCCCTCGGCGAACGCGGTCCGCCGCGCGGGCGGCGCCGCCGGCACGGCCGCGGGCAGGTCCGGGCCACCGGGCCGGGCGGGGACGCCGGGTGCGCCCGGCGCACCGGCGGGCGCGACGGACGCGGCCGGCGGCGGCGCCGGGCTGCTCCTCGGCGGTTGTGTCACTCGACCTCCCCCATGGCCATCCGTACGCCGCTCAGTATCACCGCACGGCCCGGCATCCGCACCGGCCTTCGACCGATCTTGATCCGATCGCAGTGTGCGGGGGCGCGTGCCGGCCGCGCGCACCACCCCCCAGACAGGAACACGCTGGTGACGGGGGATCGGTTCCCCTGCGGCACGGTCAGGCGGCGGGCGGCGCGGGCGGTTCCCAGTGCCGCCGCACCCGCTGCCGCGCCGCGTCCCCCGCCCCCAGCCGGTCCAGCCCCAGCAGGGCCGCGCCCAGGACCGGGCTGGCCGTGACGACCCGGGGGACGGCCTTGGGGGCGCGGACCGCCAGGAGGCCGCGGACGGCGTCGTCGAGCTGGACGTGGCCCGCGGTGAGGACGCCGCCGCCCAGCAGCACCGGCGTCTCCTCGGCGAGCAGGTCCAGGCGGGTCAGGGCGACCGCGGCCATCACCGCGATCTCCTCGGCGAGCCGGGTGACGATCGAGCGGGCCACCGGATCGCCGTCCGCCGCCGTGGCGAACAGCACCGGCGTCAGCTCGTGGCGGCGGTCCTGCCCGAGGTGCCCCAGGTGCAGGGCCTCGATGAGGGCGTACATGCTCGGCAGGCCGAAGTGCGCGGGCAGGGTGCGGGCCAGGGCGGTCGGCCCGCCCCTGCCGTCCTCGGCGCGGGCCGCGTGCCACAGGGCTTCCTCGGCCAGCCCGAAGCCGCCGCCCCAGTCACCGGAGATCCGGCCGACGGCCGGGAAGCGGGCGGTGCGGCCGTCGGGGCGCATGCCCACGCAGTTGATGCCCGCGCCGCACACCACGGCCACGCCGCGGGGTTCGGCGACGCCCGCGCGGAGGATCGCGAAGGTGTCGTTGCGGACCTCCACCGACGCGCCCCAGCCGCGCTCGCGCAGCGCGGCCGCCAGCCGCTCCTCCTCCACCGGCAGGTCGGCGTTGGCCAGGCAGGCCGACACCTGGGTCACCGAGGCGACCCCGGCGTCCGCGAACGCCCGGGCGACCGGCTCCGCCAGCGCGTCCAGCGCCGCGGCCACCCCCACCGCGGGCGGTCGGAAGCCGCCGCCGCGGGCCGTGGCCAGCACGTCGCCGGCGGCGGTGACCACGGCCACGTCGGTCTTGCTGTTGCCCGCGTCGACGGCGAGGACCGTCGGGGTCCGGGGTGCGGTCAGGCCCACGCCAGGTGCTCCCGGTTGTGTGCGACGAGTAGGTCGGTGAGGGTTTCGGCGTACGCGTACTGGCCGATCAGCGGGTGTGCCAGCAGCGCGCGGAAGACACGGTCCCGGCCGCCGCGCAGCGCCGCGTCCAGCGCCAGCTCCTCGTACGCCGTCACCTGTGCGATCAGTCCCGCGAACAGGGGGTCCAGGTCCGGGACCGGCAGCGGGGCCGGGCCCGCGGGGCCGACCGCCGCCTGCACCTCGATCACCGCGTCGGCGGGCAGGAAGGGCAGGGCGCCCTTGTTGAGGGTGTTGACCACCTGGTAGGGGCTGCCCGCCCCGCCCAGCAGGGCCGCCGCCAGGTCCACGGCCGCCTCCGAGTAGTAGGCGCCGCCCCGCCGGGCGAGCAGGGCCGGCTTCTCGTCCAGGGCCGGGTCGCCGTACATCGCCAGCAGCCGCCGTTCCAGGGCGGCCACCTCGGCGGCCCGCGAGGGCTTGCCGCGCAGTTCCCGGACGACCTCGTCGTGCGCGTAGTAGTAGCGCAGGTAGTAGGAGGGCACGGCGCCCAGGCGGTCCAGGAGAGGGCGGGGCAGACGCAGGTCGCCGGCGATCGCCTCGCCGTGTGCGGCCAGGAGCTCCGGCAGGACGTTCGCACCCTCCGGACCGCCCATGCGCACACCTGTCTCCCAGGTGAGGTGGTTCAGGCCCACATGGTCCAGATGCACCTGCGTGGGGTCCGCGCCGAGCAGCGCCGCGAACTTCCGCTGCAGGCCGATCGCCACGTTGCACAGGCCGACCGCCCGGTGCCCGGCCTGGAGCAGGGCGCGGGTGACGATGCCGACCGGGTTGGTGAAGTCGACGATCCAGGCACGGGGGCTGGCGCGGCGGACCCGTTCGGCGATGTCCAGCACCACCGGGACGGTGCGCAGGGCCTTGGCGAGACCGCCGGCGCCGGTGGTCTCCTGGCCGACGCAGCCGCACTCCAGCGGCCACGTCTCGTCCTGTTCCCGGGCCGCCTGCCCGCCGACGCGCAGTTGCAGCAGCACCGCGTCGGCGCCGTCGACCGCCGCGTCCAGGTCGGACGTGGTGACGACGCGGCCGCCGTGGCCCTGTCTGGCGAGGATGCGGCGGGCCAGGCCGCCGACCCGCTCCAGGCGGTCGGCCGCCGGGTCCACGAGGACGAGTTCTTCGACGGGCAGGGTGTCGCGCAGGCGGGCGAAACCGTCGACGAGTTCGGGCGTGTAGGTCGAGCCGCCGCCGACCACGGTGAGTTTCACAGCCAGTTCAACCCTTTACTCCGGTGAGGGTGACGCCCTCGACGAACGCTTTCTGGGCGAAGAGGAACACGAGGATCACGGGGGCCATGACCGGCACGGTCGCCGCCATGGTGAGGTTCCGGTCGGTGTGGTGGGCGCCCTTGAAGGACTCCGGGCCGTAGGACAGGGTCCAGGCGCCGGGGTTCTCGGAGGCTTGTCGTCGGTCATGTCGCCGACGACCTTCACGTGGATGGCGGGGTGCGCCTTCTCGAAGCCGGCGACCAGCGACCTGACGGCCTTCACCTCGTTCGGGGCGCTCCAGGCGTGCCGGAAGGTGATCGTGGTGTTCTCCGACGGGTCGTCCGAGGCGCCGGAGCCGGACTGGCCGGTGCACGCGGCGGTGAGGAGAACGGCGGACGCGCCAGGGCGAAAGCCGCTTCTCGGGCGGCTTCGGGTGGGGCTGTGGGCATGGCGGGGTCTCCCAGGGGGACGGGATCGGGGGACTGGATCGGGAAGAGGGGGCGCTCAGCGCGAGGTGTCGAAGACCTCGTCGCGGGTGGCGGCGAGCGCGGACTCCAGCGCGCCGCGCAGGACCGGGTGGGTGCGGACGTCGCCGAGGACCAGCCGGGGCCGGGCCGCGGCCAGTTCCTCCAGCTCGGCCTGGACGAGGCCGCGCAGCACCTCGCCGCCCGCCGTCAGGACGGAGCCGCTGAGGACGACGAGTTCGGGGTCGAGGACGGAGACGAGCGAGGCGAGACCGGTGGCCAGCCGGGTCGCATAGGTCCGCAGCAGCTCGCGGTGCGCGCCGCCGCCGGGACCGCCCGCGTGCTCGGCGGCGCGGGCGACGAGCGTGGCGGCGGCCTCCGCGTACGGCCCCGACGGCACGTCGGGGACGCCGAGTTCACGGGCCAGTTCCGGCACCGCCTGGGAGCCGGCCAGCGCCTGGTAGCCGCCGCTGTTGGCCTTGGTCACCTGGCGCACCAGGGGCGCGCCCGGCACCGGCAGGAAGCCGACCTCGCCGGCGCCGCCGGTCCAGCCGCGGTGCAGCCGGCCGCCGAGGACCAGGGCGGCGCCGAGGCCCTCCTCGTTCCACAGCAGCACGAAGTCCTCGTGGCCGCGGGCCGCGCCGAGCCGCTGTTCGGCGAGGGCGACGAGGTTGACGTCGTTCTCGTACTCGACCGGCATCGGCAGGGCGGCCGCGAGTTCGTCGAGCAGCGTGGGGGAGTGCCAGCCGGGCAGGTGGGAGGCGTAGCGCAGCCGCCCGGTGTTCGGGTCGAAGGCGCCGGGGGTGCCGATGACCAGCCGGTGCACGTCGGACCGGGCGAGCCCGGCGGCCTTGACGGCGCCGTCGAGGGCATCGGTGACCTGCTGGACGACCGGTGAGGGGGCGCCGGCCCGCCGGGTGGAGGAGGCCCGGGGAGAGGACCGGCGGCCGGGCGTGCGCAGCTCGTACTCGCCTGCCGTGCGGCCGGTGATGTCGGCGACGGCGGCCCGGATGCGCTCGGGGGTGACGTCGAGCCCGGCGGCGTAGGCGGCGGTGGGCTCGAGCGCGTACAGCTGGGCGTTGGGGCCCGGCCGGCCCTCGCTGGTGCCGGTGGCCCGTACCAGTCCGGCCGCCTCCAGGCGGGCCAGCAGCTGGGAGGCGGTGGGCTTGGACAGGCCGGTGAGCCTGCCGATCCGGGTGCGCGACAGCGGCCCGTGCTCCAGCAGCAGGTCCAGGGCGGCGCGGTCGTTCATGGCGCGCAGGACGCGCGGGGTGCCCGGCGTACCGGCGGTTCCTGCCATGGGGGTCGACACCTGCCTCTCCAGCCGCCCAGCTTCTCAGTGACCCGGGCGGGACGTCCAGTGCCGGCCGCAGGCTACGGAGACCCCTGTTAGGAAACTTTCCTATCGGAGTGGGAGGAACCTAAGCCCGGCGGGACGGAGGCGTCAATAAGACAGCGCCCCCGAGGCGAACGGAGTCGTTGCCTCGGGGGCGCGGTCGCGCAGGGGCGGCGGACGGCTACCGGACCGTCACATGGTCACCGGCGGACGTCTTCGCGCCCGTGGTGGCCGTGCCGCTGAAGACGAAGCGGTAGGTGCCGCTCTTGGTCGCCTTCACCGTGGTGGACAGGGCGCCCCCGGTGCCGGAGGTGATCGTCTTGACGTTCGCGTACGAGCCGCCGTCCGCCTTGAACTGCAGGACGACCGCCCGGTCGCGGTAGCCGCTGTACGAGCCGGTCTGCCAGTCGGCCCGGCTCAGCTTGCCCTTGACGGTGAGCGTCCGGCCCTTGACGGCGGGTTCCGGGGTGGCGTCGACGGTCAGCCGGGCGGCGCGCTTGACCTGCACCGAGGCGAGGCTGCCCCACGCCGTCACGTCGTTCTCGCTGTGCAGGTAGTCGTCGGAGACGGTGCCGTCGCTGTGGGCGAAGATGCCCGCGGCCTTCCAGGTGGTGGCGTCGGCTGCCTCGAACAGCGACTCCTCCGGAGTCACGACGATCCGCTCGGTGCAGCTCTCGGTGACCTTGGCGCCGGTCGTGGCGACGACCGTGCAGACGGGCGGTTCGGCCGGGCCGAGGTCGTTGTCGACCGACTTCAGGGTCCCCCGGTACAGGATCACCGCCTGGACGTTCTTCTCCTGGTCGACGACCAGGTCCTTCGGCCGGGTCAGGGTGTACGACACCGGGACGGTGACCGCCTTGGTGGTGCCGGCCACGATCGGCTTGCCCTTGTTCACGGTCACGCCGGAGAACGTCAGGTCCGGCGTGCCGGCCGCGGAGGCGGCGGGCGCGGCCAGGCCGGCCAGGGCCAGGGCACCGCACACGGCGGTGCCTATGGCGAGCTTTCGCATGTTTCCCCACCTTCGAACGGGTCCCCGGGCGGCGTCGCGCTCCAGAGCAAGGACCCGATGTGGAGGCGACCCTAAACGATCACCGGACGAGGAGGGAACGCGGGGCTCGTGTGAAGAACATCTGTATCCGGGCGGCACCGGCCGCGTACGAGCCGTCGCAGCTCCGAGCCCCCCTTACCGCGGTTCCGGCCCGCCCCTTCCCGGGCCCGCTCTCGCGGCTCGGGTCTGCGGTTCCGGGTCTGCTCGCGGCTCGGGTCTGCGGTTCCGTGGTCCCGGGTCTGCTCTCGCGGCCCCGGTCCGCCGCGGGGGCCCCGACCCGGACGGGCCGACGCCTCGCTCGGCCTCGACGGCCGCCGGGGGTGCTGCCGTCGCGGACGGGCGCCGGTCCGCCGCGGCTTGCGGTGCGTCCGCGTCCGCGGGCACCGGGGGCGGTGGGGCGCCGTCGTCGGGCCGGGGGCGTCCGCTCGGTCTCCGGCGGCCGGGGTGCGCCCAGGGGCGCCGGGGCGCTACTTCCCCGACGGCGCCGGGCGCTGGGGGGTGATCGGCGCCGTCGCGGCGGCCTGGGGCGAGTCGGCGTTGGCGTAGACCGAGGGCGGTGCGACCGCCGCCGCCGGGTCGGAGGCGCCTTCCTGGTCCTCGACGGCCGTCGCCCCGCCCACGATGCGGATGCTCGCCGCGTCGAACGCCCGCTTGATGCGCCAGCGAAGCTCCCGCTCCACGGTCACCGACTTGCCCGGCATGGTCTTCGCCGAGACGCGGACCACCATGGAGTCGAGCAGCACGGAGTCCAGGCCGAGCACCTCGACCGGCCCCCAGAGCAGCTCGTTCCAGGGCTCCTCCTTGCTCATCTTCTCGGCGACCTCGTCCAGCGTGGCCTTGACCCGGTCCAGGTCCTCGTCGGCCTTCACGGTCACGTCGACCCCGGCCGTCGCCCAGCCCTGCGACAGGTTGCCGATCCGCTTGACCTCGCCGTTGCGGACGTACCAGATCTCGCCGCCGTCGCCGCGCAGCTTCGTCACGCGCAGCCCGACCTCGATCACCTCTCCGGTGGCCACGCCCGCGTCGATGACGTCACCGACCCCGTACTGGTCCTCCAGGATCATGAACACGCCGGAGAGGAAGTCCGTGACCAGGTTCCGCGCGCCGAAACCGATCGCCACGCCCGCGACGCCCGCGGACGCCAGCAGCGGCGCCAGGTTGATCTTGAAGGTGGAGAGCACCATCAGCGCGGCCGTGCCGAGGATCATGAAGCTCGCCACCGACCGCAGCACCGAGCCGATCGCCGCCGCCCGCTGCCGCCGCCGCTCGGCGTTGACCAGCAGCCCGCCCAGCGCGGTGCCGTCCACGGCCTGCACGGTGCGGTTCATCCGGTCGATCAGCTTGGTGATCGCCCGCCGCACCACCGCCCGCAGCGCCACCGCGATCACCAGGATCAGCAGGATCTGCAGCCCCATCGCGAGCCAGGTCGACCAGTTGCGCTCGACCCAGCTCGCCGCGTTCGTCGCGCTCTCCTGGGCGTCCTGGAGCGACGGCACGGCCGGGGCCGTGGAGCCGGACGGGGACGGGGCCGGGGACGGAGACGCGCCGGCGGCCGACAGGACGACGGGCAGGGACGACACGGCAGGTACCTCCAGGTGCTGCGCGGTCCGCACCGGTGGGCGGTCAAGGTCACGAACAGGTCACCGGGACGGACAGGACCACCACACTAACGGGGCATTGTGCGTGCCTCGTGCCGATCTGCACAGGAGGCGTGAAGGAGAGACACGGCTCACGCGGGCTTGAACGGGCCATGATCCGGGGAGTGACACCCGTGTGGTCGAAAACACTCCCAGCCCGTTACCGGGACATGGTGGCGCTTCCACCAGGCATGAGGGGAGACTGACTGCAGATCGTCCCGGCGCGAGCCACGCGCCGCCGACGCCCAAGGAGGCACCCGTGCCGCATGTCCTGGTCCTCAACGCGTCGTACGAGCCGCTCGGCGTCGTACCGCTCCGCCGCGCGCTCGTCCTCGTCCTCGAGAACAAGGCCGTCTGCCTCGAGGAGTCCGGCGCCTACCTGCACAGCGCGACCGTCACAGTCCCCGCACCCAGCGTGGTCCGGCTCAAGCGATTCGTCCGGGTTCCCTATCGGGGGCCCGTTCCTCTGACCCGGCGGGCGCTGTTCGCCCGCGACGGGGGCCGGTGCATGTACTGCGGTGGCGTCGCAACCAGCGTCGACCACGTCGTCCCGCGCAGCCGCGGGGGCAAGCACGTCTGGGACAACGTGGTGGCCTCGTGCCGCCGCTGCAACCACGTCAAGGCCGACCGCCACCTCGTCGAACTGGGCTGGCGGCTGCGGCACAAACCGGCGCCGCCGACCGGCCTGGCCTGGCGCATCATCGGCACCGGCCACCGGGACCCGCGCTGGCTGCCCTATCTGCAGCCGTACGGCGCCGACGACGCCCTGGCCCGGATCGACGGCATCTCCGCCTAGCCGGCCCGGGCCCCTCCGCCTCCGGCGGATCAGGCGGCGACACCCCGGTCGCGCAGCAGGGCGGTGTACGCCCCTTCGGCGGCGCGGCCCTCCAGCGTCCCCGGCGGGGTGTGGGCGAGGAACGTGCCGGTGTCCCCGTGGTGCAGGACCGCGCCCCCGTACATGACGGTGACGTGGTCCGCCTCCTCCGCGAGGTCGGCGACGTCGTGGGTGGACAGCAGGACCCGCACGTCGTCGGTGAGCCCGCGCAGGATGTCGCGGAACACACGGCGCTGGTACGGGTCCATGCCGGCCGTCGGCTCGTCCAGCAGCAGCACCCGCGCGCCGTGCACGAGCGCCCCCGCGACGCCGACGCGCCGCAGCTGGCCGCCGGAGAGCTGGCTGGTGCGGGCGTCGGCCTTGTCGGCCAGCTCGACCCGCGTCAGGGCCTTGCGGGCGTGCTTCCAGGCGTCGGCGCGGGTCATGCCCTTCAGCCAGCCGATGTAGGCGACGTACTCGCGCGCCGTGAGGGTGGGCATGGGCACGATGTCCTGGGGCATCCAGGCCACGGCCCGCCGGTACTCCGCGGTGCCCGCCGGCGCGCCGTCCAGGGTCACGTGCCCCTTCTGCGGCCTGGTCACCGAGGCGGCGAGCTTCAGCAGGGTGGACTTGCCGGCGCCGTTGGGGCCGAGCAGGACGGTGAGGCCGTCCGGCAGGGTGTAGGAGAAGTCCCGCAGCACCGGCTGCTTCCAGCGCCGGTAACCGTAGGTGCAGTGGGTGAGTTCGAGAGTCACGCTGTTTTCCTCGACGAGCGGATCTGGGCGGCGAGGCCGAGGGCGAACACCACCAGGGAGGCGGCTGCCGCAAACGGGTCGTCCGCGGGGAGCGCGATGACGGTCCAGGGGCGGGGCACGTTACCGCGGAAACCGATCGCGACGACGGTGACCAGCCAGGCCACGGGGTACATCACCGCGGCCTGACCGGCCCAGGCCCGTCCCATCAGCATCAGACCGGTCAGGAACAGGGCGTTGCGGCCGCCGGTCAGCGGCGCGGCCGTCGCCTCCAGGCCGGCGACGAGAGCGCTCAGCAGCACGGCGGTGGCCAGGGTCGCGGTGACGAGCGTGTTGTCGAGCCGCGTCAGGGGCCGCACGCCGGAGATCTCCGCCGCCGGCAGCCGTGATTCGAGCATCGCCATGAGGAAGGCGAACAGCGGGACGGGGACGAACAGGGACAGGGCGACCTGGGGGCTGCCGGTGATGGAGGGCAGCAGCACCGTCACGTCCCGCACCGCGTAGAGCGCCGTGACGAACGAGACCAGGGCGAGCGGCAGCAGCGTGTGGCCCTTGCGGGCCTTCAACCACCACCTCATGGCGTCTTCTTCGCGCAGGGCCCGAGCGCCCGCTCGATCCACGCGGCCTGCTCCGCCCGCGGCTTCGCCAGCAGGCGGGCGACGTCGGAACGCACCTGCTGCTCCAGCTTCCGGGTGCCGAGGCCCAGGTCCTCACGCTGTCGGCGCTTGCGGTACGACGGCTCCTGCCCGGTCTTCACCGCGGCCCACAGCCAGACCGCGTGGGCGGTGCGGGCGTCGACCTTCTGGCAGCGGAAGTGCAGGGACCGCACCACGACCTGGTACACGGCGTCCCCGCTGCGCATCGAACCGGTCAGCGGCATGCGCCACTCGGCGGCCGTGGACGGCCGCGGCCGCCGCCCGTCGGCGTAGCTGTCGGTGATCAGCGTCGGACGGGCCGAGGTCGCCCCGGCGTCACGCAGCACCCGCAGCGCCTTCGCCGTCTCCCGCTGGGTGCGCGGCAGGTACCGCGCGTCGAACGCGGGCGCGCACAGGCGGGGGGCGCTGCCGGCGCAGCTCATCGCCACGTGCCCGGTGCTCATCGGCGCCGCGGCCGACCAGCCGGCGGCCGTGCGGTAGGCCCCGAGGACGCCGCCCACGGCGACCGCGGCGGCGACCGCGACCCGCAGGACGAACCAGCCGCGGGGCAGCCACAGGATCATCAGCCCGACCGCGATGCCGCCGGCCAGCAGCACCGGCACCGCCGTGGTGACGAGGTCGGGCACCTCACCGAAACCGGCGGCGTCGAACTGCCCCGAGACATGACGCGGCCAGTAGGGCAGCACCGCCCGGGTGAAGGCCACGGTGATCCAGTCGGCCACGGCCAGGATCGGCGTGGCGATGATGCGGGGGACCAGGCAGCCGACGGCGAACCCCAGGACGGCGTGGGCCATGCACAGCACCATGCCGGCCAGCGGCAGCCGCAGGCTGTCCGGCGTCGGCATCGTCGCCGACCGGGCGAGTGAGACCGCCGGCGGGAGGAGCAGGACGGACCAGGAGAGCAGGATCACCGGGACCAGGGCGTTGGCCGCGATCCGGTACCGGGAACGTGCCGGGGCCAGGGCCCAGATCCGCGCGCTTTTCAGCCGGCCGCTTTCCCAGCAGGACAGTGCGGCTGCCACCGCGTACGCCAGCGCATAAAGCGTCTCCAACGGCGCGGAGACAATGGTGGGCGCGTAATGGTAATAACTCGAGAGCGGGGCCGTCTCTCCGGACACGTAATAGAGTGCCGTCAAAAGCAGGACGACCGGGGCGGCCCACCGCACACTACCGCTGCGCAGGGTGGTGCTGAATTTCATGGAATCTCACCGAACTACTCGCTGGCCGGCAAGGGGCGCCCCGGCGGGGCGCCCCTGGCGCTGGGTTCGTCAGCCGTCGGCCTTGGTGGTGTCCACCACCAGGTAGTCCACGGTCAGCTGCGGACCGAAGGTGGAGCCGCCGATCTTCGCGATCTTGAAGTAGTAGTCCCGCATGCCCGACGGCAGGTCGGTCCACTCGCCGTTGCTCACACCGCCGTTGAAGCAGGCCGTGTACGTCTTGGCGTCGTAGGCCTTGTCGGGCGCGAGCGAGATGTCGTTCCAGACCTGCACGTCGGTGCTCTTGGCGCCGTCGGTGTGGCAGCCGTGGAAGGTGATCTGCGAGTAGAGCTCGTCCGTCCAGCGGCGCGACTCGAAGCCCACGCTGGCGGCGGTTATGGAGCTGTCCCAGTTGGCCTCGGCGATCGGGGCCAGTGCCAGGGTGATCACCGCGGCGGTGCCGGCGACCATGGAAATACGCGCGCTGCGCTTCATTTTCCCTGTTCCTTCGTTCGTGAATGCACGGGACAGGTACCGATGAAGAAAGAGAGCCCCCCTCATCCCCCGATCCCCCGTGTGGCCAAGTGATCATGGCCCGGCGCGAAAACTATCAGTGGGCTTCATGTAGCGTCAACTTTTTGTATCCCGGAGGCTGGTTCTATTGCCGTCTCCCATGTGCCTTTTTTCGGCTTTCCGGCCCGTCGCTTTTACGCCAAGCTGGTACATAGGTCGCGGCGCCGCCCGCCTCGGCCGTGGCGGATGTGGCCGAAGTGACGCGCATGACCCCTGCGGGACGAGCCGCGCACGCCCCGCCCCCGGGAGAGCTTCGCCCGCCCCATGCGCACCGGCGTGCGCGCCGGGGCGCTCGCACGGGGACGAAGTGTGACAAGAGCTGCCTCATCGGGCGCCGTACGTCTGCCGCCGCGCGCACGGGGTAGGGCTCGCGATGACCCGCCGGACGCCGCGGCCGGGCGCGGCGCCGCACCGGCCGCGCGTCCGCCGCACCGCGCTCCGCCGCCGTACCCGAGAAGGAGGCCACCGTGGCCGCTCCGGCACACCTTCCGTTCCCGGCCCGCTCCGAACCGGCGCCGTCCGCCGCCCCGGACCACCGTCCGCCACCGCCCCCCGACGCGCTCCCCGACCCGCGGACACCCCCGGACGCGGGCCCGTGCGCCCTGGACGCGGAGGGCTCCCGGGCGCACGCCCCGCTCACCAGCGAGCCGCCCCTGCCCGGCGCCGAACCCCTCACCAGCGAACCCCCGCTCCGCGAGGCCGCACGGCTGACCAGCGAGTCCGACGCCGGCGGCCCGTCCGGCCCGCAGGACGCCTCCGGCTCCCACTTCCGCGCGGAGTCGTAGATGACCGACCCCGGGCCGGACCAGGCCCCCGACACCCCCGACACCCCCGCCGCTTTGCCGCCCGAGCTGGCCCGGCTCGCCGAGTCGCACGGCGTCGCCACCTCCTACAGCCCCGGACCCGGCCGCACCGTCCCCGCCGCGCCCGGCGCGGTCGTCGCCGCCCTCGCCGCCCTCGGCGTCGACGCGGCCACCCCGGAGGCCGCCCGCGCCGCCCTCGCCGCCCGCGACCGGGAACTGCGCGAACGCCTGCTGCCGCCGACGGTGGTGAGCCGGCCGGACGACGGCTCAGCCGCCCCGGCCGCGCCCTCCCCGGCCGGGCCCGGCCCGACCGCGCTGCCCGCCGTCCTGGCCGCGCTGCCGCCCGGCACCCGGCTGCGCGTCGACACCGAGCAGGGCGAGACGCTGCTGGACACCACCGAGGGCCTGGAGCCCGGCGTCCACCGGCTCACCGCCACCGCCCCCGACGGCCGCAGCCGGCAGGCGCATCTCATCGTGGCCCCGGACCGGCTGCCGACGCCCGAGGGCCGGTCCTACGGCCTCCTCGTCCAGCTGTACTCCCTGCTCTCCCGCCGCTCCTGGGGCATGGGCGACCTCGCCGACCTCGCCGAACTGGCCGGCTGGGCCGGACGCGCCGCCGGCGCCGGCTTCGTCCAGGTCAACCCGCTGCACTCGGCCGTGCCCGGCGCCCCCACCGACCCGTCCCCGTACCGGCCCTCCTCCCGCCGCTTCCCCGACCCCGTCCACCTGCGCGTCGAGGACGTCCCCGAGTGCGCGTACGTCCGGGACCGCGACCGCCTGGACACCCTGCTGGAACGCGCCGGCCGGCTGCGCGCCGACGTCCTCGACAAGGGCGCCCTGATCGACCGCGACGCGGTGTGGGAGCTGAAGCGGGAGGCGCTGGAACTCGTCCACGAGGTTCCCCTGGGCCCGGGCCGCCAGGCCGCGTACGACGACTTCCGCGCCGAACACGGACAAGCCCTGGACGACCACGCCACCTGGTACGCCCTCGCCGAGATCCACGGCTCCGACTGGCACCGCTGGCCGGACGGGCTGCGCGACCCCCGCTCGGCCGCCACCGCCCGCGCCCGCGCCGAACTCGCCGACCGCGTCGCCTTCCACACCCGCCTCGCCTGGCTCACCGACGGCCAGCTCCGCGCCGCCCAGCGCGCGGCCCGCGAGGCGGGCATGCCGGTCGGCATCGTGCACGACCTCGCCGTCGGCGTGCACCCGTCCGGCGCCGACGCCTGGGCCCAGCAGGACGTGTTCGCCGCCGGCATGTCCGTCGGCGCGCCGCCCGACGCCTTCAACGCCCGCGGCCAGGACTGGGGCCTGCCGCCCTGGCGCCCCGACCGGCTCGCCGCCACCGGGTACGCCCCCTACCGCGATCTCCTGCGCGCCCTGTTCCGCTACGCCGGCGCCCTGCGCATCGACCACGTCATGGGCCTGTTCCGGCTCTGGTGGGTCCCCGCGGGCAGCCCGCCCACCGAGGGCGCCTACGTCCGCTACGACGCCGACGCCATGCTGGCCGTCCTCGCCCTGGAGGCCTCCCGCGCCGGGGCCGTCGTGATCGGCGAGGACCTCGGCACCGTCGAGCCCGGCGTGCGCGAGGCGCTGCAGCGGCGCGGGGTCCTCGGCACCTCGGTGCTGTGGTTCGAGCGGGACTGGGAGGGCGACGGCCGCCCGCTGCCGCCCGAACGCTGGCGCGCCGACTGCCTGGCCACCGCCACCACCCACGACCTGCCGCCCACCGCGGCCCGGCTCACCGGCGACCACGTCGACCTGCGCGACCGCCTGGGCCTGCTCACCCGCCCGGCGGCGGAGGAACACGCCGAGGCCGCCGCCGACGCCGCCGAATGGCTCGCCCTGCTCGGCAGTCTCGGCCTGCTGGACCGTCCGGCGGCCGGACCGCCCGGCTCCGACGAGGAGGAGGAGATCCGCGCCGTCCACCGCTTCCTGCTGCGCACCCCCGCCCGCCTGGTGGGCGTCTGGCTCCCGGACGGCGCCGGCGACCGCCGCCCGCAGAACCTGCCGGGCACCTGGGACCAGTACCCGAACTGGCGCCTGCCGGTGGCGGACGCCGACGGGCGGCCGCTGCCGCTGGAGGACCTGGTGGCCTCGCCGCGGCTGCGGGCCCTGCTGGAGGTGCTCCGGCCCGGCCCGTCCGGCGGCTGAGCGGGGGCGGACGGGCCGGCCGCGGCGGGCCGGCGCGGCCGCGGCCGCCGCTCCCCGGCACGACGGCCCGGGGAGTCGGGCCCCCGGCCCCGTCGCTCGTACCCCCCGGCGTCGCGGGGTGTGGGGGGCGTCCGGATCAGCGCGGGGCCGGCCCGGTCCGAGCCAGACCCCTAGCGGCACCCCGGGCGCGCACCCTCCCGGGCGGTTCGCTAACTTGGGGACCGTGGACAAGAAGAACGCCCTGCGCGCCGGCGCCCTGGCCGCCGGTACGACGCTGATGATGCTGCTCATGTCGTCCCCCGCGCTCGCGCTGACCCGCGACGACGGCGACGACCCCGGCAAGGGCCTGAGCGTCGTCGAGACCCTGGGCCTGTACGTCGTCGCCCCGCTGGTGCTGTTCGCCGTCATCGCCGGCCTGGTGATGGTGCTGGACAGGTCCCACACCAAGAAGGACACGACCACGTCCAACATCAACGTCAGGTCCGACGCCCAGGCCAAGGCCTGACCGGACCGCCGGTTCCTTCGCCGGGCGCCGGTCCACCACGGGTACGCCCACGCCTGCCCGTGGTGGACCGGCGCCCGGCGTTTCCGCGCCCCCCGACGCGCCCCGCGCTCAGGGTTCCGGCGCGGTGAGATACCGCTGGACCGTCGGCGCCAGCCACGCCAGCAGCTCCTCGCGGGTCAGCGCCCGGGCCGGCGCCAGGCGCAGCACATAGCGGGTCAGGGCCAGCCCGAGCAACTGCGCGGCGCACAGCGCGGCCCGCGCCGGGGCCTGCTCGGGATCCGGGCACACCCGCCGGGCCACCGGCAGCAGCTGCTCGCGGAAGATCCCCTGCATCCGCTCGGCCCCGGCCGGGTTGGTGACCCCGACCCGGAGGACGGCCGTGAGCTCCTCGTTCTCCTCCCACAGGCCGAGGAAGTGGCCGACCAGCGCGCGGCCCACCTCCTCGCGCGCCACCTGCGACAGGTCGGGCAGCCGCAGATCGACCGCGACGGCGGCGGCGAACAGCCCCTCCTTGCTGCCGAAGTACCGCATCACCATGGAGGGGTCGATCCGCGCGTCCTTGGCGACGGCGCGGATGGTGGCCCGCTCGTAGCCCTCGGCGGCGAAGCGCTCGCGCGCGGCGGCGAGGATGGCGGCACGGGTGGCGTCGGAGCGGCGGGTGACCATGCCGACGAGCGTAGGCCAACACGTGTGTGCCAACAAGCGTTGACTCGATCCTCGGCACCGGCGTACCGTTGTTGCCAACAAGCGTTGGCCTACGTACGTCGACCCGGCCGGCGCGCCCGGCGCCCGAGGAGGCCCCCATGAACGGCACTCAGGGAAACATCGTCGTCGTCGGCTCCGGACCCACCGGGCTCCTTCTCGCCGGTGACCTCGCCACCGCGGGCGTGCCGGTCACCGTCCTGGAGAAGCGCCCCCACCGGATCAGCAACCTCTCGCGCGCGTTCGTCCTGCACGCCCGCACCCTCGAACAGCTCGACGCGCGCGGACTCGCCGAGGAACTGGAGGCCGCCGGCCGGCCGCTCGACCGCCTCCGTCTCTTCGGCCGGCTCACCCTCGACCTCTCCGCCCTGCCCTCCCGCTTCCGCCACCTGCTGGTGCTGCCGCAGTACGAGGTGGAGAAGGCGCTGGAGCGGCGGGCGGTCGAGGCGGGCGCCCGCTTCCGGTACGAGACCGAGGTGACCGGCCTCACCCAGGACGCGGACGGGGTGACCGTCGAGGCCCGCGGACCCGGCGGCCGTGCCGAGACCCTGCGCGCGGCGTACGTCGTCGGCGCGGACGGCATGCGCAGCGCCGTCCGGCAGGCCGTCGGGCTGCCCTTCCCGGGGCGGTCGGTGATCCGGTCCGTCGTGCTCGCCGACGTCCGGCTCGCCGAGGAGCCCGCGACGCTGCTCACCGCCGACGCCGTCGGCGACGCGTTCGCCTTCCTCGCGCCCTTCGGCGACGGCTACTACCGGGTGATCGGCTGGCAGCGCGGCCGTGACGTCCCGGACACCGAGCCGGTCGAGCTCGCCGAGGTCAAGGAGATCACCCGCCTCGTCCTGGGCCGGGACTACGGCATGCACGACGCCCGCTGGCTGTCCCGCTTCCACAGCGACGAACGCCAGGCGCCGGCCTACCGGGCCGGCCGCGTCTTCCTCGCCGGGGACGCCGCGCACGTGCACACCCCGGCCGGCGGCCAGGGCATGAACACCGGCCTGCAGGACGCGGCGAACCTGAGCTGGAAGCTGGCCGCGGTCGTCGGCGGCCACGCGGACGCCGGACTGCTCGACACCTACCAGAGCGAGCGGCACCCCGTCGGCCGGGCCGTGCTGCGCAGCAGCGGCGGCATCGTCCGCCTCGCCATGGCCAAGCACCCCTGGACGCTGGCGGCCCGCGCGGCCCTCACCGTGCTGCTGGACGCGGTCGGTCCGGCGCAGCGCAGGCTCGCCGGGCAGGTCACCGGCGTCGGCTACCGCTACCCCGCGCCCCGCGGCGCCCACCGCCTCACCGGCGCCCGCGTCCCGGACGTCGCGCTCGCCGGCGGCGGCCGGCTGCACGAGGCGCTGCGCGGGGGCCGGTTCGTGCTGATCACGCCGGAGCCGTACGAGGCGGGGGCGGGGCGTGCGGACCGGCTGGCCGTGGCCCGGTGGGCGGGCGCCCGCCGGACGGCCGTGCTGGTGCGCCCCGACGGATACGCGGCCTGGGCCGCCGACCGGCCCGCACCGGCGCAGATCGAGGAGGCCCTGGCCCGGCACCTCGGCCCCGTCGGCTGACACGGCCGGCCGCCCGCGGCCGGACATCCGCGCGGCCGGTCACCCGCGGCCGGTCACCCGCGGCCGGTCACCCGGTCGTGGCGCTCAGCAGCTCCCGCAGCAGCTCGGCCAGCCGGCCGGCCTGTTCCGGGCCCAGGGCGGACAGCGCGGCGCTCTCCTCCGCCAGGCCCGCGCCGACCGCCTCGTCGATCAGCCGCAGCCCCTCGTCGGTGAGGGTCACCTGCAGACCGCGCCGGTCGTGCGGGTCGGGGGAGCGGCGCAGCAGCCCCGCCCGTTCCAGCTTGTCGAGGCGGCCGGTCATCCCGCCGGTGGTGAGCATCAGGGTGTCCGACAACTGGCGGGGCGAGAGGGTGTAGGGCTCGCCGGAGCGGCGCAGGGTGGCCAGGACGTCGAACTCCCCGCGGGAGATGCCGTAGGGCTTGTACGCCTGTTCCATCCGGTCGCCCATCGCGCGCGAGAGCCGGAAGATCCGGCCGAACACCTCCATCGCCCGGGTGTCGAGGTCGGGGCGCTCCCGCGCCCACTGCTCCACGATCGCGTCGACGGAATCCGCTGCCTGTCGCTGCATGCGGAGAGTATGGGTCCGATTCCGGTCGGCCGCAAGTCAGTCACTTGCAAGACACTTGACGCTAAGTAGCTTACCGATAAGCTAAATATCGGCGCTCGTCCGGACTCGTCCAGAGCGCGCGCAGCGACCGCGCTGCCCCCACCCGCTTCTCCGGAAGGGGCCTGCCATGGCCATCCGTCGCCCGGGCGGAACCGCCGTCATAGCCGTCACCGCGCTCGCCCCGGTCTCCTGGGGCACGACCTACGCGGTCACCACCGAGTTCCTGCCGCCGGACCGCCCCCTGTTCACCGCGCTGATCCGGGCCCTGCCCGCCGGTCTGCTGCTGCTCGCCGTCACCCGGGTGCTGCCGCGCGGCGCCTGGTGGGCCAAGGCGGCCGTGCTCGGGGCGCTGAACATCGGCGCCTTCTTCCCCCTGCTGTTCGTGGCGGCGTACCGGCTGCCCGGGGGCATGGCCGCGGTCGTCGGCTCCACCGGACCGCTGTTCGTCGTGGGCCTGACGGCGCTGCTGCTCGGGCAGCGGCCGGCCCCGCGCACCCTGGTCACCGGGCTGGCGGCCGCGTTCGGCGTCAGCCTCGTCGTGCTGAAGGGCGCAGGCGCGCTCGACCCGGCCGGCGTCCTCGCGGCCGTCGGCTCCACGGCCGCCATGGCCGCCGGAACCGTGCTGACCAAGCGCTGGGGCCGTCCCGACGGGGTCGGCCCGCTGGCGCTCACCGGCTGGCAGCTCACCGCCGGCGGCCTGCTGATCCTGCCCGCGGCGGTCCTGGCCGAGGGCGCCCCGCCCGCGCTCGACGCCCGTGCCGCCGGCGGCTACCTGTACCTGGCGCTGGCCAACACGGCCGTCGCCTACTGGCTCTGGTTCCGCGGCATCGGCCGGCTCACCGCCACCCAGGCCGGCTTCCTCGGACCGCTGTCCCCGCTGACCGCGGCGGCCGTCGGCTGGGCCGCGCTCGGCCAGACGCTCACGCCGGTGCAGATGGCGGGCATGGCGCTGGCGTTCGGGGCGACGGTGGCCGGGCAGACCGGCGGCGAGGGCCGGCCGGCCGTCTCCGCCGGGGCGCACCGCCGCTCCGGAGCGCCCGAGCCGGCGGCTCCGGCGCTGCGCCGGTAGACGGGTCGCCCGCGCCCGCCCGGGAAGGCGCCCGGTGTCGCACCGGGCGCCTCCGAGGGGGTCAGCCGGCCGCCGCGGCGTCCGCCGCCTGGGCCTTCAGGGCGCGTTCGACGCCCGCGCGGGACTCCGAGACGAGGCGGCGCAGGGCCGCGCTCGGCTCGGCCGAGGCCAGCCAGGCGTCCGTCCTGGCGAGGGTCTCCTCGCTGACCTGCACGGAGGGGTACAGGCCGACGGCGATCTGCTGCGCGATCTCGTGCGAACGCGACTCCCAGACACCCTTGAGCGCCTCGAAGTACCGGTCCGCGTACGGCGCGAGCAGCTCCCGCTGGTCGGTCTGCACGAACCCGCCGATCACGGCCTCCTGCACGGCGTTCGGCAGCTTGTCGGAGTCGACCACCGACGCCCACGCCTCGGCCTTCGCCTCGGCGGTGGGCCGGGCCGCGCGGGCGGTGGCCGCGTGCCGCTCGCCCGCCGCCGTCCGGTCCCGCTCGTACTCGGCCGCGATCTCCGCCTCGTCGTACCGGCCGACGGCCGCGAGCCGCTGCACGAACGCCCAGCGCAGCTCGGTGTCCACGGCCAGGCCCTCGACCGTCTGCGTGCCGTCCAGCAGGGCCTCCAGCAGGTCCAGCTGCTCCGGGGTGCGCGCGGTCGCCGCGAACGCCCGCGCCCAGGCCAGCTGGTGGTCGCTGCCCGGAGCGGCCGTGCGCAGGTGGGCCAGCGTGGCCTCGGTCCAGCGGGCCAGCAGCGACTCGCGGGCGGACGGGGCGGCGTACAGGTCGATGGCCAGCTTGACCTGGCGGTGCAGGGACTGCACGACGCCGATGTCGGACTCCTTGCCGATACCGGACAGCACCAGGGACAGGTAGTCGCGGGCGGCCAGCTCCGCGTCCCGCGTCATGTCCCAGGCCGACGCCCAGCACAGGGCGCGCGGCAGGGACTCCGCGAAGTCGCCGAGGTGCTCGGTGACGGTCTTCAGCGACTCCTCGTCCAGGCGGACCTTGGCGTAGGACAGGTCGTCGTCGTTGAGCAGGATCACGGCCGGGCGGCGCCTGCCCGCCAGCTGCGGCACGGCGGTCAGCTCGCCGTCGACGTCCAGCTCGATCCGCTCGGTGCGCACCAGCTTGCCGGATCCGGCGTCGAGGTCGTACAGGCCGATCGCGATGCGGTGCGGGCGCAGGACCGGCTCGCCCTGCGCGCCGGCGGGCAGGGCCGGCGCCTCCTGCCGGACGGCGACGGACGTGAGGGTTCCGTCGGCCGCGGTGGCGATCTCCGGGCGCAGCACGTTGATGCCGGCCGTCTCCAGCCACTTCTTCGACCAGGTCTTCAGATCGCGTCCGGAGGTCTCCTCCAGGGCGCCCAGCAGGTCGGACAGGCGGGTGTTGCCGAACGCGTGCCGCTTGAAGTAGGCCTGCACGCCCTTGAAGAACTCCTCCTCGCCGACGTACGCGACGAGCTGCTTGAGCACGCTCGCGCCCTTGGCGTAGGTGATGCCGTCGAAGTTGACGAGCACGTCGTCCAGGTCGCGGATGTCCGCCATGATCGGGTGGGTGGACGGCAGCTGGTCCTGCCGGTACGCCCAGGTCTTCATCGAGTTGGCGAACGTGGTCCACGCGTGCGGCCACTTCGAACCGGGCGCCGCGGCCTGGCAGGCGATGGAGGTGTACGTGGCGAACGACTCGTTCAGCCACAGGTCGTTCCACCACTCCATGGTGACCAGGTCGCCGAACCACATGTGGGCCAGCTCGTGCAGGATGGTCTCCGCGCGGACCTCGTACGCCGCGTCGGTCACCTTGGACCGGAAGACGTACTGGTCGCGGATGGTGACCGCGCCCGCGTTCTCCATCGCGCCCGCGTTGAACTCGGGCACGAACAGCTGGTCGTACTTCTCGAACGGGTAGGCGTGGTCGAACTTCTCCTGGAACCAGTCGAAGCCCTGCCGGGTCACTTCGAAGATCGCGTCCGAGTCGAGGAACTCGGCGAGCGAGGGCCGGCAGTAGATGCCGAGCGGCACGCTCCGCCCGTCCTTCTCGTACACGCTGTGCACGGAGTGGTACGGGCCGGCGATGAGCGCGGTGATGTACGTCGAGATCCGGGGCGTCGGCGCGAAGGACCAGACGTTGCCCTGCGGCTCGGGCGTCGGGGAGTTGGAGACGACGGTCCAGCCCTCGGGCGCCCTCACCGTGAACCGGAAGGTCGCCTTGAGGTCCGGCTGCTCGAAGGAGGCGAACACCCGGCGGGCGTCCGGCACCTCGAACTGCGTGTACAGGTACGCCTGCTCGTCCACCGGGTCCACGAAGCGGTGCAGGCCCTCGCCGGTGTTGGTGTAGGCGCAGTCCGCGACCACCCGCAGCACGTTGCGCCCCTCCAGCAGGCCCGGCAGGGCGATCCGCGAGTCGGCGAAGACCTCGGCCGGGTCCAGGTGGTCGCCGTTGAGGACCACCTCGTGGACCGCCGGGGCCACCAGGTCGATGAAGGACTCGGCGCCGCCGCGGGCCACGTCGAAACGCACCGTGGTCACGGACCGGAAGGTACCGCCCTCCTGCGCGCCGGAGAGGTCGAGATCGATCTCGTACGAGTCAACGGTGAGCAGCTCGGCCCGCTGCTGCGCCTCTTCGCGAGTCAGGTTTGTGCCAGGCACGCGGTCATCTCCTCGTGATGTGTCGGTTGCGTCATCCTTCCATGCGAGCCGCACGGAAGGCGATGTCCGCATACCGCCGGTGAGCGCGGCGGCGGAGCGCGACGCTGGGGCCATGACCACGTACACCGCACGGCCCGTCCCGGCCGACACCCTGAAGGAACTGCGCACGGCCGACGACGCCGGCCGGCCCACGGCCCCCTTCACCGACCCGGAGGGCGGCGCGCCCCTGCGCTGCTGCCTGAACCGCAGCCGGCCGGGCGAGCGGATCGCCCTGGTCGCCTACGCGCCGCTGCGCCGCTGGGCCGAGCGGACCGGCGCCGACCCGGGCGCCTACGACGAACAGGGCCCCGTCTTCATCCACGCCGAGGACTGCCCGGGGCCGTCCGGGGACGCCCTGCCCTTCACCGGCTCCCACCGGGTGCTGCGCCGTTACTCGGCCGACGGGCGCATCCTCGGCGGTCGCCTGGTCGAGTCCGCGGACGGCTTCGAGCCGGGCCTGGCCGAGGCGTTCGCCGACCCGCGGGTGGCGCTGGTGCACGTCCGGGCGGTGGAGTACGGGTGCTTCCTGTACGAGGTGCACCGGCCCTGACCGCGGCACGCCGGAGCCGGACGGCAGCAGCGCCGTCCGGCCGGGGTGCGGCGGCAGCCGGCGGCCGGCGACCGCGGTCAGCTCACCACGATCACCACGACGGTGCCGTTGACCAGGCCGGTGCGGTAGTGGTCGCCGCGGTTGCAGTCGTCGTACCAGTAGCCGCCGCGGTCGTAGCAGCCGCGGTTGGTGGAGACCTGGTCCGGGGTGGCCGCCGACGCCGTGCCCGCCGTGCCGATCGCGGCGCCACCGGCCAGCAGCATGCCGGCCGCGGTGGTCGCGAACAGTCGCCTCGCGTGTGATGCTTTCATGGGCCTGCCTTCCTTCCACGCCCCCGCGGACGTCGTGCGGCGCGGGCGATGGCCGCGGCCGCGGACGTGCGCACGGGCGCGGTTCGTGGGTGTCGCCGCGGGGGACGCCGGAGCCGGCCGTCGCCCGGCCGGCGGTCCGCCCGATGACCAGGGCACTCGCCGACGGCGGGCACATCCCCCGATCGCGGCCCTCTCTCCCACGCTAGCCGCCGCCCTGGGACCCGGCATCTCGGACGACGACGCCCCCGCCGGAGGCTCCGGGCAGCCGGAAAAGGGGCGGCCGGCGGCCGCCCCTTCCCCGTGCGCGAGGGCGCTCCGCGCCCTCGGCGGCCCGTCAGCCGGCGGACAGCTCCGCCGCGACGAGCTCCGCGATCTGCACCGCGTTCAGCGCGGCTCCCTTGCGGAGGTTGTCGTTGGAGACGAACAGGGCCAGGCCGTTCTCCACCGTCTCGTCGCGTCGGATCCGGCCCACGTACGAGGGGTCCTGGCCGGCCGCCTGGAGGGGGGTCGGGATGTCGGAGAGGGCGACGCCCGGCGCCTTCGCGAGCAGCTCGGTGGCGCGCTCCGGGGTGATCGGGCGGGCGAAACGGGCGTTGACCTGGAGGGAGTGGCCGGAGAACACCGGGACGCGCACGCAGGTGCCGGAGACCTTCAGCTCGGGGATCTCCAGGATCTTGCGGGACTCGTTGCGCAGCTTCTGCTCCTCGTCGGTCTCGTTCAGACCGTCGTCGACGAGGTTGCCGGCGAAGGGCAGCACGTTGAAGGCGATGGGGCGCTTGTAGACCTGCGGCTCCGGGAAGTCGACCGCCCGGCCGTCGTGGGTGAGCCGGTCGGCCTCGGCGGCCGTCTTCTGCACCTGGCCGTGCAGCTCCGCCACGCCCGCGAGACCCGAACCGGACACCGCCTGGTAGGTGGCGACGACCAGCGCCTCGAGGCCCGCCTCCTCGTGCAGCGGCTTCAGGACCGGCATGGCGGCCATCGTGGTGCAGTTCGGGTTGGCGATGATGCCCTTGGGGCGGTCCGCGATCGCGTGCGGGTTGACCTCGGAGACCACCAGCGGGACGTCGGGGTCGCGGCGCCAGGCCGAGGAGTTGTCGATCACGACGGCGCCCTGGGAGGCCACCTTCCCGGCCAGCGCCCTGGAGGTCGCGCCGCCCGCGGAGAACAGGACGATGTCCAGGCCGGTGTAGTCGGCGCCCGCCGCGTCCTCCACCGTCACACCGTCCAGCACGGTCCCGGCGGAGCGGGCCGAGGCGAACAGGCGCAGCTCGGTGACCGGGAAGTTCCGCTCCTCGAGGATCCTGCGCATGACCGTGCCGACCTGACCGGTGGCTCCGACGATTCCGACCCTCACAGCGACTCCCTCTACGTGTCTCTTGCCTGACCGGGGCTTTTCCATCATGCGGCCGACCCCGGTCCACCTGTCCAATTCTTTGCGGCCTGTGCCCGAGGACTGGGACACGCGCGAGCGGAGCGCGGTTGCGAACCTCCGCCCGCACCCCCGCCGGACTGCAGGAATTCCCTCCGCCGGCCGCCCGCGCCGCAAGCTGTGCCGCCCCGCCCCCGCCCGCGCGGCTCCCGGCCGTACGGGGGTGTGACGTACGCCTCTGCGGACGCCCGGCGCCGGCCGAACGTTCCGGCCCGCTGCCGCGTCGTAGGGGCAGACGCGGGAGGGGGTGGCGTGTGCTGCGCGGAAAGACGCGCCGCGAGCAGGGGGCGTACGCCGGCGGCACGGACCGTTGCGGCGACGATCCGCTGGACGCGGCCCAGGAACGGCGGGTGCGGGCGGTGCTCGCGCTCGGCGGGGTGCCGCAGTCGGACCTGCCGGACGGGGTGCAGCAGGTACGGCTGCGGCTGCTGGAGCGGGTCGCGAGCGGTCGTGAGGCGCCGCGTGACGTGTCGGCGTGGGCGGCGGTGGTCGCCTCGAACCTGGCCATGGACTGGCACCGGGCCAAGCGGCGCCAGGAGCGGCTGGGGGAGCGGCTCGCCGCGCTCGGCGAGCCCGCGCACCCCTCCGGCGAGGAGAGCAGCCTGCTGTCCCTCGCCGTCGCCCGGGGGCTGGACGAACTGCCCGCCGCGCAGCGGCAGGTGGTCGTGCTGCGCTTCTTCGCGGACCTGCCCGTGCGCGGCATCGCCGAGGAACTGGGCATCCCGGAGGGCACGGTCAAGAGCAGGCTGCACACGGCGGTCCGCGCGCTGCGCGACCGGCTCCACGAGGACGAGGTGGTGTGACGTGACCGCCGGACACGAGGGTGCGCGGGACACGGAAGGTGCCGGGGAGTACGGCGGCATGGACGCCCTGATGGCTGCGATCACCGGCGATCCCCTGCCGGCGGAGGCCCACCGGGACCCCGCCTTCCTCGCCGAGCACCGGGCGGCGGAGCGGGACGTGGTGCGCCTGCGCACCGGACTGACCCACCTCGCCGAAGCCCTGACCGGCGCCCACCCGACCCCGCCCCCGGCAGCCCCCTCCCCGCCCCCGCCCCCGGCGGCGTCCCCGGCCCCGGAGTCCCCGGCCCAGGTCTCGGGGCGGACCCCGCCCCCGGCAACGGCCTCGGGCGAGGCCCCGGCCATGGGGCAGACCCCGGCCACGGAGTCCCCGGCCCGGGGATCGCGGCAGTCCCCGGCCCCGGCAACGGCCTTGGACGCGGCAACGGCCTCGGGGCAGACCCCGGCCCCGGAGTCCCCGGCCCTGGCCTCGGGACGGACCCCGGCCCCGGCAATGGCCTTGGGCGCGGCAACGGCTTCGGGGCAGGCCTCGGCCCCGGAGTCCCCGGCCGTGGCAACGGCGTCCCCGGCCCCGGTCCTGGGGCGGACCCCGCCTTCAGCAGGGGCCTCGGGCGAGGCACCGGCCTCGGGGCAGTCCCCGGCGTCGGCAGTGGCGTCCCCGGCCCGGGGATCGCGGCAGTCCCCGGCTCCGGCAACGGCCTCCCCGCTCCCGGCAGTGGCGTCCCCGGCCACGGAGTCCCCGGCCCGGGGATCGCGGCAGACCCCGGCCCCGGCAGCGGCCTCGGGCGAGGCCCCGGCCGCGGGGCAGTCCCCGGCCTCGGGGCAGGCCGCGGCCCCGGCAACGGCCTTGGGCGAGGCACCGGCCATGGGGCAGACCCCGGCCTCGGGCGAGGCTTCGGTCCGGGGCCAGGTTCCGGCCTCGGCCGGGACTTCGAGCCCCAACTCGGGTGGGACTTCGGCCCCCAACTCGGGCGGGACTTCGGTTTCGGGCGAGGCCCCGGTTCTGGGCGAGGACCTGGCTTTGGGTGAGGCTCTGGACCCGGGTGACGCGCCGGTGCCCGGTGTGGCCTCGGCCTCGGGGGAGGCGCCGGCCCCGGGCCGGCCCCCGGTCCCGGGGCAGGCACCGGCCCCGGGCCCGGGTGACGGTTCGGCTTCGAGCGCGGCCGGGCGGCCCGGCGGGTTTCCGGCCACAGGCGATGTCGTGCGTACCGGCGAGGGTGCGGGGTCGGGCGAGCTGATGGGGGCCCGTGCGGGAGGAGTGGCCGACGCGGCCGGGGAGGGGGCTCGGCCGGGGGGCGGCCGTCGTTCCCGCGGCCGGGTCCGGGGCGGCCGGCGGGCGCGGCGGGTCGCGGTCGGGTCGCTCGCCGGGGTCGCCGCCTTCTGCCTGGCGCTGGGCCTCGGCCGGCTGGTGACGGGAGCCGGTGACAGCGCCGGCGGCGGTGCGGCGGCCCGGAGCGCGGCCGACGCCGGGGGCAAGGCGGCCGGGGACGCGGCGGAGTCGGCGGAACCGGAGCGCGTGCTGGCCTGTTCGCGGCTGGTGGTGGAGGGCACGGTGGCGCGGGTGCGGCGGGAGCGGGGCTCCCCGTCGAGCCGGGTGACGCTGACCGTGCTCCGCTCCTACAAGCCCGCGCACGGCCCGGCCGAGGTCGGCTTCCTGCTCGACGGCGACGCGGAACCGGCGCCCCGCGTCGGGCAGCACGTGCTGGTGCGGGTCGCGCGCGGCGAGGAGACGGCGGGCCTGTGGGCCGTCGGCGACGCCCGCGTGGCCGAAGCCCGCGCCCGGATCACCGACGCGCTGGCGGGGTCCCGGCACACGTCCTGCTCCTGAGCCCCGTCCCCCGGCGCGGCTGCCGAACCGTCGCCCCGTGCCGCGGGGAGGGCACGGGGAGGGCGCGGGGGCGGACGCGAAGGAGGGCGGGTGTCCGTCCGGACGGCCGCCCCTGCCGTGCGGGTCACCCCGTCGCGCAGCGACCTCACCCCGGCTCCGCTCCGCGCCGAGGGGGCGTCAGGCGATCGCACCTGGGCCGCAGTCGGCGGGCGCACACGGTGCCGGACGCGCCCCCGGCCGGTAACGTCGACGGATGCGAAGGAAGTTGAGGGTGGCGGCCTACGCCGTGTGCGTCCGCGACGGACGGATCCTGCTCGCCCGCTCACCGGCGCCGTCGGGAGGCGAGCCCGAATGGGTGCTGCCCGGCGGCGGCATGGAGCACGGCGAGGACCCGTACGACACGGTACGGCGCGAGGTCGCCGAGGAGACCGGCTACCGCATCGAGTGACCGGCCTGCTCGGCATCGACTCCGCCCGCCGCGTCCTCACCCGCCCCCGCCTCCGCAGCCGCACCGACCACCACCGGGTGCGCATCGTCTACGAGGGCCGGGTCGCCGGCGGCCGGCTCCGCCACGAGATAGGCGGCTCCACCGACTTCGCCGCGTGGCAGGACCTGGACGCCGTGCCCGGACTGAACCGGGTGCGGCTGGTCGACGTGGGCCTGCGGCTGTGGCGCGAACGACCGGAGGGCGGACGCCTCGCGGACCGTCCCCTGCCCCGGCGGACGAACGAGGAGTGACCGGCCCCCGGCCGGGGGCGGTCCACCGCGTGACCGCGCCGGGTACCCCGTGATCCACGTACGGTGATCGGCGTCACCCGTTGCCGCCGCGTTCACGCGCCGGCCATCCCCGCTGCCAACGATCCCCCATGAGCGGGTCGTTCACGTCCACGGCGGTCCGCGACCACAGCCGACGCGTCCGCACTCGGGGAGATCGCGCCATGAAGCGCACACGCTCTGCCGCCGCCTCCGCTCCGGAGGCCAGCCGCCGTACCGTCCTCGCCGCCGCCGGAGCTCTCTCGCTCTCCGCGGGCGCCGGCCTCGCCCTCCGGCCCACCGGCAGCCGGGCCGCCACCGAGGCCCCGGATGCCGGGCCCGGCGCACCCGACACCCCCTCCTCCCGGCCGGCCGCCGCGCCGGCCCCGCTCGCCCCCTACACCCGGGGCACCACCGTCGCCTCCGTCGCCGCCCCGCGCAACGGCTCCGGTCACCGCCGCCTCGGCGACGGTCCCGGCTGGAAGCGGGTCGTGCGCGGCGAGCTGGCGGCGCCCGCGTCCGGCCGCGCCGACCGGCGTACGGCACTCGCCGCGTTCGTGCAGTTCACGGACCTGCACCTGATGGACGTCCAGCACCCCCTGCGCTGGGAGTTCCTGCGCGCGTCCGACGTGCACTCCTGGCGCCCGCACGAGGCGCTCACCGTGCCCGGCGCCGTCAGTCTCGTGGAGCGGGTCAACGCCCTGCGGGCCGGCCCCGTCACCGGCGCCCCGCTGCGCTTCGTGATGACCACCGGCGACAACACCGACAACAACGCCCACTCCGAGCTGGAGTGGTTCATGAAGGTGATGAGCGGTGGCCGGATCACCCCCAACACCGGCGACCCGAGGCACTACGAGGGCGTGCAGAACAGCGGGCTGCGGCAGTACTGGCAGCCCGGCTCCACCGGCCGCGACCAGGACAAGGCGCTCGGCTTCCCCCACCTCCCCGGCTTCCTGGCCGCCGCGATCCGCGAGGTGCGCAGCCCCGGCCTCAACCTGCCCTGGTACTCCACCGTCGGCAACCACGACGCCCTCCCGCTCGGCTGCTACGGCTCCCACGGCGACCGCTACCTCGCCGAGGCGGCCGTCGGCGGCAAGAAGCTGATGAACGTCTCCGCCGCCGACGCCAAGAAACTCCTGGACACGATCAACCACGCCACCGACCCCAAGGGCACCGGCTACCGGGACTTCCTCAAGGCGCACGCCCGCTCGATGCGCTCGGTCACCCCGGACGACCGGCGCGCCCCGTACACCCAGGCCGACTACCTCGCGGCCCACCTCGACCCGGCGCACCGGGGCCACGGCCCGGCCGGCCACGGCTACTCCCCGGCCAACCTGGACGCGGGCACGCAGTACTACTCCTTCCGCGTCAGCGACGACGTCATCGGCATCAGCCTCGACACCACCGACCCCGGCGGCCACTACCTGGGCTCGGTCGGCACCGCCCAGCTGAAGTGGCTCGACAGGACGCTGAAGGACAACAAGGACTCCTACGCGATCGTCTTCAGCCACCACACCAGCAAGACCATGACCAACACCCGGCCCGACCCGGCGCGTCCCCGCGAGAAGCGGCACGACGGCGCCGAGGTCCTCTCCCTCGTCGGCGCGCACCGCAACGTCCTGGCCTGGGTGAACGGCCACGTCCACAAGAACGTCATCACCCCCCACCGGGCCTCCGGCGGGCACGCGTTCTGGGAGATCTCCACCGCCTCGCACATCGACTACCCGCAGCTCGCCCGGATCATCGAGCTGGTGGACAACAAGGACGGCACCGTCTCCCTGTTCACCACCCTGATCGAGTCCGCGGCCCCGCACCGCACCGACTACGCCGACCTCTCCCAGACCGGTCTCGCCGCCCTGTACCGCGAACTGTCCTACAACGCCCCCGGCGCCTCCCGGACCTTCGCGGGCAGCGCGACCGACCGGAACACCGAACTGGTGCTGAAGAAGGGCTGAAACCCGTGCGCGGCCGGCCGGGCGGCTCGGTACGGTGACACCGCGCGGCGGTCCGGACGGCAGGGGCGGCGCGGGGTGCCGGTGCTTGGGGGGACGACGAGTGGGTGTGCGGTCCGGTGGACGACGACGCGGCGCGGCCGTGGCCGCCGTGCTCTGCGCGGTCGCCGCGCTGCTGCTCGGTGCGTGCGGCCGGGAGCGGGCCGGCGGGACGGGCGGGACGTCGCACCTGCCGTGGAGGACCATGGCGCCCACCGCGGTCAGCACGGTCCGCGTCGGCCGCGACGACCGCACGCTCACCATCGGCGCCCAGGTGCCCGGCGGCGGGCGGGCGTGCGTGCGCGACCTGAGGGCCGTGGTCACGGACGAGGTGAACGGTGCCGTGTGGGTGCAGGTCACCTTCTCCTCCCCGTCCATGGACAGGAGAGCGGGGTGCCCCCGGGAGAGGCCGGCCACGACGCGGGTCAGGCTGCCCCGGCCGCTGGGCGGACGCGACGTGATCGTCGACCACGACGCGCACTTCACCCGCGACGGGGCCGAGCCGCCCGCGCTGCGGCTGTGCGGGCCGCTGGGCTGCAGGCCGCCGCGGACCGGCTGCACCACGGCCTCCTACGAGCAGGCGCTGAAGGCGGTCGACGCACCCGACCACACCTACCCGGACGCCCGGGGGTGCGACGGGAGGTGGCTGGTGCTGGACCTCACCTGGCGTACCGGGCCGGTGTGCGGCGGAGCGTCGGCCCCGGGCTGCTCGTCCTCACTGGGCGACCGCTGGTTCTTCCGGGCGGAGAAGTCCGGATGGAGGCCGTTCCTCCGGGACACCGCCGGCGGCTGCCGGGAGGTGCGGCGCAAGGAGCCGGCATTCCCGGCCCGGCTGTGCGCGTCGCTGCCCGCGCTGCCCTCCTCCCCGCGCCCCGGCGGCCCCGCCGCGTCCGCCTCCCCGGCCGTCTGAACGCACCGGGAGGGGCCGCCGGAACCGGCCCGGCGGCCCCTCCGCCGCGCTCCTGCGCCGTCCGGCCGCGCCGGGCCCGGGGTGCTCGTGCCGGAGCCGTCACTGCCGGGGCTCGACCACGACGTACACCGCCGGGTCACGGTCACCGGACGCCATCAGCGCCGTCCGCACCACCGCGGCCTGCTGCTCCGGGAAGTCCCGGAGCTTCTTCGGCGCGATGTGCACGACCGTGATCCCCAGCCGCTCCAGCAGCTCGCGCTTGCGGGCGTACTCCGGCCACGACGGGTCGTCGTCCTGGCGCGGCGCGCGCGTGTCGAGTTCGACGGCGACCGCCTGGTCGGGCCAGTAGGCGTCCAGGCCGCCCAGATGCGGGCCGCCGGGCAGGCGAAGGTCGACGTTCCACACCGGGTCGGGCAGGCCGTGCTCGCGGACCATCCGGTAGAGGCGGTCCTCGGCGATCGAGCGGCCCTCGGCCAGCAGCGAGTCCACCGCGTCCACCACGTGCGGCCGGCCCAGCAGCTTCGCCCGGGTCAGCTCCCGCACCACCGCGGCGGGTTCGCAGTGGCCCCCGCGCACCGCCTCCGTCAGCAGCCGCCGCACCGCCTCGGCGTCCGTCAGCTCGGCCACCGCGTCCGCCAGCGCCCGCGGCACCGGCGCCACCGGCAGCCCCGTCACCGCCTCCGGCGCCGGCAGGGAGGCGGTGCGCAGGATGCGGACGCAGCCCGTGGAGCGCAGCCGCCGCATGCGCGGCACCAGGACGTCCACGGGGGCGTCGGCCAGCAGCGCCTTCGCGGTCGACAGGCCGTGCAGGGCCAGCGCCGCTGGTCCGGTGAGCACCGCCTCCGCGTACGCCGGGCGGTGCGCCTCCCCGGCGCCGGGCTGGGCCGGCACCCCCTGCGCCGACTCGCGCCCCGCGTACAGCAGCGCGCCGTGCAGCCGCTCCTCGTCCGTCGGCGGGCCGGAGTGGAGCAGCACCACGTTCGGCAGGAGGAGCTGCCAGGGTCCGCCGGGGCGGCACCGCTCGGACAGCTCGGCCGGCGTCACGCCGTGGGCGCGCAGCCGGGCCGCCGTCAGGACGCGGCGGTGGACGTCGGACAGGTGGCGCAGCGGGCGGGGCGAGAGGGGGGTGTCGTGCGTCATGGCGTCGAGATTCCCGCGCCCGGTCCCCTCCGGAACCGTTGTTACAGGGTCGTCGAAGAACGCGGACAGGACGGGACGGAAGGTCAGGTGTGCGGATGCCGACCGGGGGCGGAAAACCCCTGGTCCCCTCGGGTGGGGGCCAGGGGTTACGGCTCTGTCTGCCCGGATTCCGTAACGGTCACCGAGACGGGCGCCTCAGGCCAGAGGTCAGTGGTCCGCGGCCTGCGCGTCGCACGCCTGTGCGCGCAGCGCCCGTGCCAGGTCGTCCCGCGCCTCCAGCACCAGCCGGCGCAGCGCAGGCGCCGCGTCCCGGTGCGCCTGAAGCCACGCGTCCGTCGCGTCCAGCGTCTCCTGCCGGTCCTGGTACGAGGGGAACAGGCCCCGGACGACGTCCATGCCGATCTGGATCGACCGCTCCCGCCACACCCGCTCGATCGCCGCGAAGTACAACTGCGCGTACGGCGCCGTCAGTTCCCGCTGCGACGGCTGGGCGAAGCCCGCGATGGTCGCCTCCACCAGCGCGTTCGACAGCCCGTCGGACTCCACCACCTGCGCCCACGCCCGCGCCTTGACCTCCGCCGACGGCCGGGCCGCCAGACAGCGCACCTGGTGCCGTTCGCCGGACGCCGTGTCGTCCCGGGCCAGCTCGGCCGCCAGCACCGACTCGTCGGCCACCCCGTACGCCGCGAGCGGCTCCAGGAACGCCCAGCGCAGCTCCTGGTCCACCGTCAGGCCCTCCACCTCGGTGGTGCCGTCCAGCCATTCCGCCAGCAGCTTCAGGTCGGACTCGGTGCGGGCCACGGCCGCGAAGAAGCGCGCCCAGGCCAGCTGGTGCTCACTGCCCGGCGCCGCCGCCCGCAGCTCCCGCAGCGCGCCCTCGGCCAGCAGCTCCCCGCCGGTCTCCCGCCACGCCGGGGCCGCGTAGTGCACCAGCGCCGTGTTCGCCCAGGCGTGCAGCATCTGCAGCACGCCGATGTCCGACTCGCGGCCGGCGAACCTCAGCACCAGGCCGATGAACTCCCGTGCCGGCAGCAGCGCGTCCCGCGTCATGTTCCACAGCGCCGACCAGCACAGGGCACGGGCCAGCGGGTCCGTCAGCGCGCCCAGGTGCGAGCGGAGCGTGACCAGCGACGTCTCGTCGAAGCGGGTCTTGCAGTAGGTGAGGTCGTCGTCGTTGACCAGTACCAGCTCCGGCGCCTCGCTGCCCGCCAGTTCCGTCACGACCGTGCGCGGGCCCTCGACGTCCGTCTCCACGCGCGCGTACCGCTCCAGCGCGCCCGCGGGCGTCCGGCGGTACAGGCCGACCGCGATCCGGTGCGGGCGCAGCTCCGGGTGCGACTCGGGCGCCTCCTGCACCACCGCGAGCTCGGCGATCCGGCCGCCCTCGGTGTCCAGCAGCACCTGCGGGGTGAGCGCGTTCACGCCGGCCGTCTGCAGCCAGGACCGCGCCCAGCCGGACATGTCCCGGCCGCTGGTCTCGGCCAGCACCGACAGCAGGTCGCCGAGGCGGGTGTTGCCGTACGCGTGCCGTGCGAAGTACCGCCGGGCGCCCTCCAGGAAGGCGTCCTGGCCGACGTACGCCACCAGCTGCTTGAGCACCGAGGCGCCCTTGGCGTAGGTGATGCCGTCGAAGTTCAGCTTGGCGTCCTGCAGGTCGCGGATGTCCGCGGTGATCGGATGCGTGGACGGAAGCTGGTCCGCGCGGTACGCCCACGCCTTGCGGCGGTTGGCGAAGGTGATCCAGGCGTCGGTGAAACGGGTCGCGCCGACGCCCGCGAACGTGCCCATGAAGTCCGCGAAGGACTCCTTCAGCCACAGGTCGTCCCACCACACCATGGTGACCAGGTCGCCGAACCACATGTGCGCCATCTCGTGCAGGATGACGGTGGCCCGCGCCTCGTACGACGCCTGCGTCACCTTGCCGCGGAAGATGAACTCCTCCCGGAAGGTCACCAGGCCCGGGTTCTCCATCGCGCCCAGGTTGTACTCCGGCACGAACGCCTGGTCGTACTTCCCGAACGGGTACGGGTGGCCGAAGTGGTCGTGGAAGAAGTCCAGGCCCTGCTTGGTCACCAGGAACACGTCGTCGGCGTCGAAGTGCGGGGCGAGGCCCTTGCGGCACATCGCGCCGAGCGGGACCTCCAGCGTCGTGCCGTCCTCGAACGTGCGGGTGTAGGTGTCCGTCACATAGTGGTACGGGCCCGCCACGACACACGTGATGTACGTCGAGATCGGCTTGGTCTCCGCGAACCGCCAGACCCCGTCGGCGAGTCCGCCCGCGCCGTTGCTCCACACCGTCCAGCCCTCCGGCGCCCGCACCTCGAAGCGGTACGGCGCCTTCAGGTCCGGCTGCTCGAAGTTCGCGAACACGCGCCGGGCGTCGGCCGGCTCGTACTGCGTGTACAGGTAGACCTCGCCGTCCTCCGGGTCGACGAAGCGGTGCAGGCCCTCGCCGGTGCGCGAGTAGGCGCACTGCGCGTCCACGACCAGCTCGTTCTCCGCGGCCAGGTCCTCCAGCGCGATCCGGGAGCCGTCGAAGACCTCGCCCGGGTCCAGGTCCCGCCCGTTGAGCGACACGGCCGTCACGCTGGGCGCGATCAGGTCGGCGAAGCTGGACGCCCCCGGCTCGTTGCAGCGGAAGCGGACGGTGGTCACCGAGCGGAACGTGCGCGGCTCGCCGTCCCGGCCGCCGACGGCGGAGCGGACGTCCAGGAACACCTCGTACCCGTCGACGGACAGCAGGGCGGCCCGCTCCCGGGCCTCGTCGCGGGACAGATTCTCACCGGGCACGGACGGCACTCCCTCGTGATCGCGTGTTGGCGGCCGGACAGCGCCGATCCTGCCATGCGGCCCTGGCGGCGGACAGCGGGGAATGCGGGTGGCGGCGACCTGGTTGAGCCGGACAAAGACGTTTCGCTGAGGAGCTCACGTGTCCGAGACCACCACTTCGTCCGGCAAGACCCCCGTCGACTTCTGGTTCGACCCGCTGTGCCCGTGGGCCTGGATGACCTCCCGGTGGGTGCTGGAGGTCGAGAAGCTCCGCGACATCGAGGTCCGCTGGCACGTCATGAGCCTCGCCGTCCTCAACGAGGACAAGCTGGACGAGCTGCCCGAGCAGTACCGCGAGATGCTCGCCACCAAGGCGTGGCAGCCGGTGCGCGTGGTCACCGCCGCCTGGCAGAAGCACGGCGCCGAGATCCTCGGCCCGCTGTACACCGCGCTCGGCACCCGCTTCCACAACAACGGCGAGGACGTGACCCTGGACGCCATCGCCGGCGCGCTCGCCGACGTCGGCCTGCCCGCCGACCTGATCGACTACGCCGGCCAGGAGGACTTCGAGTTCGACGCCGAGCTGCGCGCCTCGCACAAGGAGGGCATCGAGAAGGTCGGCCAGGACGTCGGCACCCCGGTGATCGCGGTCCCGGGTCCCGGCGGGGAGCAGATCGCCTTCTTCGGCCCGGTGGTCACCCCGGCCCCGAAGGGCGAGGAGGCCGCCCGCCTGTGGGACGGCACGCTCGCCGTGGCCTCGGTCCCGGGCTTCTACGAGATCAAGCGGACCCGCACCAAGGGCCCCGACTTCAGCAACCTGTAGAGGCCGGTCGCGGGCCCGGTCCGGCGCCGGGCCCGCGCACAGGGGAAGGCCCCCGCGAGTCACGTCCTCGCGGGGGCCTTCCGCTCATCCGCCTGCCGCCGTGAAGGGTGAGAAGACGATCACGAGGCAGGACGATCGGTCGCCGCTCAGGGCGCGAGCAGCAGCACGTCGGCGCGGGACCGGGCCGCCTCGTACCGCCGGGCCACGTCCTGCCAGTTCACCACCTGCCACATCGCCTCGACGAAGTCCGCCTTCTGGTTGCGGTACTGCAGGTAGAAGGCGTGCTCCCAGGCGTCGAAGACCAGGATCGGGGTGGAACCCTGGCCGACGTTGCCCTGGTGGTCGTAGACCTGCTCCACGATCAGGCGCCCGCTCAGCGGCTCGTACGCGAGCACGCCCCAGCCCGAGCCCTGGGTGGTGGCCGCGGCCTTGGACAGCTGCGCCTTGAAGGCGGCGAAGGAACCGAACGACTCCTTGATCGCCTCCGCGAGCTCGCCCACGCCGTCGGCGGCCAGCGGCTCGCCGCCGCCGTCCTTCGGACCGGTCATGTTCTGCCAGTAGATCGAGTGGAGGATGTGTCCGGAGAGGTGGAAGGCCAGGTTCTTCTCCAGGCCGTTGAGCGAGCCCCACGCCTCCTTGTCCCGTGCCTCGGCGAGCTGCTCCAGCGTGTCGTTGGCGCCCTTGACATAGGCCGCGTGGTGCTTGTCGTGGTGCAGCTCGATGATCTCGGGGCTGATCACGGGGGCCAGCGCGGAGTAGTCGTAGGGCAGTTCGGGCAGCGTGTAGACGGGCATGGGTGTCCCCCTCCGGAGCCTTATTGCAAGTTACTTGCAACTACACGTTAGCAACAAGAGCTTCGGGGCAACAGAAAGGCCCCCACGTGTCGTGCGTGGGGGCCCTCGGGTGGAGTACGGATCCGGATCGGCGCAGTACGGACCGGCGGAGTCCGGGTCAGCGGCGCTCGCGCACCCGCTGCCGCACGTACCCCACCGCCGCCAGGACCAGCGTCATCCCGCCCGTCGCGTACAGCTGCCGGCGGGTGTCCGGCTCACGGGCCATCAGGACCAGGATCGCGGTCATGCCGGCCAGGGCGACCCAGGTGAGCCACGGGAACGCCCACATGCGGACGATCAGCTTCTCGGGCGCCTCGCGTTCGATCCGGCGGCGCAGCAGGAGCTGGGAGACCGCGATGAAGGCCCAGACGACCAGGATCACCGCGCCGATCATGTTCAGCAGCCAGGAGAAGACGTCGTCGGGACGCCAGTAGCTGAGCAGGACGCAGACGAAGCCGAAGAAGCACGAGGTGAGCACCGCGATCCGGGGCACCCCGCCGGACAGCCGCGCCAGCGCCTTCGGCCCCTGCCCGCGCTCGACCAGCGAGTAGGCGATGCGCGAGGAGCCGTAGATGTTCGCGTTCATCGCGGACAGCAGGGCGACCAGGACGACCACGTTCATCAGCTCGCCCGCGCCGGGGATGCCCAGGTGGTCGAGGGTGGCGACGTACGGGCCCTTGGCCACGAGCTCCTCCGAGTCCCAGGGGAGGAGGGTGACCACGACCGCCATCGAACCGATGTAGAACACCGCGATGCGCCACATCGCGGTGCGGACGGCGCTCGCCACGCCCCGCACCGGGTCCTCCGACTCGGCCGCCGCGATGGTGACCGTCTCCAGGCCGCCGTAGGCGAACACCGAGGCGAGCAGGCCGACCAGCAGGCCCTCGCTGCCGTGCGGCAGGAAGTCGCGCAGATGGGACGCGCCGGGCGCCTCCGTGCCGGGCAGCACCCCCGCGATGGCCAGCACGCCCAGGAGCAGGAAGAGGCAGATCGCGCCGACCTTCAGGGCCGCGAACCAGAACTCGAACTCGCCGAAGTTCTTCACGGCGGCCAGGTTCGCCCCGCAGAACACCACCATGAACAGCGCCACCCAGACCCACTGCGGGGTGCCCGGCACCCAGCCCTGGACGATCTTCGCGGCGCCGATGCCCTCCAGGCCGACGGCCGTGCACATCAGCACCCAGAAGGACCACCCGGCGGCGAAGCCCGCCCACGGGCCGATCGCCCGCTCGGCGTGCGCCGAGAAGGACCCCGACGACGGATACGCGGCCGACATCTCGCCCAGCATCCGCATCACCAGCATCACCAGGAGGCCGGAGACCGTGTAGGCGATCACGATGGACGGGCCGGCGGCGGCGATGCCCGCTCCGGACCCGACGAACAGGCCGGCGCCGATGACGCCGCCGAGGGCGATCATCGACAGGTGGCGCTGCTTGAGGCCGTGGGACAGGGAGGCCCCCTGTTCCTGGGGTGGCGTGTCGGTCTGCGTGCTGCTGGGCATGGGCGCGCCTCGTCCCGGTGCGATAGAGGGGCAAAAACGCCCACAGTCTGGGCGGCATGTCCACCCGGGCGAAGCGGCCGCCCACTATCCGGACATCCGCCGCACGCAGGGTGAGCGCCCGGTCACCCCGCGGCCCGCGGTCGCCGTGGCGGGCGCCGCCCGGACCTCGCCGGGGCTTCGCCGGGTCTTTGGCGGAACCATACAGTTCCCGTCCGGTGAGGCGGAGTGACCGGAACGTCATCCTCCCAGTGATCGGTGTCACGCCCGGCCAGGTGTACGCGGCGCCCTTTGTGCGAAGCGCACCAACGCGCCGAACCCCCCTTTGTCGAGCGCCGACGGTGATCGGCGTACGGGCGCTGGGATAGCGTCACGGTGTCCCGACGTGCCCACATCACCCCGCGGAGTCCCCATGAGCACCGCCACCGCCACCGCTCGCCCCGGCGCAGTCCTCGCCGACCTGCTCCCCTCGCCCCGGCTCTCGGCTTCGCTCGCGCACGGCGCCGCCCCCGCCCGGATCCGGGACGCCGCCCTCGTCCTCGGCGGCGCCGCGCTCACCGGTCTCGCGGCCCAGCTGTCGATCCCGGTGCCCGGCTCCCCGGTGCCGGTGACCGGCCAGACCTTCGCCGCGCTGCTCGTCGGCACCGCCCTCGGCGCCCGCCGCGGCTTCCTCTCCCTCGCCCTGTACGCGCTCGCCGGCGCGGCGGGCGTGCCGTGGTTCGCGAACGGCGCCTCCGGCGCCGGGATGGTCTCCTTCGGCTACGTCATCGGCATGCTGCTCGCCTCCGCGGCCGTGGGCGCCCTGGCCCGCCGCGGCGCCGACCGCTCCCCGCTGCGCATGGCCGGCACGATGCTCCTCGGCGAGGCGATCATCTACGCCGTCGGCGTCCCCTACCTGGCCCTGGCCGCCCACCTCTCCGCCTCCGAGGCGATCGCGGCCGGCCTGACCCCGTTCCTCATCGGCGACGCCCTCAAGGCCGCCCTGGCGATGGGCGTCCTGCCCACCGCGTGGAAGCTCGTCGGCCGGCGCTGACACCGCAGGCACCGCGGAAGAGGTCCGCCGGGTCGCGTGACTGCGACCCGGCGGGCCTCTTCCACGTCCGGACCGGTGCCTCCCCGCCCCTTCCGCCGCCCGGCTCACACACGCGAGGCCGGCACGGACTCGGGCGGGCCGCAGCCCCGAACGCATCGGCGCGGTTCCTGCTCCACGCTCGTCCCGACTCCGCCCGGAACTCCATCGGATGTCCGGGGCACGGGCACGGAAGAGGACCCTGCCGGTGAGGGCAGGGCCCCGCAGCCGCTCCGCCGGACCGCGAGTCGCCTCCGTCCCGCACCTTTCTGCGGCACCGCCTGTCCGCCGGCGCGGCACGACAACCGAGCCGTGTCATACCGGGGCGCGGGGGCTCTCGGGCCGCGGTGCGTATGGGGTGGGCCGCACTGTTGCCGACCCCGGTCTGCCGCAGCGCTGCCGGGTTTCCTGGGCGCGGGGTCCTGTCGGGCCGTGCCGGTCCGGGGTGCTCCGGGCCCGGTAGCCCGCGGCGTCCTCGGGCTGTGTCCGCCAGCGGCGGCGCGGAGCCGCGGGGTCCCGCCCCGTTACCGCCGGGCCGTGTCGCGCCGCGGTGCGTCGGGTGCCGGGGCCGCGGTGCGTATGGGCGGGCCGCACTGTTGCCGACCCCGGTCTGCCGCAGCGCTGTCGGGTTTTGTGGGCGCGGGGTCCTGTCGGGTCGCGCCGGTCCGGGGTGCTCCGGGCCCGGTAGCCCGCGGCGTCCTCGGGCCGTGTCTGTCCGTGGCAGCGCGGAGCCGCGGGGTCCCGCCCCGTTCCCGCCGGGCCGTGTCGCGCCGGGGTGCGGCCGCGTGTCGGGGGTGCGGGGGTTCTTGGGCCGCGGTGCGTGTGCGCGGGCCGCGCTGCTGCCGACCCCGGTCTGTTGCAGCGCGGTCGGGTTTTGTGGGCGCGGGGTCCTGTCGGGTCGCGCCGGTCCGGGGTGCTGCCAGGTCCGGTAGCCCGCGGCGCCCTCGGGCTGTGTCCGTCCGTGGCAGCGCCGAGCCCGCGGCGACCCGCCCGTTACCGCCGGGCCGTGTCGTGCCGGGGTGCGCCGGGTGCCGGGGGTGCGGTGCGCATGGGCGGGCCGCGCTGCTGCCGACCCCGGTCTGTTGCAGCGCGGTCGGGTTTTGTGGGCGCGGGGTCCTGTCGGGCCTTGCCGGTCCGGGGTGCTCCGGGCCCGGTAGCCCGCGGCGCCCTCGGGCCGTGTCCGTCCGTGGCACCGTCGACCGCGTCGGGGCATGGCCGCCGAGCCTTGCCGCCGCGGTGCCGTCAAGTGTCGGTAGGCCCGCCGAGCTCCCTCGGGCTGCGTCCCTCCGCGGCGCTGTCGAGCAGGTGGGCCTGCGCGCGACCGCCGGCCGTGTCGCGCCGGAGCACCGCCGGGTTTCGGGGCCGGGGCGGCCCAGCCGTCTCGGCCCGCGGTGTCACGTGGGTGCCGGTCCTGCCGCAGCGCCGCCAGGCCGAGCGCCCCGGAACGGCGTACGTCCGAGGCGCTGACAGGCGCCGTGTCCGGCGGCATCGCCGCGCCCCGCCCGTCGGGGGCGAGTTGCCCGGAGTGTGGGCTGCCACCCGGGCCGGTGGCGCAGGGAGAACGCGGACGGCCGCACGGCCCGACGGGAGTCGTCGGGCCGTGCGGCCGTGCGGGGACCGGAACCGGATCAGCCGACGGACACCTTGTCGGCCGGCGCCTCGACGGCGGCCCGGCCCGCGGCGAGCCGCTCCTTGACCACGGCGATGCCCAGGACGATCGCCGCGACCAGCAGCGACAGCAGCACGGTCTCCCGGCCGTCGTGCTCGGTGTCGAAGAGCATGTACACCAGGACGCCCACGATCATCGCGGCCGTGGCCCAGGTGAGGTACGGGTACAGCCACATCTTCACGATGAGCTTCTCCGGCGCCTCCCGCTGCATGATCTTCCGCATCCGCAGCTGCGAGAAGCAGATCACCAGCCACACGAACAGGGCCACCGCTCCCGAGGAGTTCACCAGGAAGAGGAAGATCTTGTCCGGCGACAGGTAGTTGAAGAAGACGGCGACGAAGCCGAACACCACCGACGCGAGGATCGCCGCCATCGGCACGCCCCGGCTGTTGACCCGCGCGAACGCCTTGGGCGCGTCGCCCCGCTCGCCGAGCGAGAAGGCCATGCGGGAGGCGGTGTAGAGGCCGGAGTTCAGACAGGACAGCACCGAGGTCAGCACGATGAAGTTCATGATCTGACCGGCGTGCGCGATGCCCAGCGAGTTCAGGGCGGCGACGTAGGAGCCGTCCTTCGCGATGGACGGGTCGTTCCACGGCAGCAGCGAGACCACCACGAGGATCGAGCCGAGGTAGAAGACGCCGATCCGCCAGATGATGCTGTTGGTGGACTTGGTGACCGCCCGCTGCGGGTCCTCGGACTCGCCGGCCGCCAGGGTCGCGATCTCGCTGCCCATGAAGGAGAAGACGACCAGCAGCACGCCGGTGAGGATCGCCCCCGGACCGTGCGGCAGGAAACCGCCGTGCGAGGTGAGGTTGCCGAAGGACGCCTTCTCGGCGTCGACGCCCGGCAGCACGCCGAACACGGCGAGCAGGCCGACGACGATGAACGCGCCGATCGCCACGACCTTGATCCCGGCGAACCAGAACTCGAACTCGCCGTAGGAGCCGACGGAGACCAAGTTGGTCGCGGTCAGCACGATCATCACGATGAGTGCCCAGCCCCACTGCGGGACGGCCGGGATCCACCCTTCGAGAATCTTGGCGCCGGCGGTCGCCTCGACGGCGAGCACGACGACCCAGAAGAACCAGTAGAGCCAGCCGATCGAGAACCCGGCCCAGCGGCCCAGCGCGCGGTCGGCGTGCGCGGAGAAGGAGCCGGAGGTCGGGTTGGCCGCGGACATCTCGCCCAGCATGCGCATCACCAGCACGACGAGCGTGCCGACGAGGGCGTAGGACAGGAGGATGCCGGGTCCCGCGGTGGCGATACCGGAGCTGGAGCCGACGAAGAGGCCGGCTCCGATGACGCCACCGATCGCGATCATCGACAGGTGGCGGTTTTTCAGTCCTGCTTGGAGGCCCGAACCAGGGGTCATGGACGGATTTCCTTTGCGCCAGGTGGAGCTGCCCGTACGAGCGGTGTACGAGTCGGTCCAGTGAATCCGAGGCGAACGAATTCAGAAACCTCTGAATCCGGATTGTTACTTGAGGTTTGCTTGGGCTTCTATGGTGTGCCTCACATTTTTTCGGCCGGTTCGTCCCGGGACACCCGGGGCTGCTGCCCCGGAGGGCGCGTGTCACACTCGTGGCATGCGCGTGTATCTCGGCTCCGACCATGCGGGCTACGAACTCAAGAACCACCTCGTCGAGTGGCTGAAGGCCGCCGGCCACGAGCCCGTCGACTGCGGGCCGCACGTCTACGACGCCCAGGACGACTACCCGCCGTTCTGCCTGCGTGCCGCGGAGCGTACCGCCGCCGACCAGGGCTCTTGCGGCATCGTCATCGGCGGGTCCGGCAACGGGGAGCAGATCGCCGCGAACAAGGTGAAGGGCGTGCGCGCCGCGCTGGCCTGGAGCGAGGAGACGGCGGCGCTCGGCCGCCAGCACAACGACGCCAACGTGGTGGCCGTGGGCGCGCGCATGCACAGCACCGAGGAGGCGACCAAGTTCGTCGAGGTCTTCCTCAACACCCCCTTCTCCGGTGACGAGCGTCACATCCGCCGGATCGGCATGCTGTCGGCGTACGAGACCACCGGCGACCTCCCGCCGGTGCCGGCCCACCACCCGCAGCAGGACTGAGGCCCCCGAGGGGACCGGTGCCGGACCGGACCCCCTCCCGGGGAGCCGGAAGGAACAGGACACCGTGCCAGAGGGGCACACCATTCACCGGCTGGCGCACGAGTACGCCACCCGCTTCTCCGGCACGGCCCTGCGCGTCACCAGCCCCCAGGGCAAGTTCTCCGACGCCGCCGCCCTCCTGGACGGCACCGAGCTGACCGCCACGGAAGCCCACGGCAAGCACCTCTTCCTGCGCTTCCGGGACGCCGACTGGGTCCACATCCACCTCGGTCTGTTCGGCAAGGTCGGCTTCGGCGACGCCCCCGCGCCCCCGCCGGCCGACACCGTCCGGCTCCGGCTCGCGCACGACACCGCGTACGTCGACCTGCGCGGCCCCACCACCTGCGCCCTGATCACGGACGCCGAGAAGGACGCGGTCCACGCCCGGCTCGGCCCCGACCCGCTGCGCGAGGACGCCGACCCGGGCGTGGCGTACCGGAAGATCTCCCGCAGCCGCACGAGCGTCGCCGCGCTGCTCATGGACCAGACGGTCGTCGCCGGCGTGGGCAACGTCTACCGCGCCGAGGTCCTCTTCCGGCACGGCATCGACCCCTACCGCGCGGGGAGGGACATCACCCCGGCCGAGTGGGACGCCCTGTGGGCCGACCTGGTGGAGCTGATGCGGCAGGGCGTGCGGAACAACCGGATCGACACCGTCCGCCCGGAGCACACCCCGGAGGCGATGGGCCGCCCGCCCCGCGTGGACGACCACGGCGGCGAGGTGTACGTCTACCGCCGCGCGAACCAGCCCTGCCTCGTCTGCGGCGACGGCATCCGCACCGCCGGTCTCGCCGCCCGCAACCTGTTCTGGTGCCCCGGCTGCCAGCGCACATGAGCGGCGCGGCCGGCAGGCGCCGCACCCCACGGCCGGCCCGATCCGGACGACGGGCCTCATCCCGAGTGATCCGGACGACGGGCCCGCGGCCGGACCGATCCCAACCACGGCCCGCGGCCGGACCGATCCGGAATCCGAGCGGCGGCCCGCAGCCGGAGTGATCCGGGCGACGGCCTAGAAACCGTGGGGGAGCCACGGCGCCACCGGTGAGCCGAACGCCACCGATGCCTCCGTCAGCGCTCCCGGCCGCGTCTCCCGCACCCGCCCGGCCGCCGCCAGCGACAGCAGGGTCACCCCGCCGAGATACGCCGAACCCAGCTCCCGCACGGACAGCGCCAGGTCGGCCGCGTCGGTCGTCCGCGCGCAGGACGCGCCCTTGGCGTCGCCGGTCAGCCGCCAGCGTCCGGCGTTCCAGGGGCAGAAGGCGTCCTCGACCTCGAACACGACGTCCACCGGCGTCTGGTAGGTGCGGGCGGCCAGCGCCGCGCCGACGTCCACGAGCCGCACATAGGCGTCGTCCCGCAGCCGCGGCCGGCAGCGGCGGGGGTCGGAGACCAGGTGCGGCCAGGCGTCGTCCACCGGCCGCGACTCCACCGACACGGTCGTCATCAGGTCGATGCCGAACAGGAACCGCCACAGCGCGGCCTCGGTCGCGGGATCGAGCGCGGCCAGGTCCTTGAGGTGCACGGTGCCGTCCGCGCCGCTGACGCTCCAGCCGGTCCGGGTGCGGAAGCGGGCGTATCCGCTGACCGCGCCGTCCAGTTCGGCGACCACGCACTGCAGCGCCGACCCGCCGTCGCGCCGGCTCACCGGGTCGAGCAGACCGGCCCGCTCCCAGCCGGGCTGCCGGACCAGCATGCCGGGCCGCCGCGGCACCAGGGCCGCGTACACCCTCTCGCACGCGTCGAGGACGTCGGCGGGCTCCGCGTACCGCAGCCGCACCTCCTCGGCGCGGGCGGGCAGCGCCGCCGTCACCCGGGCGGTGTCGATCTCGCCGCTGAGCCGGAAGGTCGCGGCGCCGTATCCGAAGCGGCCGTATATGGCCGGTTCCGACGCGGTGAGCACGGCGACCGGCTCGCCCAGCGCCCGCACCTCGTCCAGTTGCCGGCGCATCATCGAGGTCAGCACCCCGCGCCGCCGGTGGGTGGCCACCACGCTCACCAGCGTCACCCCGGCCGCCGGGACCGCGGCCCCGCCCGGCACGGTCATCCGGAAGCTGAAGGCCCCCGCCGTGCCGACGATCGCGTCCCCGTCCCGGGCGACCAGGGACCGGTCGAACTCGGTGACGGAACGGTCGAGTTCCCGCTGCTCGGCCGGCGCCGGAGCGGCGCCGAAGGCCCGGTAGAGAGTGTCGTACCACCGGTCCCACTCGTCCTCGCGCAGCACCGTCAGCTCGACCCCGTGATCAGTCCCCATGGGCCATGCCTATCAAGGCGATGGGGGGTGAGCCAGTCAATTTCCCCCGGGCGGCGGCGCGATGGCCCCGCGTGCCGTTCACTGTGAGGACGACGCCGGCCGGCGGCGAAGCGGAGTCCCGCACGGGGGACAAGTGGGACCTCCCGTGTCATGCGGCCGGTCCGATGGATAGGGTCCCGAACTGATGGCAGCAGGACGACAGCGGCGCTCGAAGGCCGAGACGCTCACGGCCCGGTGGCGGAAGCAGTGGCACCGGGTCCGCGTCGGCCTGCGCAAAAGCGCCGTGGACTATTTCCGAGGCGACGGCTCGGACTGGGTCGCCTTCGCCGGGCTGCTGCTGACCGTCCCCGTCCTCGCGGCCATGACCCTGATCGACGCGGTGTGGTGCTCGCCGGCCACCCTGGTGCTGCCCATCGTCGCGGGCGGCCTGCTGCTGCGCCCGGCCAGCCTGCTCGGCCTGTACGCGGCGGCGGCCACCGCGCTCATCGTGGAGTCGGTGCGGCTCGGCCCGTACACCGAAGGCCCCTCCCGCGTCACCCCCGGCATCGTCCTGGTGGTCGCCGCGTGCGGCTTCTTCGGGCTGCTGACCGCGCAGTTCCGCAGCCGGGTGGGCGTGCCCTGGCGGCGCGGCGGCACCATGCTGTTCGACCTGCGCGAGCGGATCCGGGTGCAGAGCAAGCTGCCGAGGCTGCCGCAGGGCTGGCACCACGAGATGGCGCTGCGCCCGGCGGGCGGCCAGTCCTTCTCCGGCGACTTCGTCGTCGCGGCCCGGACCAACGGCGGCCGGACGCTGGAGGTCGTCCTGACGGACGTGTCCGGCAAGGGCATGGACGCGGGTTCCCGCGCCCTGCTGCTGTCCGGCGCCTTCGGCGGCCTCCTCGGCTCCCTGCCCCCGCACTCCTTCCTCCCGGCCGCCAACGGCTACCTCCTGCGCCAGGAATGGGAGGAGGGCTTCGCCACCTCCATCCACCTGGTCCTGGACCTCGACTCGGGGGACTACGAGCTGTACTCCGCCGGGCATCCGCCGGGCCTCCAGCTCAGCGCGGGCAGCGGACGCTGGGAGGAGAAGGCGGCCGAGGGGCCGCTGCTCGGGGTGTACGACGGAGCGCAGTTCGACCCGGTGAAGGGCTCGCTGCGCCCCGGGGACGTGCTGATGCTGTTCACGGACGGGCTGGTGGAGACCTCCGACCGGGACATCGTGGAGGGCATCGACCGCCTCACCGGCGAGGCGGACCGCTATGTCGCCGGCGGTTTCCACGGCGCCGCCTGGCATCTCATCGAGGCGGTCGCGAAGGACGTCAACGACGACCGGGCGCTGCTGCTGATCTGCCGCGAGTCCTCGGCGAACGCCCGCTGAGGGCTACGCCCCGCCGTCCGGCGCGACCCGCGTCGCGCCGGTCAGCGGGGCCAGCACCCGCCAGCCCGCCGACTCGTACAGCGCCCGCCCGTCCGGTGTCGCGGCCAGCACGGCCGCCGTGGACCCGGCACGGGCGGCGGTGTCCGCGAGCGTCCGCAGCAGCACCCGCCCGATGCCCCGGCGCCGGTGGGCCGGGTGGGTCTCCACCTGGTCGACGACCGCACTCCGGCCGGTGACGGCGACCTGGGCGCGGGCGGCGAAGGACCCGTCGGCGGCCCGCACCACGGCCCGGGTGACCCCGCCCCGGGTCCAGCCGGTCAGCCGGTATCCGCGGGCGAGGGACCCGGGCGCGGCCGCGGGCCCGTCCAGCGGGACGGACATGAGGAAGCCCGGTCCGCCGGCGAGCGCCCAGCCGGGCGCCAGCCAGGCCTGGAGGGTCTCCGGAGGCACGAAGGTCTTGAGCCAGACACCGGGTGCGGCGGTGTTCTCGGTGATCTTGCGTACGGTCGTCTCGTCCGCGGCGGGCAGGACGTGCCGCGCCACCTCCCTGGGCAGCGGCAGCCCCACGTCGACGGTGAACCCCCAGGGCTCGACGGCCGGTTCGGCCGCGCCACGGGAGAGGGCCCAGCCGCGGACCCAGGCCCGTACGGCGTCGTCGGTGGTGGCGAAGGGCATGGCTCCTCCTGGCGCAGAGGCGGGCATGTAACAGCCGTACGCAGATCACGGTCATTACAGCACAGGAGTCGCACGCGGGCGGGCGGGCCGGTGGACACTGGGGGGATGACGCATCTGACGCTCGCCGAGGTCGAGGCCCTCGCGTGCACCGCCCACCGGGGGCAGACCGACAAGGCGGGCCGGCCGTACGCCGAGCACCTCGCCGCCGTGGCCGAGGGCGTGCGCGCCCGCGGCGGCGACGCGGAACAGATCGCTGCGGCCTGGCTGCACGACTCCGTGGAGGACGGCGTGCTCAGCGCCGAGCGGCTGGAGGCGGCGGCGCTGACCCCGCGCACGAAGGCCATCGTGCGCGCCCTCACCAAGCGGCCGGGGGAGCCGCCGCAGGCGTACGCGCGCCGCATCCTCGCCACCCCGGGCGCGCGGCTGGTCAAGGAGGCCGACCTGGCGCACAACGCCGACCCGGACCGCCTCGCGGTCCTGGACGGGCCGACCCGGGAACGGCTGACCGAGAAGTACGCCCGGATGCGCGCACTTCTCGGTCGTGACCCGGAAACGGAACCGGCTACACGCTGACCGTCTCCCGCTGCTTGTGCCGCTCACGTGCCAGCGCGGCCGCGTCCTGCTTGAACGCCCACTCCATCTTCGGCTCCATCGCGAAGCGGAAGACGCGCTGCACCGGCTTGGTGCACAGCAGCGTGACGGCGGCGGCCGCGAGGACGGTGACGACGAGGGCGCCGGCGGCGCCGTGCCGCTCGGCGACGTCGAACCAGCCCGCGTAGAGGCAGCTCTTGACCACGAAGCCGTGCAGCAGATAGCCGTACAGCGTTCCCGCGCCGAGCGCGGTGAACCACGTCCGGCGGCTCGGCACCCAGGCCAGGAAGCAGGCGGTCAGCAGCAGCGCGCAGCCGAACATGGCCAGCGTCATCAGCGGCCCGGTCCACCAGGGCGCACCGATGTCCTGGGCGGAGTCCTGCCGGTAGAACCATGTGCCGTCCACGCGGGGCACGGTCCACCAGCCGACGGCCAGCGCCGCCGCGAACACCGGTACCGACAGGATCCGCACCCGGCGTCGCCGTATCAGCGCGAAGTGCTCGGGCTTCAGCAGCAGTCCGAGGACGAAGCAGGGCAGGAACTGCAGGACGCGGCCGAAGTCCAGGTTCTCGTCGATGCCCGGGGTGACCGAGCCGGCCATGGCGAGCCCGAGGGCGAGGGGCAGCGGCCAGCGCACGAGCTTCCACACGGGCGTGGTCAGCCGCCAGACGAACAGCGCGCACAGGAACCACGTCAGGTAGTACGGGGTGGCCAGGCTGATCGGGTCGGGGGCCTGGCCGGCGTAGCGCCGGAACAGCGAATAGGCGGTCTGGAACAGCAGGTAGGGCACCGCGATGCCGGTGATCAGCCGCTTCAGTCGGTCCGGGCGCATGTCGAAACTGCGCGAGAAGTAGCCGGAGATGACGATGAACGCCGGCATGTGGAAGGTGTACACGACGTTGTACAGGGTCTCCAGGACCCGGTTGTCGCTCTTGAGCGGCGACCAGGAGTGCCCCAGTGCGACCAGCACGATCGCCAGGTACTTGGCGTTGTCGAAGAACGCGTCCCGCCGTCCGTCCGGTCTCCCGGCCCGGGGGCGCGCCTCCTGGGTGCTGGTCGGGGTACGCGGACCGGGCACTGCGTCCACCGGCGGCTGCGCCGGCGGGAGCGGTCTGCGGTTGCGGCCGTGGGACGGGGCGGCGTCGAACATCTGAGGCACCCTAGCGTCGGCTGCGGGATTCCGTAAAACCCGAGCTGTTATTCCTGCTTATCGCCCTCGGATACCCCGTAGTTCATGGAACTCGACCTGGTTGATCGCGTGACGATGGGCACACGCAAGCCGTCCGTTCGCCCCAGATGTACCGATCAATCCCGACTAATTCGGGCATACAGCACCTCGGTGTCATCTATTTCGACGTGCCGGCCAGTCAATGTGTGGGTGCTGAAACGAAGTTCTCGGAATTCGTGCGGATTCAGTGGCCGCGTGTTCCGCCGTATTCGTGAGCGACGCGCCGTGCGCGCGAGCGTCCTGCCGACGTTGTGTCACGTTCCGCATATGACGGCCGGGTTGGTGGCACGATGGTTCTGGCGGGGGTGCGCGGGCCGTACCTCCGGGCCGGGAGAGCGGACCGACCGAGGGTGGGATCAGTTGTGGCCATTTCACTGTCCGTGGTGCTGCTGTTGGCGATCATCCTGGTGGTGCTGATCCGAGGGGGGAACATCAAGGCCGGCCCGGCCATCGTCGCCATCCTCTTCGGCTTCTTCCTCGCCTCCACCGGCATGGCGCCCGCCATCAACCGCTTCCTGAACTCGATAGCGGAGTCCATCAACTCCATCAGGTTCTGACCGCCGGCCCGACCCGCGGCGGCGCCGGGACGCGTCCGCGCCGCCACGAACATCCTCCCGCGGCCCCTCCCGAGCGGCCGGCGTCTTCCGCGGCGACCGCGGAGAGTCGTCGAACGATCGCCGAACGAGTGCCGGCGCATGGCTGAGGACCGGCTCACCCCCGCCCGAACCCGGCGGTCACCTCACCCGTGTGGGTGAAGGCGGCCCCATGTGGTGCTGCCGCCGAACGGGAGCCCGGGCGGCGACGGCGACCCGGGCGAACCCGCCGTGCTGACGACCGGCGCGCGCGGCCGGTCCTGACGCGGAGCCTCCCGCGCGTCCACCCGCCGCACGTCGCCGTCCCGCCCGGCTCCGTCGCGTGCGGCGGCGGGCCGCACGGCCGGTCCGCCCGGACGGGCCGGAGGGGCCACCGCGGGTCGCGGTACCGGGAAGCCGGACGCCCTCGGTGCGGCAGAAGGCCCAGGGGGAGGGAGACACCCCGGCGCCGTCCGGCCTGCGTCGGGTCGCGGTCATGTCGCATGGTCCGTGATCGTGCTGCAACCTGATAGACGTGACGGACCGCGATGCGAGGCATCCCTCGCGGGATGGGCGACGGCGTGGCGACCCGGGACGGTCGCGCCTGTTGTGGGTCGGTGCCGTCCTCATGTGTGTCAGCGTTGCTCTGCTCGCTGTGGTCGTCTTCGGCGACCTGGGCGCTCAGGAGCCGGGCGGCTCCGCGTCGTCGTCCGCCAGGCCGACCGGTGGTCACGCGACCCCTTCGGCCTCGCCGTCCGCCTCGCCGAGCGAGGGGGAGAGCACCGCAAGCGAGGGACCTCCCACGCCCACGGAGCCGACCGAGGGGGCGAGTGACACCGTGGAGGAGCCCCCCGGAGCCTCCCCGCCCGGTGACACCGCCGGCGACAGCCCTGGTCCGAAGCCGCCGTCCCCCGCCACGACTGTGACCGTCACGCAGACCGTCCGGTCCGGCGGTGACGGCGGGACATCCGCCGGCACGTCGGGAAGCGACGTCCCGGCCATCATCACCTCGGTCGCGGGGCTCATCACCGCCGCGGTGGGCGCTGCATCGTTCGCCGTGGGCATGAGGAAGCCCCAGTAGCTGCCCAGCGGGTCATGGAAAGGCCGCATCATGCATCCGCCGCGACGCCACCCGCGGTCGGCGACGGCACCGGGAACACCCCGGCGTCCCGGACCGGGGCACGGAGGGCTGACCGCCCCCCGGTGCGGCAGAAGGCCCAGGGAGAGGGAAACACCCTCTCACCTGGGCCTTCGGCGTACGGAGCGGGCGACGGGAATCGAACCCGCGTAGCTAGTTTGGAAGACTAGGGCTCTACCATTGAGCTACGCCCGCAGCACTGCGCCGCAGGTCGGCGACCGCGGCACTGGAGGCATCGTAGCGGGTCGCCCGCCGCCGAGGCCAACGAAGCGGACCACGCGGACACCCGCGCCGCCCCCGACAAAGCGGCCGACGCGACCGGCCGCGGCATGTACCCTACGTGTCGCACCAGACGGGGTGTGGCGCAGCTTGGTAGCGCGTCCGCTTTGGGAGCGGAAGGCCGTGGGTTCAAATCCCGCCACCCCGACCACCAGCTCATGACGTCGTGGGGCTCGTCCTTTTGGGGCGCTGACCGGCTGCGGTTACTATGCAAGCTGCGCGCCCGTGTGTCCTGGCCCCCACGGCCTACGAACTCCTCCGGGCGGCGAAATCGGCCGGGCCTGTCAGGCTCCGGCAGAACCCGAGAAGTCAGCCACAAGGAGACCGAACCGTGAAGAGCGCCGTGGAGACCCTGAACCCGACTCGGGTTCGGCTCACTGTCGAGGTGCCCTTCGAGGAGCTCAAGGACAGCCTCGACGCGGCGTACAAGAAGATCAACCAGCAGGTCACGGTGAAGGGCTTCCGCAAGGGCAAGGTCCCCGCCCGTGTCATCGACCAGCGGTTCGGCCGCGGTGCGGTGCTGGAGGAGGCCGTCAACGACGCGCTGCCCAAGTTCTACACCGAGGCGGTCAACGAGGCCGAGCTGAGCCCGCTGGGCCAGCCCGAGGTCGACATCACGGAGCTGAAGGACGGCGAGACGCTGAACTTCACCGCCGAGGTCGACGTCCGCCCGGCCCTGGAGATCCCGGACTACTCCGGCATCGAGGTCGAGGTCGACGCCGTCGAGGTCACCGACGAGGACGTGGAGAAGTCGGTCGAGCAGCTGCGCGAGCGCTTCGCCTCCACCTCCCCGGTCGAGCGTGCCGCCGAGGACGGCGACGTCGTCACCATCGACCTGCAGGCCAAGGTCGACGGCGAGGTCCTGGAGGACGGCATCGCCAACGGCGTCTCGTACACCATCGGCTCCGGCGAGCTGCTGGACGGCATCGACGACGCCGTCAAGGGCCTGTCCGCCGGCGAGGAGGCCACCTTCACCTCGGAGCTGAAGGGCGGTTCCGCCGCGGGCAAGGAGGCCGAGGTCACCGTCAAGGTCACCCAGGTCGCCAAGCGTGAACTGCCCGAGCTGGACGACGAGTTCGCGCAGCTCGCCTCCGAGTTCGACACGCTGGAGGAGCTGAGGGCCGACAGCCGCAAGCGCCTCACCGACATGAAGCGGTTCGACCAGGCCACGCAGGCCCAGGAGCGCGTCCTGGAGAAGCTGCTGGAGCTGGTGGAGGTCCCGGTCCCCGAGAAGCTCCTCGAGGACGAGATCAACACCCGCAAGCACAACCTGGAGCACCACCAGCTCGGCCAGATGGGCCTCACCCTCGACAAGTACCTGGAGATCCAGGGCAAGACCGCCGAGGAGTTCGAGACCGAGACCCGTGAGGCCGCGGTCAAGGGCATCAAGACCCAGTTCGTCCTCGACGAGCTGGTCAAGAAGGAGAACCTCAACGTCAACCAGGAGGAGCTCACCGAGCACCTCATGCGGCGTGCGGCCTCCTCCGGCATGTCCCCCGACCAGTTCGCCCAGGCCGTCGTCGAGGGCGGCCAGGTGCCGCTCCTGGTCGGCGAGGTCGCCCGGGGCAAGGCCCTGGCCGTCGTGGTCGAGGCCGCCACGGTGAAGGACAGCAACGGCGAGGTCGTCGACCTGGACGACGACGAGGAGGAGACCGCGGCCGAGGCCACGGAGACCTCCGAGGAGCAGACCGAGGCCTGATCGGGCCGAGGCGCCTGCGAGGCACGTACGACGGGCCCCGGGGACTTTCCCCGGGGCCCGTTCGTCACCGTGCGCCGCACCCGGCGGCTACGCCCCCGGCGAACACCCGCATCTCCGGGATTCCCCGGAGGGACCTGAGCGTTAGGGTCCTTGAATACGGGGGCAGGGGAGTCTCCTGAAGCCCCCCGCCAAGCCTCCGGCAGGACGACGTGAGACGGCCCGGCGCCGTCGTAAGACGAGCAGGTGGATACGTGACGAATCTGATGCCCTCCGCCGCCGGCGAGCCTTCCATCGGTGGTGGCCTCGGTGACCAGGTCTACAACCGGCTGCTCAACGAGCGGATCATCTTCCTCGGCCAGCAGGTCGACGACGACATCGCCAACAAGATCACCGCTCAGCTGCTGCTCCTGGCCGCCGACCCGGACAAGGACATCTACCTCTACATCAACAGCCCCGGCGGCTCGGTGACGGCCGGCATGGCGATCTACGACACCATGCAGTACATCCCGAACGACGTGGTCACCATCGCGATGGGCATGGCCGCCTCGATGGGCCAGTTCCTGCTGACCGGCGGCACCGCCGGCAAGCGCTTCGCGCTGCCGCACGCGGACATCATGATGCACCAGGGCTCCGCGGGCCTCGGCGGCACGGTCTCGGACATCAAGATCCAGGCCGAGTACCTGATGCGCACCAAGAAGCGCATGTCCGAGCTGACCGCGTTCCACTCCGGCCAGTCGGTCGAGACGATCATCCGCGACGGCGACCGCGACCGCTGGTTCACCCCGGAAGAGGCCAAGGAGTACGGTCTCATCGACGAGATCATCACGCACGCCTCGGGTGTTCCGGGCGGCGGCGGCACCGGCGCCTGACCGGCCCGGACACGCCACGCACCGCCGAGACCCAAGCCCCCAGAACGCCACCAGGACGGTGAACACCCCATGAGCAACTTCCCCGGCGCCGCCAGCGGCATGTACGAAGGGCCCCGCCCCGACAGCCGCTACGTCATCCCGCGCTTCGTCGAGCGCACCTCCCAGGGCATCCGCGAGTACGACCCGTACGCGAAGCTCTTCGAGGAGCGTGTGATCTTCCTGGGCGTCCAGATCGACGACGCCTCCGCCAACGACGTCATGGCGCAGCTGCTGTGCCTGGAGTCGATGGACCCGGACCGGGACATCTCGATCTACATCAACAGCCCCGGCGGCGACATGACCGCCCTGACGGCGATCTACGACACGATGCAGTTCGTGAAGCCGGACATCCAGACGGTCTGCATGGGCCAGGCGGCCTCCGCCGCCGCCATCCTGCTCGCCGCCGGCACCCCCGGCAAGCGCATGGCGCTGCCGAACTCGCGCGTGCTGATCCACCAGCCGGCGGGCTCCACCGGCCGCGGCCAGCTGTCCGACCTGGAGATCATCGCCAACGAGTTCACCCGGATGCGCGAGCAGCTGGAGAACATGCTGGCCAAGCACTCCAACCGGCCGATCGAGCAGGTCCGCGAGGACATCGAGCGCGACAAGATCCTCACGGCCGAGGAGGCGCTGGAGTACGGCCTGGTCGACCAGATCATCTCCACCCGCAAGCTGAACAACAGCGCGGTCCGCTGACGCGGAACGACGCGGTCTTTGCCCCTCTTGGCACGGTGCACGCCGAAGTGAACCCTGCCAAGGGGGGCCCGAACACCGGGCCCGGCAAGGTACCGTCGGACATAAGGCAGCACCAGGAGCCGCTGGACCCCGTGTCCAGGCGTCTCCCAGGCGAAGGGGAAGCACACCGTGGCACGCATCGGTGACGGCGGCGATCTGCTCAAGTGCTCGTTCTGCGGCAAGAGCCAGAAGCAGGTCAAGAAGCTCATCGCAGGGCCCGGTGTGTACATCTGCGACGAGTGCATCGATCTCTGCAACGAGATCATCGAGGAGGAGCTCGCCGAGACGAGCGAGGTGCGCTGGGAGGAACTGCCCAAGCCCCGCGAGATCTACGAGTTCCTCGAGGGCTACGTGGTCGGCCAGGAGGCCGCCAAGAAGGCCCTCTCCGTCGCGGTGTACAACCACTACAAGCGGGTCCAGGCGGGAGAGAACGGCGGCGCGAGCGGCCGTGACGACGCCATCGAGCTGGCGAAGTCCAACATCCTGCTGCTCGGCCCCACGGGCTCCGGCAAGACGCTCCTCGCGCAGACCCTGGCGCGCATGCTGAACGTCCCGTTCGCGATCGCCGACGCGACGGCGCTGACCGAGGCCGGGTACGTGGGCGAGGACGTGGAGAACATCCTCCTGAAGCTCATCCAGGCGGCCGACTACGACGTCAAGAAGGCCGAGACGGGGATCATCTACATCGACGAGATCGACAAGGTCGCCCGCAAGAGCGAGAACCCGTCGATCACGCGCGACGTCAGCGGCGAGGGCGTGCAGCAGGCCCTGCTGAAGATCCTGGAGGGCACCACGGCCTCGGTCCCGCCCCAGGGCGGCCGCAAGCACCCCCACCAGGAATTCATCCAGATCGACACGACGAACGTGCTGTTCATCGTGGGCGGCGCCTTCGCCGGCCTGGAGAAGATCATCGAAGCGCGGGCGGGTGCGAAGGGCATCGGCTTCGGCGCCACGATCCTCTCCAAGCGCGAGCTGGAGGCCAAGGACGTCTTCGAGGACGTCATGCCGGAGGACCTGGTCAAGTTCGGCATGATCCCCGAGTTCATCGGCCGTCTCCCGGTGATCACGAGCGTCCACAACCTCGACCGCGAGGCCCTGCTGAAGATTCTGGTGGAGCCCCGCAACGCGCTCGTCAAGCAGTACCAGCGCCTGTTCGAACTCGACGGCGTGGAGCTGGACTTCGAGCGCGAGGCGCTGGAGGCCATCGCCGACCAGGCCATCCTCCGCCAGACCGGCGCCCGCGGCCTGCGCGCCATCATGGAGGAGGTCCTCCAGGGCGTGATGTACGAGGTCCCGTCCCGCAAGGACGTCGCCCGCGTCGTCATCACCGCCGACGTGGTCCTCTCCAACGTCAACCCCACCCTCATCCCCCGCGACGCCCGCGGCCGCGGCTCGGGCGAGCAGAAGACGGCGTAGCCGCACCCGCGCACGTGAACGGAGGGGCCCCGGTCAGCCGACCGGGGCCCCTCCGTCCTGCTCGCTGGGCGTCAGGCCTTGACGCGGACCTCCTTGCGGAACCTGGCGGTGAGCGCCGCGTCGGCCGCCGTGTCGCTGCTCCTGCCCGCCGCGAGGTTGGCGATGTCCATCGGCATCACGAACCCGAGGGTGCTGTGGTCGCCCCAGATGCAGAACGAGAGCGTCACGTCCTTCGGCCCGCCGGAGGCGGCGCCCGTGGGCGCCGTGGCCTGCTGGCACTTCAGGACCGCGCCGTCGAGCCCGTCCGGCGTGTAGGCCTTCGGCTCGCCCTTCAGGGCGACGTCCTTGCCGCTGTCCTTCTCGGCCTCGCTCTTCATGTACGCGAACATCGCGTCGACGGCCTTCTCGGGGTCGTCGATCGTGCCGTACACACCGCCGAACTGGATCATCTTCTTGCTCAGCGGGTTGTTCGCGTCACCGGACTCGTACTGCGCGCTGACGTCCTTCGGATCGTGCACGCCCCACTTCTCGGCGTCCTTCAGATCCTCCTCCGTCATCGTGTCGCTCTTGCCGTTGTGCTTCTTGTACTCGGTCAGCACCGTCGCCGGAGTGGTCAGCTTGTGCGGGCCGTCGTCCGCTGCGCCGGTGCCGCCCCCGACGGCGAAGTACACGCCCACCGCCACGGCGGCCACCACGGCCACCGCGCCGATGATCAGACCGGTCTTCTTCTTCCCCCCGCCCGGCTGCGGCGCCTGCGGCATGCCGTACGGCTGCTGCTGGCCGTAGGGGTTCGGCTGCTGGCCGTACGGGCCCGGCTGCTGCGGTGCGCCCTGCTGGGGGTGGCCGTAGCCCGGCTGCGGCGCCGGAGGGGCCTGCTGGGGGTAGCCGTAGCCGGGCTGCGGAGCCTGCGGCTGCTGGCCGTAGGGACCCGGCTGGCCGTACGGACCCGGCTGCTGCGGCGGCTGGCCGTACGGGCCCGGCTGGTTGTTGCTCATTCCTGCGTTCCCCTCCGGAAGCTTATGTGTTCCTGACATCCTGGCCCAGGCCAGGCGGGCACACGGCACCGGGGGCCGCACCGTTACAGAACAAACGCGTTTCGGGACCACCCCGTGACCCCTCTAAACTGAGCCCCGTGACCGAGAACGCTCAGCAGCAGCCAACAGCGCCCGACACCGAACTGCCGACCCAGTACGCGCCGGCCGACGTAGAGGGGCCGCTGTACGAGCGCTGGGTGGAGCGGGGCTACTTCGAGGCGGACGCGAAGAGCGACAAGCCGCCGTACACGATCGTCATCCCGCCGCCGAACGTCACGGGCAGCCTGCACCTCGGGCACGCCTTCGAGCACACCCTCATCGACGCCCTCACCCGCCGCAAGCGCATGCAGGGCCACGAGACGCTGTGGCAGCCCGGCATGGACCACGCCGGCATCGCCACGCAGAACGTCGTCGAGCGCGAGCTCGGCAAGGAGGGCAAGTCCCGCCACGACCTGGGCCGCGAGGCCTTCGTGGAGCGCGTCTGGCGGTGGAAGGCCGAGTCCGGCGGCCAGATCAGCGGCCAGATGCGCCGCCTGGGCGACGGCGTCGCCTGGTCGCGCGAGCGCTTCACCATGGACGAGGGCCTGTCCCGGGCCGTCCAGACCATCTTCAAGAAGCTCTACGACGACGAGCTGATCTACCGCGCCGAGCGCATCATCAACTGGTGCCCGCGCTGTCTGACGGCCATCTCGGACATCGAGGTCGAGTACCAGGACGACGACGGCGAGCTGGTCTCGATGCGCTACGGCGACGGGGACGAGTCGATCGTCGTCGCCACCACCCGCGCCGAGACGATGCTCGGCGACACCGCCGTCGCCGTCCACCCCGACGACGAGCGCTACCGGCACCTCGTCGGCAAGCTCGTCAAGCTGCCGCTCACCGACCGCTCCATCCCGGTCGTCGCGGACGAGCACGTCGATCCGGAGTTCGGCACCGGCGCCGTCAAGGTCACCCCGGCCCACGACCCGAACGACTTCGAGATCGGCCAGCGGCACGGCCTGCCGTCCCTCACCGTGATGGACGAGCACGCCGTCATCACGGCCCACGGCCCCTTCCAGGGCCTGGACCGGCTGGAGGCCCGCTCGGCGATCGTCGCAGCGCTGCGCGCCGAGGGCCGGATCGTCGCCGAGAAGCGGCCCTACGTCCACTCCGTCGGCCACTGCTCGCGCTGCAAGACCACCATCGAGCCGCGCCTGTCCATGCAGTGGTGGGTCAAGGTCGGCCCGCTGGCGAAGGCGGCCGGCGACGCCGTCCGCGACGGCCGCGTCACGATCCACCCGCAGGAGATGGAGAAGCGGTACTTCGACTGGGTCGACAACCTCCACGACTGGTGCATCTCGCGCCAGCTGTGGTGGGGTCACCGCATCCCGGTCTGGTACGGCCCGAACGGCGAGGTCGTCTGCGTCGGCCCCGACGAGGAGCCGCCGACCGGCGAGGGCTGGCACCAGGACACCGACGTCCTCGACACCTGGTTCTCCTCCGGCCTGTGGCCGTTCTCCACGCTCGGCTGGCCCGAGCAGACCGAGTCGCTCGCGAAGTTCTACCCGAACTCCGTCCTGGTCACCGGCTACGACATCCTGTTCTTCTGGGTCGCCCGGATGATGATGTTCGGCCTGTACGCGATGGACGGCACCCCGCCGTTCCGCACCATCGCCCTGCACGGCATGGTCCGCGACCAGTTCGGCAAGAAGATGTCGAAGTCCTTCGGCAACGCGGTCAACCCGCTGGACTGGATGGACAAGTACGGCTCCGACGCCCTGCGCTTCACCCTGGCCCGCGGCGCCAACCCGGGCGTCGACGTGCCGATCGGCGAGGACTGGGTCCAGGGCTCCCGCAACTTCGCGAACAAGATCTGGAACGCCACCCGTTTCGCGCTGATGAACGGCGCGACGGTCCAGGGCCCGCTGCCGGAGCCGTCGAAGATGTCCGCCACGGACCGCTGGATCCTGTCGCGGCTGAACTCGGTCGTGGCCGAAGTCGACGCCTACTACGACGACTTCCAGTTCGCCAAGCTCTCCGACGCCCTCTTCCACTTCGCGTGGGACGAGGTCTTCGACTGGTACGTCGAGCTGTCCAAGACGGTCTTCCAGGCGGGCGGCGAGCCGGCCGAGGTCAGCAAGCGGGTCCTCGGCGAGGTCCTGGACGTCACGCTCAGGCTGCTGCACCCGGTCGTCCCGTTCGTCACCGAGACGCTCTGGACCACCCTCACGGGCGGCGAGTCGGTCGTCGTCGCCGAGTGGCCGAAGGACAGCGGCTTCCGGGACGCCGACGCCGAGCGCGAGATCGAGACCCTCCAGTCCGTCATCACCGAGGTCCGCCGCTTCCGCGCCGACCAGGGCCTGCAGCCCGGCCAGCGGGTCCCGGCCCGGCTGACCCTGGACGGCACCGCCCTCGCCCCGCACGAGGCCGCCATCCGCCAGCTGCTGCGCCTGCAGCCGGAGGGCGACTCCTTCACGGCCACGGCGACCCTGCCGGTGGCCGGCGCCGAGGTCGCCCTGGACCTGTCCGGCACCATCGACGTCGCCGCCGAGCGCAAGCGCCTCGCGAAGGACCTGGCCGCGGCGGAGAAGGAGAAGGCCCAGGCCACGGCCAAGCTCGGCAACGAGGCGTTCCTGGCGAAGGCCCCGGAGAACGTGGTGGAGAAGATCCGCACCCGCCTGGCCAAGGCGGAGCAGGACATCACCCGCATCCAGTCCCAGCTGGACCGGCTGCCGCAGGCGTAGGCGCCCGCACACCGCCGGCGGCCCCGGCGCCCCTGACGAGGGCGCCGGGGCCGCCGCACGTCCGCCGAGCGGCGCCGAGGAGAGCGCGCGAGGCGGTCCACGGCCCCGCCCGCCGTCCCCGCCGCCGCCGTCCGCAGGCGCACCGAGGCCACCCGCACCCTTCGCCGGTCCCGCTCCGTAGACTGGGCGTCGTGAGCGAAGCGCCAGGCACCAGTGACACCCCCGACCCCCTCGACGTCTTCGACGACCTGATCGCGGAGGAGACCCACCGCGACCCCGACCTCGCGGTCATCGAGGCCGGCAGCCGCACCCTGCGCACCCAGGGCGGCCCGCCGCAGGCCGACGTGCCCGCGCGCCCGGAGGACCCGGAGGTCGACAAAGCCCTGCGCGAGGTCGAGGCGGAGCTGGCCACCCGCTGGGGCGAGACCAAGCTGGAGCCCTCGGTCAGCAGGATCGCCGCGCTGATGGACGTGCTGGGCGAGCCCCAGCGGTCGTACCCCTCGATCCACATCACGGGCACCAACGGCAAGACCTCCACCGCCCGCATGATCGAGGCCCTGCTCGGCGCCTTCGAGCTGCGCACCGGCCGCTACACCAGCCCGCACGTGCAGTCGATCACCGAGCGGATCAGCCTGGACGGCGCCCCGATCCCGGCCGAGCGGTTCATCGAGACGTACCGGGACGTCAAGCCGTACGTGGAGATGGTCGACTCCTCGCAGGAGTACCGGCTGTCCTTCTTCGAGGTGCTCACCGGCATGGCCTACGCGGCCTTCGCGGACGCCCCGGTGGACGTGGCCGTCGTCGAGGTCGGCATGGGCGGCTCCTGGGACGCCACCAACGTGATCGACGGCGACGTCGCCGTCGTCACGCCCATCGACCTGGACCACACCGACCGGCTCGGCGAGACGCCCGCGCAGATCGCCGGCGAGAAGAGCGGCATCATCAAGCAGGACGCGACCGTCATCCTGGCCCAGCAGCCGGTGGACGCGGCGCAGGTGCTGCTGAAGAAGGCCGTGGACGTCGACGCCACCGTGGCCCGCGAGGGCCTGGAGTTCGGGGTGGTCTCCCGGCGGGTCGCCGTCGGCGGGCAGCTGCTCACCCTGCGCGGCCTCGGCGGCGAGTACCCCGAGGTGTACCTGCCGCTGCACGGCGCCCACCAGGCGCACAACGCGGCCGTCGCGCTCGCCGCCGTGGAGGCGTTCTTCGGCGTGGGCGCGCAGCGCGCGGAGCCGCTGGACGTGGACACCGTCCGCAAGGCGTTCGCGGCCGTGTCCTCGCCGGGCCGCCTGGAGGTCGTGCGGCGCTCCCCGACGGTCGTGCTGGACGCCGCGCACAACCCGGCGGGCGCCGAGGCCACCGCGGAGGCGGTGCGCGAGGCGTTCGACTTCACCCGGCTGATCGGCGTCGTCGGCGCCAGCGCCGACAAGAACGTGCGCGGGCTGCTGGAGGCGTTCGAGCCGATCTTCGCCGAGGTCGTCGTCACCCAGAACACCAGCTCCCGCGCCATGGACGCGGACGAGCTGGCCGCGATCGCCGTCGAGGTGTTCGGCGACGAGCGGGTGCAGGTCGAGCCGCGGCTGCCGGACGCCCTGGAGGCCGCGATCACGCTGGCCGAGGAGGAGGGCGAGTTCGCGGGCGGCGGCGTGCTGGTCACCGGTTCCGTCATCACGGTCGGCGAGGCCCGGCTGCTGCTGGGGAAGGGCTGAGAGCCCCATGCGTACGCTCTGTGCATCGACCCTGATCGGCGAGTTCTTCATCATCGGCTTCGCCGGGCTCGTCGCCATGAAGGACCCGGACCTGTCCACCTCGACCGTGTGGCTGGTCAGCGGCATCGCCATGCTGCTGTGCGTGCTGCTGTGCGGGATGGTGACCCGGCCCGGCGGGGTGGCCCTCGGCTGGGCCCTGCAGCTCGCCCTGATCGCCTCCGGTGTCTTCGTGCCGACCATGTATTTCATGGGCGCGGTCTTCGCGGCGCTGTGGTGGGCCTCGGTGCACTTCGGGAGGAAGGTGGACGAGGCGAAGGCGCGTTTCGCGGCCCAGGCCCAGTCCTCCTCCTCAACGCCTGACGCTGCGTGACGGGCGCCACGAAACGCCCTGTAACCTCGTCCCACCGCACCCGTACCTCGCGTAAGGAGCCCTCCGTGAGCCAGCGCACCCTCGTCCTCCTCAAGCCCGACGCTGTCCGTCGCGGCCTGACCGGCGAGATCATCAGCCGCATCGAGCGCAAGGCCGGCTGGCAGATCACCGCGCTGGAACTGCGCACCCTGGACCGGGCCACGCTGGAGCAGCACTACGCCGAGCACGTGGGCAAGCCGTTCTACGAGCCGCTGGTCGAGTTCATGTCCTCGGGGCCGGTCGTCGTGCTGATCGTGGAGGGCGAGCGGGTAGTCGAGGGCGTGCGCGCGCTGGCCGGCCCGACCGACCCGATCGCCGCCCCGCCCGGCTCGATCCGGGGCGACTACGGTGTGATCGTCCGCGAGAACCTGATCCACGCCTCGGACTCCGAGGAGTCCGCCGAGCGCGAGGTGAAGATCTTCTTCCCGGGCCGCGCGTAACGCCCGCGGGGCGCCGCGTCACAGGGTCCGGGGGGGGCGTCCCCGGACCCCGGTCCCTCCTGCCGCGAGTACCGGCGATCGAGGGAACGGACGTCCCCGAACGCCCGTCTCCACAAGCGGGGCGGCACGCCATCTGGTGACAATGGCGGAGACCCTCGCACCGTGATCGTGCAGGCGCGTTTACGATGGAAGCCTTCACGTCACAGCACCCGCCTCGCCTACCTGACATGCCCTCAAAAGCTCAGGAAGGCCAGATGAATCCGGATGGGGAACTCAATGTCGTTCATCGGCCGTGACATGGCTGTCGACCTCGGGACCGCCAACACGCTGGTGTACGTCAGGGGTCGCGGGATCGTACTGAACGAGCCGTCCGTCGTGGCGATCAACACCAACACCGGTGGGATCCTCGCGGTCGGCGCCGAAGCGAAGAAGATGATCGGCCGGACGCCGGGCAACATCGTGGCCGTCCGCCCGCTGAAGGACGGCGTGATCGCCGACTTCGAGATCACCGAGCGGATGCTCCGCTACTTCATCCTGAAGATCCACAAGCGGCGGTACCTGGCCCGGCCGCGGGTCGTCGTCTGCGTGCCCTCGGGCATCACGGGCGTCGAGCGCCGCGCGGTCATCGAGGCGTCCTCCCAGGCCGGCGCCCGCCAGGTGCACATCATCGAGGAACCCATGGCCGCGGCCATCGGCTCCGGCCTGCCGGTCCACGAGGCCACCGGCAACATGGTGGTGGACATCGGCGGCGGCACCACGGAGGTCGCGGTCATCTCGCTCGGCGGCATCGTCACCGCCCAGTCCATCCGCGTCGCCGGCGACGAACTGGACAACGCGATCATCCAGTACATCAAGAAGGAGTACAGCCTTCTGCTGGGCGAGCGCACGGCGGAACAGATCAAGATCACGATCGGTTCGGCGTACGACCTGGACACCGACGAGCACACCGAGGTCCGCGGCCGGGACCTGGTGTCCGGACTGCCGAAGACCGTCGTCATCTCCGCCGCCGAGGTCCGCAAGGCCATCGAGGAACCGGTCAACGCGATCGTCGACGCGGTCAAGACGACCCTCGACAAGTGCCCGCCGGAGCTGTCCGGCGACATCATGGACCGCGGCATCGTCCTCACCGGCGGCGGCGCGCTGCTGCGCGGGCTCGACGAGCGGCTGCGCAGGGAGACCGGCATGCCGATCCACATCGCCGAGGACCCGCTGGACAGCGTCGCGCTCGGCTCCGGCAAGTGCGTCGAGGAGTTCGAGGCGCTCCAGCAGGTCCTGGACGCCCAGCCGCGCAGATGACGTAACGCTTCGATTCCGCCGTACGAGACGTTCCCCTCTCGTGCGGCGGATCGTTGATATCGAGGCATAAGCTCCCCGAACAGACCTTGCGGATCCGCGCCGCTGACCGGCGTCCTCCCTGGGTCCCCCGATTCCTACTTGAGGAAGGGCACGGCACGCCGCACGTGAGGGACACGAAAGAGAGCCGGCTGCTCCTGGTCCTGCTGGTCGCCATCGCGTTCGCGCTGATCACGGTGGACATCCGCGGAGGACGGAACTCCCCGGTCGACGGTGCCCGGCAGGCCGCCGCCGCGGTGTTCGGCCCGGTCGAGAACGGGCTGTCCTCCGCGGTCGACCCGGTCGGCAACGCCGTCTCGGCGATCCGTGACTCCGGCAGCCGGCACGACCGGCTCGCCGCGCTGGAGAAGGAGAACGCCGCCCTCAAGGCGAAGCTCGGCAGCGACGACCGCAACCGCAGCCGCCTGGCGCAGCTCGACAAGCTGCTGAAGATCGCCGGCGAGGGCCAGTACGGCATCAAGGGCGCCCAGGTCATCGCCATCGGCTCGGCCCAGGGCTTCTCCTGGACCATCACCATCGACGCCGGCGCCGACGACGGCATCCGGCGCGACATGACCGTCCTCAACGGCGACGGCCTGGTCGGCCGGGTCACCACCGTCGGCCCCAGCACCTCCACCGTGCTGCTCGCCAACGACCCCGACTTCACCGTCGGCACCCGCATGGAGGGCAGCGACGAACTCGGCTTCGCCTCCGGGCAGGGCGACCGCCCGCTGCGCGTGGAGCTGCTCAACGGCAAGGCGGAGGTGAAGAAGGGCGACCGGCTCGTCACGTTCGGCTCGCAGGCCGACAAGCCGTTCGTGCCGGGCGTCCCGGTCGGCGTGGTCTCCCGCGTCGACCCCTCCGGCGGCGGCCTCACCCGCACCCTGTACGTGACCCCGTACGTCGGCTTCACCAAGCTCGACGTCGTCGGCGTGGTCGTCGAGGGCCCGAAGAAGGACCCGCGGGACACCGTCCTGCCGGACCGGCAGAAGCCGCGCCCGACGCCGACCGTGACCGTCACGGTCACCCCGTCCGCCGGCGCTCCCGTCACCGACCAGCAGCAGTAGGAGCCGTCCCATGCGTGTCAACCGGATCCTGCTCTCCAGCGCGCTGATCCTCGTGGCCCTGGTGATCCAGGTGAGCGTCCTCGCCCGGCTGCACCTGCCGGGCGCCGTGCCCGACCTGCTGCTGCTCACCGTCCTCGGCCTGGCCATGGTGTACGGCCACGTCGGCGGCGCCCTCGTCGGCTTCGGCGCCGGCCTGCTCGCCGACCTCGCCCCGCCCGCCGACCACGCGGCCGGCCGCTACGCCCTCGTGCTCTGCGTCATCGGCTACTTCGCCGGGCTGATCCGGCCCGAGAACGGCCGGCTGAAGTCGGCCACCGGCCCGATGGCCGTCGTGGTCGCCGCCGCCGTCGGCTCCACCCTCCTGTACGCCGGAGTGGGCGCCCTGGTCGGCGACACCGCCGCCCGCCACGTCGGCCTGCCCGGACTGCTGTTCTCGGCCGCCCTGTACGACCTGCTGCTCGCCCCGTTCGTCGTCCCCGCGGTGATGTGGCTGGCCCGGCGCTGCGAGAACGACCCGCTCGACGAGACCGGTCCCGCAGCCAAGGCCGGCGACATCTCCTCCGGCTGGCTCTCCTCCGGCACCGGCCTGCGCGTCGGCGACTCGCGCAGCGGCCTCGGCGCCCTCAAGGCCAGGGCCCGCACCCGCTCCGCCCGGGTCGGCCGCATCAAGGGGGTCAAGCGGCTGTGAGCGGCGGGAAGTTCACCCGAACGGGTCGGCACTCCCGGAACGCGGGTCCACCGTCCGGCCGTTCATCATCCGTACGCGCCCAGGCGGTGCGCACGCCGGCGCTGTGCGCACCCGCACGCCGCGCCCAGACGCCCGCGCACTGAGAGGAGGAGACAGCCGCAGTGACCAACATCCCCGAGACCGGTCGGACCCCGCGGGTCCAGATCCGGCTCGTCGTCATCCAGATCCTCGTCCTCTCCCTCCTCGGCACGCTCGGCGGCCGGCTGTGGTACCTGCAGATCCGCGAGGGCGCCGAATACCAGAAGGAGGCGTCCGGCAACCACGTCCAGCAGGTCGTCGACCCCGCCGTGCGCGGCGACATCCTCGACGCCCGCGGCGTGCCCCTCGCCGACAACGAGACCCGCCTGGTCGTCTCCGCCTCCCGCACCGACCTGATGAAGCAGAAGGACCGCGGCAAGGCCGTCCTCACCAAGCTCGCCCGGGTCCTCGGCATGAGCCCCGGGGAGGTCATGCAGAAGGTCCGGCTGTGCGACGCCAAGACCCCCCAGCCCTGCTGGAACGGCTCGCCCTACCAGCCGATCCCCATCACCGACGAGGCCACCGCCAAGCAGGCCCTGCAGATCCGTGAGCGCTCCGAGGACTTCCCCGGCATCACCGCCGAACCCGAGGCCGTCCGCCGCTACCCGGGCCCCGGCAAGTCCAACACCGCCCAGGTGCTCGGCTACCTCTCGCCCGTCACCGACGCCGAGATCCAGCAGGCCAAGGACACCGACTCGCCCTACCTGCGCTCGGACATGGTGGGCCGCTCCGGCCTGGAGCGGACGTACGACAAGGTGCTGCGCGGCAAGGCCGGCGTCACCCGCTACGAGGTCGACAACCTCGGCCGGGTCATCGGCAAGGCCGAGTCGGACGCGGCCCGGCCCGGCGCCAACCTGGTCACCAGCATCGACTCCCGCGTCCAGCGGGTCGCCGAGTACGAGCTGGACAAGGCCATGAAGGCCGCCCGCCAGCAGTTCGACAAGATCACCGGTGAGAACTACAAGGCCGACTCGGGCGCCGTCGTGGTGATGGAGGCCAAGACCGGCCGGATCGTCGCGATGGCCTCCGCCCCCACCTACGACCCCAACGCATGGGTGGGCGGCATCTCCGCCAAGGACTACAAGGCGCTCACCGGCAAGGACTCCAACTACCCGCTGCTGAACAGGGCCATACAGGGCCAGGCCGCCCCCGGTTCGACGTTCAAGGTGGTCTCCACGGCCGCCGCGGTCGAGGCCGGCTACCCGTTCGACGGCCGCTACCCGTGCACCAGTTCGTACTCGGTCGGCGGCCAGGTCTTCAAGAACTTCGAAGGAGAGAGCTTCGGCCCCATCCCCCTCGGCCGCGCCCTGGAGGTCTCCTGCGACACCGTCTTCTACTACCTGGCCGACAAGGAGTGGAAGCGCGACGGCGGCATCAACCCCCGCAAGGGCCGGCCGAAGGACTACTTCTTCAAGGCCGCCCACCAGTTCGGCCTCGGCAAGGAGACCGGCATCGACCTGCCCAACGAGGTCACCGGCCGCGTCCCCGACCGCCAGTGGAAGCAGGCGTACTGGAAGGCCAACAAGGACGCCTGGTGCAAGACCGGCAAGAAGGACGGCTCGTACGTCGAGAAGATCGCCTACGAGAACTGCCTCGAAGGCAACAAGATGCGCGAGGGCGACGCGATCAACTACTCCATCGGCCAGGGCGACACGCTCGTCACCCCGATCCAGGAGGCCGTGATCTACGGCGCCGTCGCCAACGGCGGCACCATGTACCAGCCCACCATCGGCAAGGCCATCATCAGCCCCGACGGCAGGAAAGTGCAGGAGATCAAGCCCAAAAAGCGCGGCCGGCTCCCGGTCAGCCGGGCCACCCTCAAGGGCATGGACGAGGCCTTCGCGGGCGTCATGACCCGCGGTACGGCCGCCTGGAAGTTCGGCGGCTGGCCGCAGGACAAGATCCCGCTGCACGGCAAGACCGGCACGGCGGAGGTCTACGGCAAGCAGACCACCTCCTGGCTGGCCACCTACTCCGAGGACTACACGGTGATCATGACGATCGCCCAGGCCGGCACCGGCTCCGGCGCCTCCGGTGAGGCCGTGCGCAACATCTACAGCGCGCTCTACGGCGTCCAGGGCGACGGCTCCATCGACCACAGCAAGGCGCTCCTGCCCCAGCCGCAGAAGGGCCTGCCCAAGGTCCGCACCGACGGCACCATCGCCGCCCCCAAGGTCACCGGCGACCCGGCGAAGGACGCCGAGGCCGCCCAGGAGAACAACCCCACCAACGGCGACGACCAGCAGCCCGCGGCCACCACGGCACCGCCCACGGGCAACCGCGACACCCGCAGGCGACGTGGCGGGAACCGGAAGAGGGGAAGCCGGAGGATGCCCTCATGACCGCCGCGAACAGCTTCTCCGTCTCCCGGTACGGCCCCGAGCGGGCCGGCTGGACCAGGATCTTCGCCCGCGACTCGCTCGCCCGCCGGCTGGACTGGCCGATCCTGCTCGCGGCCGCCGCCCTGTCCCTGCTGGGCTCCCTGCTGGTGTACTCGGCGACCCGCAACCGCACCGAGCTCAACCACGGCGACCCGTACTTCTTCCTGGTCCGGCACCTGATGAACCTCGGCATCGGGATCGCCCTGATGATCGCCACGGTCTGGCTCGGCCACCGCGCCCTGCGCAACGCCGTCCCGCTCCTGTACGGCGTCTCGGTGCTGCTGGCCCTGGTCGTCCTCACCCCGCTCGGGGCGACGATCAACGGCCAGCGCAATTGGCTCGTCATCGGCGGCTTCTCGCTCCAGCCCGCCGAGTTCCTCAAGGTCACGATCATCCTGGGCATGGCCATGATGCTGGCCGCCCAGGTGGACGCGGGGGACCGGATCCACCCCGACCACCGGACCGTCGTGCAGTCCCTCGGCCTGGCCGCCGTCCCGATCATGATCCTGCTGCTGATGCCCGACCTCGGCTCGGTGCTGGCCATGGTGGCGATCATCCTGGGCGTGCTGCTCGCCTCCGGCGCCTCCAACCGCTGGGTCTTCGGCCTGCTCACCGCCGGCGTGATCGGCTGCATCGCCATCTGGCAGCTGCACATCCTGGACGAGTACCAGATCAACCGCTTCGCCGCCTTCGCCAACCCGGACCTGGACCCCGCGGGCGTCGGCTACAACACCAACCAGGCCCGCATCGCCATCGGCTCCGGCGGGCTCACCGGCGCCGGGCTCTTCCACGGCTCCCAGACCACCGGCCAGTTCGTGCCCGAGCAGCAGACCGACTTCGTCTTCACGGTCGCGGGGGAGGAACTGGGCTTCGTCGGCGCGGGCCTGATCATCTTCCTGCTCGGCGTCGTCCTGTGGCGCGCCTGCCGGATAGCACGCGACTCGACCGAGCTGTACGGGACGGTCGTCGCCGCCGGGATCGTCGCCTGGTTCGCCTTCCAGTCCTTCGAGAACATCGGCATGACCCTCGGCATCATGCCCGTCACCGGCCTCCCCCTGCCGTTCGTGTCCTACGGCGGCTCGTCCATGTTCGCGGCGTGGGTGGCCGTGGGCCTGCTGCAGTCGATCAAGGTGCAGCGCCCGATGTCGGCGTAGGCGCCGGCGCAAGCCCCCGCAGCCCCGGCCGCCCGCCCGCGCACTCGTGGCGGGCGGCCCGGGCACGCGCCTCCGCCGGCACCGGCCCCTCCGCTCGTGCCCCCTGCCGCGCCGCTCCGCCGCCGACTAGATTCGGACCATGGCGGATACGCAACGCGAGATCGAGCGCAAGTACGAATCCGACGACGGCCGGCTGCCCGACCTGACCGGCGCCGGCCCCGTGGCCGCCGTCCTCGACAGAGGCGTCGTCGAACTCGACGCCACCTACTACGACACCGCCGACGAACGCCTGGCCGCCGCCTCGCTCACCCTGCGCCGCCGCACCGGCGGCTCCGACGCCGGCTGGCACCTGAAAACACCGGTCGCCCCCGGAGTCCGCGACGAGATCCGCGCCCCGCTCTCCGACGCCGTCCCGCCGGAGATCGCCGCGCTCGTCCGCTCCCGCGTCCGCGACGCCGAGCTGATCCCGCTGGTCCGCCTCCGCACCGTCCGCGACGTACGCCACCTGGTCGACGCCGACGGCGCCCTGCTCGCCGAGGCGAGCGTCGACGCCGTGACCGCCGAACGCCTCACCGGCCCGGGCGGCGCCGCCCGGTGGACCGAGATCGAGGTCGAACTGGCCGACGGCGGCGACCCGGCCCTCCTCGACCAGGTCGACGAACGGCTGCGCAAGGCGGGCGTACGACCGTCCGCCGCCACGTCGAAACTGGCCCGCGCCCTGGAGCGGACCGCGGGACACCGCCGCGGCAAGAAGACGGAACCGCCCCCGCCCGCCACCGCCGGCGACCACGTCCTCGCCTACCTCCGGGCCCAGCGGGACGCCCTGGTCGAGCTCGACCCGGCCGTCCGCCGCGACCTCCCCGACGCGGTGCACCGAATGCGAGTCGCCACCCGGCGCGCCCGCAGCACCCTGCGCACCTTCCGCAGCCTCCTGGACCGCACCGCCACCGCCCCCGCCGCCGCCGAACTGAAATGGCTCGCCGGCGAACTCGGCGCCGACCGCGACCAGGAGGTGCTGGCCGACCGGCTGACCACCGCGCTCGCCGCCCTGCCGCCCGACCAGGTCGCCGGCCCCGTGCAGGACCGGCTCACCGCCTGGGCCGCCGCCCGCAGCCACACCACCCGCCGGCACCTGCTCGCCGTCCTCGACTCCGCGCGCTACCTCGCCCTGCTCGACACCCTGGACGCCCTCCTCGCCGACCCGCCGCTGCGCGAGGCGGCCGCGAAGAAACCGGAGAAGGCGCTCGCCAAGGCCGTGCGCAAGAGCGTGAAACAGCTGACGGACGTGATGGAGCACGCCCTGGAACCGCCGCCCGGCCAGGACCGCGACCACGCCCTGCACGAGGCCCGCAAACAGGCCAAGCGCACCCGGTACGCCGCCGAGGCGGCCGCCGACGCCCTCGGCGGCCCCGCCCGCTCCCTCACCCGGACGGCGAAGTCGCTGACCAGCCTGCTCGGCGACCACCAGGACAGCGTCATGGCCCGCCGCGCCCTGCGCGAGCAGTCGGCGGTGGCCCACGCGGCGGGGGAGGACACCTTCACCTACGGGGTGCTGTACGCCAGGGAGGAGGCGCGGGCGGCCGCCGTGGAGGCGGAACTGCCCGGACGATGGAGGCGGAGCAGGTCGGAGGCGGAGAGCTGAACGGTTCGGGGAAAGGCCGCGGGGCGGGTTACGCTGAATGGTCTCCCGCCCCCAGCCTCCGGCCGGGGGTACCCCCAGTCAGCCCATGAAGGTTCGCGAGATGCCTGTCGAGTCGGTTTTCCCGCAGCTCGAAGCTCTGCTCCCGCACGTGCAGAAGCCGATCCAGTACGTCGGCGGCGAGCTCAACTCCACGGTCAAGCCGTGGGACGAGTGCGATGTCCGCTGGGCGCTCATGTACCCGGACGCGTACGAGGTCGGTCTGCCCAACCAGGGCGTCATGATCCTCTACGAGGTCCTCAACGAGCAGGAGGGCGTCCTCGCCGAGCGCACCTACAGCGTGTGGCCCGACCTGGAGGCGCTGATGCGCGAGCACGGCGTCCCGCAGTTCACGGTGGACAGCCACCGCCCGGTCAAGGCCTTCGACGTGCTCGGCATCAGCTTCTCCACCGAGCTGGGCTACACCAACATGCTCACCGCGCTGGACCTCGCCGGGATCCCGCTCGAGTCCCGGGACCGCACGGCCGACGACCCGATCGTCCTCGCCGGCGGCCACGCGGCCTTCAACCCCGAGCCGATCGCCGACTTCATCGACGCGGCCGTCATCGGCGACGGCGAGCAGGCCGTGCTCGACATGACCCGGATCATCCGCGAGTGGAAGGCCGAGGGCTGCCCCGGCGGCCGCGAGGAGGTCCTGTTCCGGCTGGCGAGGACGGGCGGGGTGTACGTCCCGGCGTTCTACGACGTCGAGTACCTGCCCGACGGCCGCATCGCCCGCGTCGTCCCCAACAGGTCGGGCGTCCCCTGGCGCGTGTCCAAGCACACCGTCATGGACCTGGACGAGTGGCCGTACCCGAAGCAGCCGCTGGTCCCGCTGGCCGAGACGGTCCACGAGCGGATGTCGGTGGAGATCTTCCGCGGCTGCACGCGCGGCTGCCGCTTCTGCCAGGCCGGCATGATCACGCGCCCGGTGCGCGAGCGTTCGATCACCGGCATCGGCGAGATGGTCGACAAGGGCCTGAAGGCCACCGGCTTCGAGGAGGTGGGCCTGCTGTCGCTGTCGTCGGCGGACCACTCCGAGATCGGCGACATCGCCCAGGGCCTGGCCGACCGCTACGAGGACGACAAGATCGGCCTGTCGCTGCCGTCCACCCGCGTCGACGCCTTCAACATCGACCTGGCGAACGAGCTGACCCGCAACGGCCGCCGCTCCGGTCTCACCTTCGCGCCCGAGGGCGGCTCCGAGCGCATCCGCAAGGTCATCAACAAGATGGTCTCGGAGGAGGACCTGATCCGGACCGTCGCCACTGCCTACGGCAACGGCTGGCGCCAGGTGAAGCTGTACTTCATGTGCGGCCTGCCGACCGAGACGGACGAGGACGTGCTGCAGATCGCCGACATGGCGACGCGCGTGATCCAGAAGGGCCGCGAGGTCTCCGGCTCCAACGACATCCGCTGCACCGTGTCGATCGGCGGCTTCGTGCCGAAGCCCCACACCCCCTTCCAGTGGGCCCCGCAGCTCTCCGCGGAGGAGACCGACGCCCGCCTCGCCAAGCTGCGCGACAAGATCCGCGGCGACAAGAGGTACGGCCGCTCGATCGGCTTCCGCTACCACGACGGCAAGCCCGGCATCGTCGAGGGCCTGCTCTCCCGCGGCGACCGCCGCGTGGGCGCGGTCATCCGCGCCGTGTACGACGACGGCGGCCGCTTCGACGGCTGGCGCGAGCACTTCTCCTACGACCGCTGGATGCAGTGCGCCGAGAAGGCCCTCGCCCCCTTCGGCGTGGACGTCGACTGGTACACCACCCGCGAGCGCACCTACGAGGAGGTCCTGCCCTGGGACCACCTGGACTCCGGCCTGGACAAGGACTGGCTCTGGGAGGACTGGCAGGACGCCCTCGACGAGACCGAGGTCGAGGACTGCCGCTGGACCCCGTGCTTCGACTGCGGCGTGTGCCCGCAGATGGACACCCACATCCAGATCGGCCCGACCGGCAAGAAGCTGCTCCCGCTGACGGTCAAGAACGCAGGCCCGACACCGGCCTCGAGCGGTCACACCCACTGAGGTGAGTGGCTTACTCGGTCGGGTGAGGGACGCTCCTGCGGGGGCGGGTGGCCGCGTTGGCGGCTGTCGGGGCTTCGGCCGTCGGCAGCCGCCGGTGCGGCGGCGCTGCCCCTGTCCGCCTCTCCCGGCCGGGCAGGGGCCTCGGCCGTTCACTCGGTGGGGTGAGCGTCGTGCGGAACGGGTGCGCGCTGACCCGCCCGGACGATCCGTACCGGTCGCTTCGGCAACGTGATGCCCACCAGGGCGAGCGGCGGCCCCGACCCGGCATGCCTCCGGCGCCCCCGCACCCGCACCCTGAGGTGCCGAAGTTCTGGGACGGATGCCAGGCACATCGCGCGTCCCTCTCGTTTCCGTCGGCATATCGATGCCTCAAGCAGGTGCCATAGCATCGCTGGATGCCTTCGCTTCGCGCCCTGGAATGCCTCATCGCCGTCGCGGACACCGGATCGATCACTCAGGCCGCAGTGCTGCTGCACTCCTCGCAACCGGCCGTGTCCCACCAGATCGCCTCATTGGAGCGCGAGGCCCGCACGGCCCTGCTGCGTCGCGAGGCACGGGGGGTCAAACTCACCGCCGCCGGGCGGGTCGCGGTCGCTGACGCCCGGCGGGCGGTCGAGGCGGCTACGGCCGCTGTCCGGTCGGCTCGGGCGGTGGGAGAAGCCGGGGGCGGGTCGCTGCGGATCGGCTGCGCGCAAAGCCTCACCGTCCCCTTGCTCGCGCCGGTGCTCCGCCACTGGCGCCGGCGTCACCCCGAGGTGGCCATCACTCTGCATGAGCTCACCGTCATGGACGAGGCACTGAGGCTGGTCGAGTCCGGCGAGGCTGACGTCGTGGTGGTGCCGGACCCCCCGTCCGACCGTTTCCAGGTCAGTGCCGTCGCCGAGGAAGAGATCGTGCTGGCTGCGCCCACCGGCCATCCACTGGCCCAGCGGGCCTCGGTGAGGATGCAGGACCTCGATGGCGTGCCGCTCGTGCACTACACGGCGCACAACCGCCTCGGCGCATGGCTCGACCAGTCCTTCGCCCGGGCCGGGGTCCACCCGGAGGTGGTGATGCGGACGTCCGTCACTGCTACGGCACCCCAGCTCGCCGCCGCCGGACTGGGCGTCGCGGTCTGTCCGGTGAGTGCGGTCAGTGCGGGCTTTCCGGGCGTGGTCCGGCCGTTCTCACCGCGGTGGACCAGACGATTGACGGCGGTGACCTCCGCAGACACCGATCCGCTCGTCGCGCGGTTCATCGCGGGGCTGCGCCGTCACGGAGTGCGGGTCCCCCGCAGCGTACAGACGCAGCTCGACGAAGGCGTCGTGGCCGCGGGGGAGTGACCACCGAGTTCGCCTCGTGCAGGACCGCGAAGAAGACGACCAGGGCGCCATGGGGGCAGGAGACGAGGTCGAGGGATCCAGGAAATGGTGGGAAACCCGTCGACTCATGAATGGATTCGAGGGAACAGCGGGCAGCCCCTGATCGCTGGACACTACATGGCCTCCCGCCCGCAGCGAGCGGGAAGCGTCTTGCACGAGAGAGAAGGCTTCCATGTCACAGGCATTCATCACGGGCGGCTCGGGTTTCATCGGACGGGCCCTGATCCGCCGGCTCGTCGGGGAAGGCCATACGGTCCGCGCACTGGTCCGCAGCGAAGCGGCGGCCGACAAGGTCGCGGCCCTCGGCGCGCAGCCGGTGCGGGGCGAGCTGACGGAGCCGGCCGGCTGGCAGGACGCGGTGGCAGGCAGCGACGTGCTGTTCCACCTCGCCGCCGAGACGGACATCACCGCAGACCGTGAGCGCCACGAGCAGGTGACGGTCGGCGGCACCCGAGCGGCTGTGGAGGCAGCCCGTACCGCGGGGGTCGCCACCTTCGTCCACTGCGGCAGCGAGGCCGCGCTCCTGGCCGGCGAACCGCTGCTGGACGTGGACGAGACCGCGCCGCTGCGGCCGGACTCGGAAGCCCCCTACTGCGCGGCCAAGGCCATCGCCGAGCAGGTCGTGCTGGACGCCGACGCACCGGGCTTCACCACCGTCTCCGTACGGCCGCGGTTCGTCTGGGGCCCTGACAGCAGCCTGACCGAAGGCCTGGCCGCCGCGGCCGGGGCCGGGCAGTTCGCCTGGATCGACGGCGGCCGGCACACCACCGACGTGACGTACGTGGACAACGCCGTCGAGGGCCTGGTACTGGGCTGGCGGCACGGCCGGCCGGGTCAGGCGTACTTCGTCACCGACCAGCATCCAGTCGTCCTGCGGGATTTCCTGGAGACGGTTTTCTCGCTGTACGGCGTCGACGCGGCCATCCCCGACATGGACGCGGAGACCGCCGCCCATGTGGTGCCGGTACCCGCCCGGTGGTTCGTCGGACAGCCGTGCACGCTGCGCACCGACAAAGCCGTGACCGAACTGGGGTACCGGCCCATCGTCCCGCACGCCGCCGGTTTCGCGGCCGTGAAGGAAGCGCTCGCCTCCCGCGCCGCGTGACGGCCTGGCGGGGTCACGCCTGACCGTGGTGTCCGTACCGATGTCCCGGGCCAGGCAAGGCTGCTGTACCGCAAGCGGCGCGGCCGCCGAGGTGGCCGGCCGCCGGCCTTCGGCCGCGAGGCCCGCAAGCGGCGCAACACCGTCGAGCGGTGCGTCGACAAGCCCGAGCAGTGGCGCGGCCCGGCCGCTCGTCACGGCAGGACCGGCACCGGCTACCTCGCCGTACTCGGATCCGGACGGGCGGCGCCTGCGTCTGTGCGGGTATGGATATGCACAAGCCCCCGCCTCCGCCCGAGTCATCGGAGGGATGCCTGGTCACCGCCGTCCGCGTCCCGGTGCGGATCGTCGTCCTCGTGCTGGTGGTGCCGGTGCGGATGGTGTGGGACGCGCTCGCCGCCGCCGGGCGCCTGCTGCGGGACACCGTGTGCCGGCCGCTCGGGCGGGGCCTGCTGTGGCTGGGCCGGGCCGTCTTCGTGTGGCCGTTCACGGGCCTGTGGCGGTACGTCCTCGTCCCCGGCGGCCGGGCGCTCGGACGGCTCGCGGCCGTCCTCGTCGTCGTACCGGCGGTGTGGGTCCACCGGCACGTCCTGGCCCCCGTCGGACGCGCCGTCGCCCGGCTGGCGCGCGGGGCGGGCGCCGGGCTCGCGTGGCTGTGCGCGCGGGTGGTCGCGCCCGTGGGGCACGGGCTGGCCTGGCTGCTGAAGGGCTTCGGGGCCGTGCTCCGCGCCGCCGGCGCCGGGGTGTACACGGCCGCCGCCCGGCTGGGACGGTACCTGGTCGTCGTCCCCGCGCGATGGCTGTACACCTGGGTCCTCGCCCCCGTGGGCCGGGCCGTGGCCCGGTGCGTCAGGGGGGCCGGCCGGCTGCTGGGACTGCTGGCCACGGGCGCGGGACTGGTGCTGTACCACGTCGTCCGCGTCCTGTTCGCGCTGCCCGCGCTCGCGCTGTGGCGCCGGCTGCTGCTGCCCGCCGGCCGGTTCCTCGCCGTCGTGGCGCGCGAGACGGGGCAGGCCCTGACTCACGCCTGGCGGGTCGCCGGTCGGATCTCGCGGGTCGTCGGGCGGGCCCTCGGGACCCTCTTCCGGTGGATCGTCGTGGAGCCGGTCCGCTGGGTGTACCGCACCGTCCTCACCCCGGTCGGGCACGTCGTCCGGGACGCGGTCCTGCGGCCCGCCGCCGAAGGCGTGCGCGCGGTGGGCCGCACCGCCCGGCAGGCGCTGGCCACCGCCCGGTCCACGGTGCGGCAGACCCGCGCCGAGGTGCGCCGGATGCTGTTCGGCGGGCCCCGGCGCCCGGTCGCGGCCGACCGGCGGGAACCGACGGGCGCCGCTGCACGTACTCTTGGTAGCAGTACGACCGCTCTCACGAAGGACTAGGACACTGGGCAAGCGACAGCCCGAAGGCCCGCCGCCCGCACCCGCGGTGCAGCGCATCCGACTGCGCTACACCAAGCGCGGCCGCCTGAGGTTCACCAGCCACCGAGACTTCCAGCGCGCCTTCGAGCGTGCGCTGCGCCGTGCCGAGGTGCCCATGGCGTACTCGGCCGGGTTCACGCCGCACCCGAAGGTGTCGTACGCCAATGCCGCACCCACCGGCACGGGCAGTGAGGCGGAGTATCTGGAGATCGCGCTCACCGAGCCGCGCGACCCGGAGACCCTGCGCGTCCTCCTCGACGAGTCGCTGCCCGCCGGGCTCGACGTCATCGAGGCGGTCGAGGCGCGGACCCCGGGCCTCGCCGACCGGCTCACGGCCTCGGTCTGGGAGCTGCGGCTGGACGGCGTCGAGCCGGCCGACGCCGAGCGCGCGGTCGCGGCCTTCAACGGCGCCGGCGCCGTCGAGGTGCAGCGGATGACCAAGAACGGCGTCCGCACCTTCGACGCCCGCCCGGCCGTGGTGAGCCTTCAGGCGCACGGTTCGCCGGCTGATAGGCCGAGCGACCGGCCCTGTGCGATACTGCGGCTGGTTGTTCGGCACGTGACGCCTGCCGTACGACCCGACGACGTCCTGTCCGGTCTCCGCGCCGTGGCCGACCTGGCGCCGCCGGTCCCCGCAGCGGTGACCAGGCTGGCGCAGGGGCTGTTCGATGAAGAGACCGGCACGGTGACCGACCCGCTCGCGCCCGACCGCGAGGCAGCCGAGGCCCTGACGGCCGCACCGGCTGCCGCCGCGACGGCGCCGACGCCGGAAGGTTCCGCGTAGGGACGGACGTCGTAGCGCCGCCCTCGTACTCGGGAGCCACCTGGGTCGGGCAGCGCACCGACCAGAAGACTTTCGCCAGGCCGTAAGCGACAAGGCGTACGGAACCGGCGAGACAGGACACAGAGAGCTCCCGTGCGGCGCCCGCGCCCCGGACGGCGGCCATCGCGCATCGCGCGGGCCGCGGACGTCAACGGCGGACGGTCCCTCGAGACCGTCGCCGGACCAGGCGCGGCGCCCGGGAGCCTGACGGGAGAACCGCCCGCATGCTCGAGCCGACCGAACCCACCGAGTCCTCCACGGGCTCCGAACCCAACACTCCGAGCGACACCCTGCCGCCGCGCAGGCGTCGCCGTGCCGCCTCCCGCCCGGCGGGTCCGCCCAGCACGGCCGCGGAGGCGCCCGCCGAGGTCACCGTGCCCGCCGTGACGGCCGCGGAGCCCGACGAGGTCACCGAGGCCGCCCAGGCCGCCGAGGCGGAGGACGACGCCGTGGCCGCCGAGGGCCTTCCCGCGGACGCCGACGGCGCCGCCCGGGCCGAAGAGGCCGCGGTCGCCGCCGCGCCGGAGCCCGCTCCCGCGCGTCCGCGCCGCCGTGCCACCCGCCGGGTGTCCGCGCCCGCCGGTTCGCCGACGCCGCCCGAGGCCGCCGAGACCGTCGTGCCGTCCACCGCCGAGCCGGCCGGCACCCCCGTCCCCGAGGCCGGTGCGGTCGTCGTGGGCGAGGAGGCAGCTCCGCGCCGCACCCGGCGCCGGGCCACGCGCAGCGTGTCGGCGCCCACCGCGGCCGCAGCCGACGTTCCCGCGTCCGATGCCGGCGCCGCCGAGGCCGGCGCGCCCGCATCCGGCGCCGGTGAGGCCGCCGCGACGGACGCGGCCGCCGAGGCCGCTCCCGCCCGTCCGCGGCGCCGCGTGACCCGCCGTGCGGCGGCGTCCGCAGAGGCCGCCGAGACCGCGGCTCCGGTCGCCGAGACCGCCGCGGAGACCCCCGAGGCGTCCGGTGGGGCGCAGGAGCAGGAGCCCGCCGCCGAGGAGGGCGCCCCGCGCCGTACCCGCCGCCGTGCCACCCGCCGGGCGTCCGCGCCCGCCGGCGCCCCGCACAGCGCCGACGGGACGCCGGCCGCCCAGCCGGAGCAGCCCGCCGCCGCCGACGCCGCACCCTCCCAGGACGCCGAGCCGTCCGCCGCCCAGGCCGCTCCGGCCGGCCAGGACGCGCCCGAGGCGCCCGCCGCCGAGGAGGGCGCCCCGCGCCGTACCCGCCGCCGTGCCACCCGCCGGGTGTCCGCGCCCGCGACCGGGGAAGCCGCAGAGGCGGAGTCCGGTGCCGTCGTGAGGGAGGAGACCGCTGTGGGCGAGGCCGACGAGAGGGCCGGTGAGGCGGCGGAGTCCGCCGCGCGCACCAGCACCGCGGAGGTCCCCGCGACCACGCACACCACCGAGCCGGCTGCCGCGGCCCAGGCCCCCGCCGAGACCGGGGCGCCGCGCCGGGCCCGGCGCCGGGTCGTCCGCGCCGCGTCCGGGTTCTCCGCCCCCGCGCCGCAGTCCGGTGAGGCCGGCGAGGCCGAGGCGCCGCGCCGCCCCGCCCGTCCCGCCGTCGCCGTCTTCCAGCCGCCGGTGTTCACGGAGCCCAGGTTCCAGACGCCGGAGCGCGCCGCGGCCGAGGCCGCCGCCGAGGCCGCGGAGGAGGAGACCGAGGAGTACACGGAGGAGCGCGCCGAGACCGGTTCGCGCCGCCGCCGTCGCCGCCGCGGCAACGCCGCCGAGGACACCCGTCCGGCCGGTTCCGCCGCCGAGGACGAGGAAGCGGACGAGGCCGAGGAGGCCCCGGAGTCCGCCGAGGACCTCGCCGAGGGCGAGGAGGACGACGAGACCGACGGCGCCGAGGGCTCCGAGGAGTCCGGTTCGCGCCGCCGTCGCCGCCGCGGCGGCCGCCGTCGCCGGCGCGGTGACGCGGCCGACGGCGAGTCCGGCGAGGGTGCGGACGGCGAGAGCGAGGAGCCGGCCGCCGAGCAGGCCGCGCAGGACGCCGAGGACACCGCCGAGCAGGAGGAAGAGGACGCCGAGGAGGCGCGCTCGGAGGAGTCCGGCGGTTCCAGCGCCAGCAGCCGTCGCCGCCGCCGTCGCCGCCGCCGTGCCGGTGAGACCTCCGTCGAGGCCGAGCCGTCCTCCGACGACCCGGAGCGCACGGTCGTCAAGGTCCGCGAGCCGCGCAAGGTCGCCGAGCCGTCCGACGAGGTGCAGTCCATCAAGGGCTCGACGCGTCTGGAGGCCAAGAAGCAGCGCCGCCGGGAAGGCCGCGAGCAGGGGCGCCGCCGCGTTCCGATCATCACCGAGGCCGAGTTCCTGGCCCGCCGCGAGGCTGTCGAGCGCGTGATGGTCGTCCGCCAGCACGGCGACCGTACGCAGATCGGCGTCCTGGAGGACGGCGTGCTCGTCGAGCACTACGTCAACAAGGAGCAGGCGGTCTCGTACGTCGGCAACGTCTACCTGGGCAAGGTCCAGAACGTGCTGCCGTCGATGGAGGCCGCGTTCATCGACATCGGCAAGGGCCGCAACGCCGTGCTCTACGCCGGTGAGGTCAACTTCGAGGCGCTGGGCATGGCCAACGGCCCGCGGCGCATCGAGTCCGCCCTGAAGTCCGGCCAGCCGGTCCTCGTGCAGGTCACCAAGGACCCGATCGGTCACAAGGGCGCGCGTCTGACCAGCCAGGTCTCCCTCCCGGGCCGCTACCTGGTGTACGTGCCCGAGGGCTCCATGACCGGCATCAGCCGCAAGCTGCCCGACACCGAGCGGGCCCGGCTGAAGACCATCCTCAAGAAGATCGTCCCCGAGGACGCGGGCGTCATCGTGCGCACCGCCGCCGAGGGGGCGAGCGAGGAGGAGCTGCGCCGGGACGTCGAGCGGCTGCAGGCGCAGTGGGAGGAGATCCAGAAGAAGGCGAAGAACGGCAACGCGCCGACGCTCCTGTACGGCGAGCCGGACATGACCGTCCGGGTCGTCCGCGACATCTTCAACGAGGACTTCTCCAAGGTCATCGTCAGCGGTGACGAGGCCTGGCAGACGATCCACGGGTACGTCTCGCACGTCGCCCCCGACCTGGCCGGCCGGCTGTCGAAGTGGACCTCCGAGGTCGACGTCTTCGCCACCTACCGGATCGACGAGCAGCTCGCCAAGGCGCTGGACCGCAAGGTCTGGCTGCCCAGCGGCGGTTCACTGGTGATCGACCGGACCGAGGCGATGGTCGTCATCGACGTCAACACCGGCAAGTTCACCGGCCAGGGCGGCAACCTGGAGGAGACGGTCACCAGGAACAACCTGGAGGCGGCCGAGGAGATCGTGCGCCAGCTGCGGCTGCGCGACCTCGGCGGCATCATCGTGATCGACTTCATCGACATGGTCCTGGAGTCCAACCGCGACCTGGTGCTGCGCCGCCTGCTGGAGTGCCTGGGCCGCGACCGCACGAAGCACCAGGTGGCCGAGGTGACCTCGCTGGGCCTGGTCCAGATGACCCGCAAGCGGGTCGGCCAGGGCCTGCTGGAGTCCTTCTCCGAGACCTGCGTCCACTGCAACGGCCGCGGTGTCATCGTCCACCTCGACCAGGCGACCGCGAACGGCGGCGGCGGCAAGCGCAAGAAGCGCGGCGGCCGGGGCGGCGAGGCGCAGGAGCACGTGCACGAGACCGCCGCCGCGGCCGTGGAGACCGCGGAGGCCGTCGAGCCCGAGGCGGAGACCGCCGCGGAGGTGGCCGCCGAGGCCGCCGAGCCGGTGGCCCTGCCGGCGCCGGACTTCGCGCCGGACGAGGAGCTGTACAGCAGCGTCGCCGAGGCGGAGGCGGCGGCCACCCGCGGCCGTACGCGGCGCCGGGCGAGCCGCCGGGCGTCCGCTCCGGCGGGCGCGCCGAAGGCGGAGAAGGCTCCGCGGGCCGGGAAGGCCGACGCCGTCGAGTCCGGGACCGGGCAGGCCGCGACCGGCGAGTCCGGGACCGGTGGGCCCGTGGAGGCGGTGGAGGCCGAGGCGCCGACCGCGCAGGACGTCACCGCTGAGGAGACCGCGGCGCGCCCGGTGCAGCCGGAGACGGCCGCCGAGGCGCTGGCCGAGCCCGTGGCCGCCGAGGACCAGGTGGTCCCGGCGCCGCAGGCCGACGCCCAGCCCGCCGAGGAGGCCGCGCCCAAGGGCCGTACGCGCCGTCGGGCGACCCGCAAGGCGTCGGCCCCGGCCGGCTCCCCCGCGGGCGCCGAGGCCGCCGTGGTGACGGTGCCGGAGACCGCGCCCGAGGCGCAGGCCGCCGAGGCGCAGGCCACCGAGGTGCAGGCTGCCGAGGCGCCGGCGGAGGAAGCGCCGGCCGAGAAGGTGCCCGCGCCCGCTGCCGCCGGGAGCACGGCCGCACCGGCGCGTCCGCGCCGCCGGGCGGTCCGCAAGGCCACCGCGCCGACCGCGCCCGAGGAGGCGGCCGTCGTGGTCGTCCCGTCGGCCCCGGCCGCTCAGGACCCGGCGGCGGACGCCCCGGCGGAGCAGCCGGCCGCGGCGGACGCCGAGGCGCCCGGGGCGGTGACCGAAGCGGCGACCGAGGCTCCGGCCGAGGAGACCGCGCAGGAGGCCGCGCCGGCCAAGAAGACCGCCCGCAAGGCGGCCAAGAAGGCCACGGCGAAGAAGACCACCGCCAAGAAGACCGCGGCCAAGAAGACGGCCGCCAAGAAGACGACGGCCAAGAAGACGGCGAAGACCGCCAAGACGGCCGCCGCGAAGTCGACGGCGAAGAAGACGTCGGCGGCCCAGGAGACGGCCCCTTCCGTCTCGGCCCCCGCAGACGACAACTGACCTGCCGTCGTACCCGGTGTGGTCCTGTCCGCCGCCGCAGACAGGGCCACACCCCTTTTTCCCACCCGCCGGGCCGTCGTGCCCCGGCCGGTGGACGGCGTCGTGGCCGGGTCCCCCCGCCGCGACGCCGCTGCACAGCGAGACGAAGGAGAACCGCGATGATAGGCCTCGTGCTGGCGGCCGGCGCCGGACGGCGTCTTCGCCCCTACACCGACACTCTGCCCAAGGCCCTGGTGCCTGTGGGGCCGGAGGAGGGGCCGGACGCCGTCACCGTCCTGGATCTGACCCTGCGGAACTTCGCCGAGGTGGGTCTGACCGAGGCGGC
>NZ_JBEXTB010000006.1:0-297299 GCF_040613915.1 Streptomyces sp. NPDC006193
TTCAGCAGGTCGATGCCGAGCGCGTCGCCGGCGGCCTTGTAGTTGAAGTTCCAGGAGAGCTGGATGGGGCCCCGCCCGTAGTAGGCGGCCTGGCCCGCGGGGCAGCCGTACGGCTGGCTCCAGTCGCAGTAGTGCGGGTAGTTGGCCGTGTTCTGCTCCACCACATAGACCAGACCGCCGGTCTCGTGGCTGACGTTGGCCAGGAACGCCGCGGCTTCCCGCTTCTTCGTGGCGTCGTCGCCGGTGTTCGCGAAGCCGGGGTAGGCGCTCAGGGCCGCGGTGAGCCCGCTGTAGGTGTAGAAACCGTTCCGGTTCGGGAACATCTGGTTGAACTGCGCCTCGGAGACGACGAAACGCGCGTTGGGGGTGTCCGACCCGCTGTCGCAGGCGTACGGCTCCCAGTACCAGGTGCTGATGACCGGGTCGTAACCCGGGTTGGCGTGTTCGGCGATGTAGGCCTTGCCGTCGGTGTAGCGGACGATGTCACCGGCGTTGTAGGACCTGCCGGCCACCCAGTCGGGATAGCTGGAACACGTCGCGGCAGCGGCGTTCGTCGCCGGGAGCAGCACCGGGGCGGCGGCGGCGAGGGCGAGGACGGCCAGAGCGGCGGAGACGGGGCGTCTCGACACGAAATCAACTCCTTTGCGGATCACGGCCGCTCTGCGGAGCAGGACACAGTGGGGCCCCGCTCCGTACGCATCGGTGGACCGGGCGCGAGGGGGGGCGGCCGTGGTGGGGGGCTGTGGAGGCACACTCAACCGTATTGGTCTGTACCAGTCAAGTGTCCGGCCATTCAGGCACAGACCGGTTGCGGAAGCGCATGTCCCGTGAAAAGAGGGCGAGTTGACGATGCGGCAGCGGCCGGGCATCGCGCCGATTCCGCGGGCTTCCGGGCCGACGCGACCGCCGCCCGCGAGTCCGCAGGCCATCACGAGACCGCGCGCGCCCTGCCGACCTGGCACGGCTGCCGGCGGCCGGCGCCACACCCCGGCACACCCCCGAGGGGGCTGGGAAACCGGGCGCAACGAGCTCCCCTGTCATGTCATGATCCTGACGGTGCGCCGGAGCTGCCGGCGCGTCAGTGCGTTCCCACACCCTGGGGGTAGCCATGTCACTGTTCTCCGCCGGACGCCTGGTACGTCTCAGATCCGGCGCCGCCGTCTCGGTGGCGGCCGGTCTGCTGACCGCCGGCCTCGCCGCGCCGGCGTTCGCCGACGACGATCCGCCGCAGACCGACCAGTTATGGATCAACGGGCCGTACAAGCAGTCGCTGCCGCTCGCCACCGGCGGCGGCCGGCCGCAGTCCCGCACCCTCGGCCTCGGCCTCTACCACGACAACCGGAACTTCACGGTGACCGACGGCAGACTCGCCGTCGACGTCTCCGGCCTCGCAGGGGTCGCCGAGGTGACCTGGCCGGACAACTGCACTCCGAGCGGCACGCACGCGGTCTGCGACATCCCCGTGGTGCCCGCGATCGGAAGCGACTACGCGGACCAGGTGTTCCTGACGGTGCGCGCGGCCGACGGCGCCCGCGCCGGCGCGCAGGGCAGGATCACCTACGAGGCGACGGCCACCGGCGGCCCCGACGGCACGCTCACCGCGCCGCACGAGAGTTTCGACACCACGCTCACCGTCGGCGCCGGGCCCGACCTCGTCATCGCCCCCATCGCCGACTTCGAGGACGGCCAGCCCGGCGACCAGCGGACGATCCCGTTCAAGGTCACCAACGAGGGCAACCAGAGCGCGAACGGGTTCACCGTCAAGCTGTACGCCTCGTACGGCCTGACGGATCTGACCCGGTACGACGCCTGCACCTACACCACGACGAACGGCGGCGACGACGCACCGTCGAACAAGGCGGTCTGCACCTTCGACCAGGTCCTGGCGCCGGGCGACTCCTTCGAGCTGCCCGAGCCGCTGACGGTGCGACTCGCCCCGCACGCGCTGAAGGAGCGGCTCGACATCGACGTCGAGCCGGGCGGCGGCGCCCAGGACCTCGACTCCGAGAACGACTACGCGGCCGTCCAGATCGGCGCGGACAACACAGCGGACTTCTCCGTGACCGGTGACGCGATCTCCGGCGCGGCCGGCGAGACGGCCACGGCCGAGCTCACGTTCGAGAACAACGGCCCGGGCTGGACCGGCAACCTCGGCTCCGGCGACCCGGTCGCCGAGGTCCGGCTGATCGTGCCCCGGGGCACCACCGTCACCGGAGTGCCGTCCGGCTGCTACCCGCGCACCCTCGACGGCGGCTACTACCCGAGGCAGAAGGGCGCCCCGCGCTACGACTGCGACATGCCGTACTGGGTCCTGGAGAACACCCGGCGCACCTTCGCCTTCTCCGTGCGCGTCGACACCGTCGTCGCCGGCGCGACCGGCGCCGTGAGCATCCACCCCCCGTACGGCGAGTTCGGCCAGTACCCCTTCGGCTTCGACCCCGACCTCACGAACAACACGGCGGTCCTGACCGTCAACTGACCCGCCTCCGGTGCGGAGCAGCCGTTCCAGCGGCTGCTCCGCACCGCGTGTCACAGGGCGAACGCCGCCGACCCGGCTCAGCCGGCCCGGACGGGGTGGGTCCGTAGGCGAGGCGCCGGGTCATGAGGCTGATGGCAGCCACATAGCCATCCCCCCAACTATGGTGCTCCACCACATGTGCCGCTGACCTGCACTCTTCCTACCGTGTGCCGACACGTACCCGTCCCCACCGCACACGAGGAAGTGGCGCACATGGCCTCCGGAACCACCGCTCCCCCACCCCCCGCCAGCCTCCCCAGAATCGTCGCCGCCAGCCTCATCGGCACCACCGTCGAGTGGTACGACTTCTTCCTCTACGGCTCCGCGGCCGCGCTGGTGTTCAACAAGCTGTTCTTCCCGGACTCGGATCCGCTCGTCGGGACGCTGCTGTCGTTCCTGACCTACGCCGTGGGGTTCGCGGCCCGCCCCCTGGGGGCGCTCGTGTTCGGGCACTACGGTGACCGGCTGGGGCGGAAGAGACTGCTGGTGCTGAGTCTCGTGCTGATGGGCGGGGCGACGTTCGCCATCGGGCTGCTGCCCACCCACGCGACCATCGGGTCCGCCGCGCCCGTGCTGCTCACCGCGCTGCGGCTGGTGCAGGGCTTCGCGCTCGGCGGTGAGTGGGGCGGTGCCGTGCTGCTGGTGTCGGAGCACGGTGACGCCGGCCGGCGCGGCTTCTGGGCGTCGTGGCCGCAGACCGGTGCGCCGGCCGGGCAGTTGCTGGCGACCGGTGTGCTGTCGCTGCTGACCGCCGTTCTGTCCGACGACGCCTTCGGCAGCTGGGGCTGGCGGATCCCGTTCCTGCTCTCCGGTCTGCTGGTGCTCGTCGGTCTGTGGATCCGGCTGTCCGTCGACGAGTCGCCCGTCTTCCAGGACGCGCTGCGGCGGGCCGAGGCCCGGCGGGAGGCCGGGAGGGAAGCCGGGAGGGAAGCCGGGAGGGAGAAGCTGCCGCTCGTCTCCGTGCTGCGGCACCACTGGCGGGACGTGCTCGTGGCGATGGGCGCCCGCATGGCGGAGAACATCAGCTACTACGTCATCACCGCGTTCATCCTCGTGTACGCCACCACCTCGGCCGGTGTCTCCCGGCAGAGCGCGCTCAACGCCGTGCTCATCGGCTCCGCCGTGCACTTCGCGGTCATCCCGGCCTGGGGCGCGCTGTCGGACCGGGTCGGACGCCGGCCCGTCTACCTGTTCGGCGCGGCCGGTGCGGGGCTGTGGATGTTCCCGTTCTTCACGCTCGTGGACACGGGGTCGTTCGGCTCCCTGGTCCTGGCCGTGACCGTGGGACTCGTGCTGCACGGCGCCATGTACGCGCCCCAGGCCGCGTTCTTCGCCGAGATGTTCGCCACCCGGATGCGGTACTCCGGCGCTTCCATCGGCGCCCAGTTCGCTTCGGTCGCGGCCGGTGCGCCCGCCCCGCTCATCGCCACGGCGCTGCTCTCGGACTACGGCAGCTCCACCCCGATCGCCCTGTACGTGATCGCCGCCGCCGTGCTCACCCTGGTCGCGGTGGGCCTCGCGCGGGAGACACGGCACCGGGATCTCGCCCGCGTCGAGGACGGCAACGGAGACGGGGGGCCGAGCGGGACGGCTGCGGCCGCGAAGGCGCGGACCGTCTGACCGGCGCCCAGCGCGCCGTCTGCGCCGACCGGTCCCTGTGGGGGGGGCCGGTCAGTGCCGTCCGGGCGCGGCCAGGCAGCGCAGCCGCAGCGCCAGTTGTATCTCCAGGGCGCGGGCGGGGGTCTGCCAGTCCGCGCCGAGCAGGCGGCCCACGCGCTCCAGGCGCTGCGCGACCGTGTTCACGTGGACGTGGAGCGCCTCCTTGGTGCGGGCCGGGCTCATCCCGCCGGCGAAGTACGCGTCCAGGGTCCGCAGCAGTTCCGTGCCGCGCCGCTCGTCGTAGGCCACGACCGGTCCGATGGTGCGCTCGACGAACCCGGTGATGTCCCGTTCTCCCGCGAGGAGCAGGCCGAGGAAGCCGAAGTCCTCGGCCGCCGCGCCGTCCCCGGCCCGGCCCAGCAGGTGCAGCGCGTCCAGGCAGCGGCGGCCCTCGGCGTAGGCGGCGGCCACGGTCTCGGGGCGCGCGGCGATGCCGGCGACGGGCGGGGAGGCGCCGACGGTGACGGGCTGGTGGACGGCGGTGCCCAGGTGACGGGCGGTGCGGCGGGCCAGGTCCGTGGCGGTGTCGCCGGCGTCGAGCGGCAGCAGCAGGACGGTGCCGCCGTCCCGGGCGGCGGCCAGGCCGTGCCGGGTGGCGGCGAGGTGGGACGCGGCGGACCTCAGCCGGCGGCGGGCCGCGGCCTCCTCGTCGGCGTCCGCGGCCGGGCCGCCGAGGCGGGCGGCGAGGACGACGTGGGTGGCGTCCAGGTCCGCGTCGAGGCGTCCGGCGCGCTCGCGCAGCAGACGCGGATCCCGGTCGCGCGCGTCGAGCAGGTCGTCCAGCAGTTCGCCGCGCACGCGTCGTTCGGCCTCGGCGGCGGAGCGGCGGGCCAGCAGGAGCAGGGAGGTGACCATGGCCGCGCGCTCCAGGGTGCGCTGGTCGACGGGGTCGAGGCGGGGGTGGCCGCGCAGGACCAGCGCGCCGAGGAGTTCGCCGCCCGTGGTCACGGCGGCGATCCAGTCGCCGTCGTGCCGCACGGCGTGGCCCGCCGCGCGTGACGCCTCCAGTGCCCCGGCCGGTGCCGCGGCGGCGTCGGTGAACCGGACATCGCCTTCGAGGACCTCGGAGACGGCCGCGGCCACGTCGTGGACCCCGCCGCCGCGCAGGACGAGTTCGGCGAGCCGGTCGTGCACGTCGGAGGCGCGCTCGATGACGGCGCTGCGGTCCCGGATGATCTCGTTGGCGCGCTCCAGCCCGGCCAGCGCCGAGCGGGTCTCGGTGAGCAGGTTGGCGGTGTCGATGGCGGCGGCCGCGAGCGCGGCGAAGGAGCCGAGCAGGGCGATCTGCGCCCGTTCGAAGACCCTCGCGCGCCGGTCCGCCGCGAAGAGGACGCCGATGACGTGCGGGCCGTGCATCAGGGGGACGCCGAGGATGGCGACCAGGCCCTCGTCGCGGACGGCGGCGTCGATGGAGAGGGTGTGCCGGAACCGGTCGTCCCGGAAGTAGTCGTCGGTGACGTAGGGCCGGGCGGTCTGGGCGACGAGTCCGCCGAGCCCCTCTCCCATGCCGAGCCGCAGCTGCTGGAAACGGGCGGAGACGGAGCCCTCCGTGACCCGCATGTAGGTGTCGCCGCGTGCCGGGTCGTTGAGGCTGAGGTAGGCGGCGTCCGTGCCGAGCAGGGAGCGGGCGCGCTGCACGATCGCCCTCAGGACGGCGTCCAGGTCGCGCAGTCCGGCGAGGTCGTGGGCGGTCTCGAAGAGCGCGGACAGCTCCGCCTCGCGCCGCCGGCGTCCCTCCAGTTCCGCCCGCACGCGCAGGGCGAGCAGCCTCGCCTCCTCCAGCGCGGCGATCCGCTCGGCCGGCCGGCCCTCGGCCCGGGCCAGCAGCACGGGCCGCTCGTAGGCCTCCGCGGAGGCGTCGCGGGCGAGCAGTTCGAGGTACGGGGCCTCGGCGCTGCCGAGGGGTGCCGGCTGCAGGTGATCACGGGACATGGTCACAGGGTGCCGTATCGGACGCCCGGCCCGGCAGCCCTGTGGACAACCGCCCGGGCCGGGGCCGCCGGACCGTTCAGTGGGCCGTCCATCCGCCGTCCAGGACGAGCGAGGCGCCGGTGACGAAGGATGCCTGCGGACTGCACAGATAGGCCACGGCCTCGGCGACCTCCTCCGGTTCGATGAGCCGCCGCAGGGCGCTGTCCTTGAGCAGGACCTCGGCCAGCACCCGCTCCTCGGGGATGCCGTGCGCCTGCGCCTGGTCGGCGATCTGCTTCTCGACCAGTGGCGTGCGCACATAGGCGGGGTTCACACAGTTGGAGGTCACGCCGTGGGCGGCGCCTTCCAGCGCGGCCGTCTTGGACAGCCCTTCGAGTCCGTGTTTGGCGGCCACATAGGCGGACTTGAAGGCCGAGGCGCGCAGGCCGTGGACGGAGGACACATTGACGATCCGGCCCCAGCCCTGCGCGTACATGTGCGGCAGGGCGCCCCGGATGAGGCGGAACGGCGCCTCCAGCATCACGGTCAGCACCGTGTGGAACACCTCGGGCGGGAACTCCTCGATGGGGCGCACGAGTTGCAGTCCGGCGTTGTTGACCAGCACATCGGTGCCCGCGGCGGCGCGTTCGGCGGCGTCCAGGTCGGTGAGGTCCACGACCCGCGGTACGACCGCTCCCGCGAGGCCGTCGGTGCGCTCCGCCTGCCGGACCAGCTCGGCCAGGCCGGCCGCGTCCCGGTCGACGGCGCGCACCTCGGCCCCGGCGGCGGCGAGCCGCAGGGCGCAGGCGCGGCCGATGCCGCCGGCGGCGCCGGTGACGAGGGCGGTGCGGCCGGCGAGGTCGAGGGTGGGGGGCTGGGACCGGGGGGCCGGTCCGGGCAGGGGGGTGGGCGAGGTCATACGCCGACCCTAGGCGGGACCCTACGGTCACCACATATGGCGACCGCCCATACTTCAGCCGACAGTCGTAGGCTCAAACCATGTGGGTGCCTCCGACATGGCCTGTTTGATGCGGAAGGTGGCGAACTCGTGCAGGTCGGGCAGCGCGTCCAGCGCGAACCAGCCGACCTCGAGCGACTCGTCGTCGTTGACCCGGGCCTCGCCGCCGACCGCCCGGCAGCGGAAGGTGATGTCCATGTACTGGCAGACGTCGCCGTTGTCGTAGGTGACCGGCTCCAGGGCCTGGACCAGGACGATCCGCTCGGCGACGCAGTGCACCGCCGTCTCCTCGAAGACCTCGCGCACGGCGCAGGCCGCGGGCTGCTCACCCGGATCGGGGATGCCGCCGATCACCGCCCATGTGCCCGTGTCGGACCGCCGGCCGAGCAGCACACGGCCCTCGTCGTCGAACACGATGGCGGTGACTCCGGGGAGCCAGAGCAGTTGCCGGCCGGCGGTGGCCCGGAGCGTGCGGATGAAGTCGGGAGTAGCCATGATCCGACCCTAGCGGGGCCGCTCCCTGGTCACCGGCCGCCGCAGGGGGCGTACGGCGGTTGCACGGCTACGCGTCACCGGCGCGCCGGGCGCGCAGCCCCGTCCCGGCCGCCCAGCCGATCCCGCCCGCGGCGACCAGCACCAGGGCGATCTCGGGGAGGACGCCCAGCTCGGTGGCGGGGGTGGTGGAGGTGCGCAGCGGCACCTTCTGGACGAGGTGGGCGGGGACGAACATGCCCGTCCTCCGGGTGATCCTCCCGTCCGGCATGATGATCGCGCTGACGCCGCTGGTCACCGGAACGGCCACGGTGCGGCTGTGCTCCACGGCGCGGATGCGGGACATGGCGAGCTGCTGGTAGGTCATCTCGCTGCGGTCGAAGGTGGCGTTGTTGCTGGGCACGGAGATCATCTCCGCGCCGTGCGTCACCGTGTCCCGCACGGCCCAGTCGAAGGCGGCCTCGTAACAGGTGGCGAGGCCCACCTTGGCGCCGTGGATGTCGAACACGCCCGGCTTGCCGCCGCGGCTGAAGTCCTGGCGGACCATGCTGGTCCAGTTCTCGTTGATCGCGCCGATCAGGGAGCGCAGCGGGAGGTACTCGCCGAAGGGCTGCACCTGCCGCTTGTCGTAGGTCTGCGTCGGCCCCTCGACCGGGTCCCAGAGGATCTGCTCGTTGAGCAGCCTGCCGTCCTTCTCGACCACCCCGCCGACGGAGACGGGCACGCCGACGGCCCGGGCCGCCTCCTCGATGACGGCGGCGGCGTCGGGGTACTCGAAGGGGTCGATGTCGGACGAGTTCTCCGGCCACAGGACGTAGTCGGGCCGGGGGACCCTGCCCGCCTCGACGTCGGCGGCGAGCTTGCGGGTCTCCCGCGCGTGGTAGTCGAGCACGGCCCGCCGCTGGGCGTTGAACTCAAGCCCGGACCGCGGCACGTTGCCCTGGACGACCGCCACGGTCGCGGTGCCGTCCTCGGCCGCGTCGCTCACCAGCGCGCGGGCGGCGAGCGCGCCGGCCACCGGGACGGCGACGCTCAGCAGCGCGGCGGTCGCGGCGGCGCGCCGCACGGACCGGGTCCGGCGCCGCTCGGCGATCAGCCGGCCCGCCTCGCACAGGCCGAATCCGCACAGGACGACCGCGAAGCCGAGCACCGGGGTGCCGCCCACCGCGGCGAGCGGCAGGAAGACGCCGTCCGCCTGGCCGAACGCGATCTTGCCCCAGGGGAAGCCCCGGAAAGGCACGCGCGCGCGTACCGCCTCTCCCGCGATCCAGACCGCGGCGGCCCACACCGGCCAGGCCGGCAGCCGGGAGACGGCGGCGACACCCGCGCCCACCAGGGCGATGAACACCGCCTCGATGACCACCAGGGCCAGCCAGGGCCCCGGACCGACCTCCACACCGGTCCACACCAGCAACGGGAGCAGGAAGCCCAGGCCGAAGAGGTAACCGAGGCCGAGGGCCGCCTTCGCGCTCCGGCCGCGCAGCACCCAGCCGAAGCCGGCGAACGCGGGCAGGGCCAGCCACCACAGCGTGCGCGGCGGGAAGCTGACGTAGAGCAGCAGTCCGCAGAACGCGGAGGCGGCGGCCGGGGCCAGGCGCAGCAGCCGTCCGGCGCGCCCGCCCGGGGCGGGATGCGGCTCGGCCCGGTCCGGCTGGCCCACGGAAGTTGCGGTGACGGTCACCCGGGTGAGTGTACGGCGGCCGGCGCGGCCGCCGACAGCGCGGCCCGGCGGCGGTGCGGGCGGTCGCCGCTGGTGGGCGCGGTCCTCGCGCGCCGACCGCGGTCACCGGCGGGCCCTCGGGATCCGTCAGCGGTCCTGCCCCGGTGTGCTCGTCCGGAGGCGGGCCCTGATGACCCGTACGGCCGACTCCGCGTTGTCCACGGTGATCGTGAAGGTGTGGCCGTCCCACAGGCGCAGCACGATGCCCTCGCCGCGGCGTACGACGACCGCGGTGCCCTTCTCGGGGCGCCAGCGGTACCCCCAGCCGCCCCAGTGCCGGGGGGTGACGTGGGCGGTGAAGTCGGCGTCGGCCACGTGGGAGAGGGGGATGCGGCGGCGGGGCAGGCCGATGTGGCCGCAGCGCACTTCGAGGGACTCCTTGTCGAGCGTGAGGTCGACGTGCACGAAGGCGAGCGTGCCGAAGAGGACCAGCAGGCCGGCCGCGATGCAGCCCACGACGGACATCACCAGCGGGGCGGTGCCGGAGGTCCAGGCGGCGGAGTCGACGGCCAGCTCGACGCCGAGGGCCGTGCAGGCGGCGCCGGCCAGCGCCGGCAGCCACTGCAGCCGGTTGGTGGCGCGTCCCGTCCAGACGTCGGGGTGCGGGCCGTCGCCGGCACGGGGGTCGGCGTGGGGGTGCTCCCTCATGTCTATGAGGTTACCCAGGTTTCGGTGCGCCGGTAGGGCGTAGCACAGGGTGACCGGCCCGGCCCGCTGCGGGCCGGGCGGGCCGGGCGCCGGTCAGCGCACGGGGCTGACGGCCCGCAGGAAGCGGCCTTCCGCGTAGGACAGCGCGGTGTCCGGGAGCGTCGACTCGCGGCCGCTCAGCAGCACCGTGAGGGTGGTGTCGGCGACCGCGTCGGGAGCCGGTTCGGCGCCGATCCGGCGCAGGGCCTGGGCGGCCACCGCGCCGGCGGAGCCGTGCAGCTCCAGGGGCGGGCGGCCGGGCTGCTGGACGGCCGCCCGGATGCGCTCGGCGACCAGCTCGTAGTTGGTGCAGCCCAGGACGAGCGTCGTCACGTCGTCCGGGGTGCGGGCGGCGGCGGAGGCGATCGCGGCGTCGACCGCCGCCTCGTCGGCGTGGTGCACCGCGTCCGCCAGGCCGGGGCAGGCCACCTCGGTGACGGTCGCTTTCGCCGCGAACCGCTCGATCAGCCCGCGCTGGTAGGCGCTTCCCGTGGTGGCCGGGGTCGCCCAGATCGCGACGTGCCCGCCGCCGGCGGCGGCCGGCTTGATCGCCGGGACGGTGCCGATGACCGGGATGCCGGGCTCGAGGCGGGCCCGCAGCGCCGGCAGGGAGTGCACCGACGCCGTGTTGCACGCGACGATCAGGACGTCGGGCCGGTGCGCGGCGGCGGCCTCGGCGACGTCGAGCGCCCGCTGCGTGATGTCCTCCGGGGTGCGCGGTCCCCACGGCATTCCGTCCGGGTCCCACGACAGCACGAGATCCGCGTCGGGCCGCAGTCGACGTACCGCGGCGGCGGCGGGGAGCAGGCCGATTCCGGAGTCCATGAGCGCGATCTTCACCCGGTCACGATAGACGATGGGCCTTCGGCAGCCGGTCCGGTGGGGCAGACTGCGGCCGTGAGCGCCTTCCTGTGGATCACCGTCGTCTCCCTGGCCGCGTGGTGCTGGCTGCTGCTGGGGCAGGGCTTCTTCTGGCGCACGGACGTCCGGCTGCCGCGGCGCCGGGAACCGGAGGTGTGGCCGTCGGTCTGTGTGGTCGTGCCCGCCCGGGACGAGGCCGCGGTGCTGCCCGACAGTCTGCCGTCGCTGCTGGCGCAGGAGTATCCGGGGCGGGCCGAGGTCTTCCTGGTGGACGACGGGAGCACGGACGGCACCGCGCGGACCGCCCGCGAGCTGTCCCAGCGGCACGGCGGGCTGCCGCTCACCGTGGGGTCGCCGGGCGAGCCGCCGGCGGGCTGGACGGGCAAGCTGTGGGCGGTGCGGTACGGCATCGGGCTGGCACGCGCGCGGGAACCGGAGTTCCTGCTGCTGACGGACGCGGACATCGCGCACGCGCCCGACAGTCTGCGCGAGCTGGTCGCGGCGGCCCTGAGCGGCGGGTTCGACGTGGTGTCGCAGATGGCGCGGCTGCGGGTGGAGAGCGTGTGGGAGCGGCTCGTGGTCCCGGCGTTCGTCTACTTCTTCGCGCAGCTGTACCCGTTCCGGTGGATCGGCCGGCGGGGCGGGCGCACGGCCGCGGCGGCGGGCGGCTGCGTGCTGCTGCGGGCCGACACGGCGGCCGAGGCGGGCATCCCGGACGCGATCCGGCACGCGGTCATCGACGACGTGGCGCTGGCGCGGGCCGTGAAGCGCGCCGGTGGCCGGGTGTGGCTGGGGCTGGCCGACCGGGTGGACAGCGTGCGCCCCTATCCGCGGCTGCCCGACCTGTGGCGGATGGTCTCGCGCAGCGCCTACGCCCAGCTGCGGCACAGCCCGCTGCTCCTGCTCGGTACGGTCGCCGGGCTCGTCCTGGTGTATCTGGTGCCGCCGGTCGCGGTGGCCGCGGGCGTGGTGGCCGGCGGTGCGGCGACGGCGGCGGCCGGTGCGCTCGCGTGGGCGGTGATGGCGGGGACGTACGTGCCGATGCTGCGGTACTACCGGCAGCCGCTGTGGCTGGCTCCGCTGCTGCCGTTCACCGCCCTCCTCTATCTGCTGATGACGGTCGACTCCGCCGTGCGGCACCACCGCGGGCGCGGGGCCGCCTGGAAGGGCCGTACCTACGCCCGCCCGGACGCCGTGCCCGACGAGGGCTGAGCCCGCTCACTTGCGGCCGGGGGTCCAGTCCATGCCCCAGCCGTAGGCGCGGTCCAGGGTCCGCTGCGGGCTGACGCCGCGGTCGGGGACCAGGTACCGCGCCTCACGCTGGACGAGGAGGTCCCCGCCGGTGCGGGTGATCAGCGCGAGCGCGCACACCGGGGACGGGACCGTGCACTCGTCCAGGAGGAACTCGACGGGTGCGCCGTGCTGCGGGTGGAGGGTGACGGTGGCGTTCAGGCCGGCGAAGGAACGGGCGCCTTCGTAGACGGTGACGAAGACGAGGATGCGCCGGAAGTCCTGCCGGTGGTCGAGGTTGACGGTGAGGTTCTCGCCGCTCGCCGTGGCTCCGGTGCGGTCGTCGCCGTCGAGGTGGATGTACGGCGGCCGGTGGAGCGAGCCGAAGGCGTTGCCGAGGGCCTGTACGACTCCCTTGCGGCCGTCGGTGAGTTCGTACAGGGCGCCGAGGTCGAGGTCGACGTTTGCGCCGCCGCCCCACCGGCGGCGGCCGGGGGACTGTCCGCGCATCTGCCAGTCGAGGTGCACGCGCAGCGCTCCGGACGTGCCGCCCTGCTTGGCCAGCGAGACGGAAGGGGCCGCCTTCGTGAGGGTGACCTTGGACAGGCGGACCGGCTGGGCGGCCGGTGCGGGAGGGGCCGCGGGCGGCGGCGCGGCCGCGGGTGCGGGGGCGGTCACGGGGGGCGCCGGCGCGGCCGGCGGGGTCGTCGCCGCGGGGGGTGCGGCGTGCTGCGGTTCGTCCACGGTGATGCCGAAGTCCGTCGCCAGGCCGTGGAGTCCGCTGCTGTAGCCCTGTCCGACGGCCCGGAACCGCCAGCCGCCCGCACGGCGGTAGAGCTCGCCGAGCACGAAGGCGGTCTCGACGGTGGCGCCGGGGCTGTCGAAGCGGGCCACCACCTGCCCGGAGGCGGCGTCGGTGACCTCGATGCAGAGGCCGGGGACCTGTCCGAACGCGCCTCCGTCGGCGGAGGCGGCGAGCACGATCCGCTCGACGGCGCCCTCGACGCGCGCGAGATCGACGCAAAGGGTGTCGGTGACGTGTCCGCCGGAGGTCCGCTTGCCCTCGTGGCGGACCGCGCCCGAGGGGTGGGCGGGCTGGTTGTAGAAGACGAAGTCCCCGTCGGACCGGACCTTTCCGGCGGCGAGCAGCAGCGCGGAGGCGTCGGCGTCCGGCACTCCGGGCGCGGTGCGCCAGCCCAGTGCGACGCGCAGGGCCGTGGTGGGCACCGGTGCGTTGGCGCCCTTCGGCATCGACATGTCCGCCCCCTCGTAGGTCGGCTTGCGGTGTCACCCGGCGGTCCCGGCCTTCCCTGCCCGCACCACCCCGTCACGGGCGGGACGAGTACCCATGAACGGCGCAGAAGGTCGCCGGCCGGCGGCCGGTAACCCAGGCGTATCTCCCGCCGTTACACGATTCAAACGTGGATTGGCGTCCCTTTTTGCCAAGTTCGCTCGTATTGGGGATCCCTGACCGCTGCCGACACGGAAAACAACCGTCTTATCGGTCTCCCCAACCAGCACATCGTGGGCTTAACTTATGTGCCATGACCTCCCCCCGCTCCACCTATGGCGGCGGCTACTACTCCGCCTCCTTCCCGGACACCCCGATCTACGACTCGCTCGTGGCCGAGCGGGGCACCCCGCAGATCGCCCCGATCCGGGTCCCCGCCGCCTACGACGCGGGCAGCAGCCTGCCCGCCCTGCCGTCGGCACTGCCCGCCCTCCCGGCGGCCCCGTCCCCCCAACAGCCGCCCGCCTACGGCTACCCGCAGGCGCAGCAGCCCGCACCGCTGCAGCAGACGCCCACGGCGTACATCCCGCAGCAGGCGAGCGCCCCGCGCGGCTACCCCGGCCCGCAGGCCCCGCAGGCCCCGCAGGCTCCGCAGCAGCAGCGGCCGACGGCGCCGGGCACCGGCTACGAGGCCATGCGCCCCGCCGCGTCGCGTCCCCAGCCGGCTCCCTACCAGGACCCGTACAACCAGCAGTACCGCGGCTACTGACCGGCGCGTCCCCGTTGTCGGTGTCACCTGGCACGATGGCGGCATGGGGAACGCCGAAGTGCAGTCGGTCCACGTCCATCCGGTCAAGGCGCTCCGGGGCGTGTCGCCCCGGGAAGCCGTCGTGGAGCCCTGGGGCCTGGCCGGAGACCGACGCTGGACGCTGATCGACCACGGGGGAAAGGTCGTCACACAGCGGGAGCAGCCGCGTCTCGCACTGGCCGCCGCCGAGCCTCTGGCCGGCGGCGGCGTCCGTCTGTCCGCTCCCGGCCGGTCGCCGCTGGCCGTCGAGGTGCCGCCGCCCGGCGCGACCGTGCCGGTGGACATCTTCGGCACGAAGGTCGAGGCGGTCCCGGCCGCACCGGCGGCCCACGCCTGGTGCAGCGCCTATCTGCGGGCGGAGGTGCGCCTGGTCCACCTCGACGATCCGGCCCGCCGGCGCCCCGTCGAGTCGGAGCACGGCCTGCCCGGTGAGACGGTGAGCTTCGCCGACGGCTACCCGCTGCTTGCCGCCACGGCGGCCTCGCTGGACGCGCTGAACTCCTGGATCGCGCAGGGCGCGTACGCCGGACAGGGCCCGCTCCCCATGAACCGGTTCCGGCCCAACGTCGTCGTCGCCGGCACCGAGCCCTGGGCCGAGGACCACTGGGCGCGGATCTCCCTGGGCGAGGTGGTGTTCCGGGTCGCCAAGGCGTGCGAGCGGTGCGTGGTGACCACCACCGACCAGGACACCGCCGTACGCGGCCGGGAGCCGCTGCACACCCTGGCACGCCACCGCAGGATCGGCGGGGGCCTGTTGTTCGGGGTGAACCTGGTGCCCGTCTCGACCGGCACGATCCGGGTCGGCGATCCGGTGCGGGTGCTGGAGCGGCGGCCAGGCCGCGCCGGCTGAGGGCCGGGCGTCCCGGGAACCCGCAGACGGGCCCCGGCCGTTGAGGGGATGTGAGAGATTCGTGAGAGGCCGTCGGGGCGGCCTGTCGCGGCCGGCGTGACGTCGTCTCCCCCACGGCCCGGACCGGGGATGGGGGCCGACGGCGGGCGCCGTGGCGGACCGGAAGGGGTGGGCGGCATGCGGGCGCTGAGCGGCCTGTGGCGCTGGCGGCGCAATCCGCTGCGCCGGACGACCGATCTGGCCGAGGCGTGGGTGGCCCTCGCGGCACTGCTGCTGATCGCCGTGGCCGCGCCCGTGACCGGCTGCCTGGTCGGCGTCCGCGCCCACGACTCGCTGCTGAGGTCCGTACGGCAGCAGCAGCACGCGCGCCACCTCGTCACCGCCACCGTGGTGCGGGAGCTGGGCGGGGCCCTGCCGGAGATTGATCCCGACTCCGCGACCGGGCGCGAGGCCCGCAGCCGCGTCCTCGCGCACTGGACCTCACCGGACGGGACCCGGCGGCGCGGCCCGGTCCTGTCGGACCTGAAGTCCCCGCGCGCCGGGGACCGTTTCCGGCTCTGGACCGACCCGCACGGCCGCATGACCACCCGGCCGCTGGACGCGGCCACGGCGACGGCGCACTCCGTCCTCGCCGGGATCGGCGCGGCCCTGCTGACCGCGGCCCTGGTGGAGGCCGGCCGGCGGCTGGCCGTCTGGCGCCTGGTCCGGCGGCGGTACGCGCGCTGGGAACAGGCGTGGGACCGGGCGGGCCCGGACTGGGGCAGGGCCGGCACCGGCAGTTGACGGCCTTGCGACTCCGGTCAACCCGGTCGGCACGCACACGCTACGGTGGACCGGCCGAAGCGTCTTCGGCGACAACCCGCGGGTGCGTGAACCCACGGGGCGCGCGGGTCTCCCGGGTGCGCGGACACGCTCACGCCCTCGGGCCGGGCACGGCCGCGGTCCCGGCGGCGGCCGCCCCGGCGGGCGGCGGGCCATCAGTACGACGAGGTGGGGGCACAGCAACGCCATGGCACAGGGCACGGTCCAGGTGACGCACACCGGTACGTCGCGGTGGCGGCGCCGCACGGGCGAGTACGCTTCGCTCGCCGCCGCCCTGGAGGCCGCCGCCGACGGCGACGTCCTCACCATCGCCCCCGGCACGTACCGGGAGAACCTCGTCGTGCAGCGCGCGGTGACGCTCCGCGGCCCCGAGGGCTCCCCCGGCTCGGTGCGGATCGCGCCGGCGGACGGGGTGCCGCTCACCGTGCGGGCCTCGGCGGTGGTGCAGGACCTGCACGTGGAGGGCCAGGACGCGGCGGCGCCCGCGCTGCTCGTCGAGGAGGGCACGCCCGAGCTGAAGGACGTGCGGATCGTCACCCGGTCCGCCACCGGCATCGAGGTGCGCGGCGGCGCCCGCCCGACCGTGCGCCGCTGCACCGTCGACAACCCGGCCGGCATCGGCATCGCCGTGCTCGACGGCGGCGGCGGGGTGTTCGAGGAGTGCGAGGTCGTCGCGGCCGGGCAGGCGGGCGTGGCGGTCCGCGGGGGCGCCCGTCCGCGCCTGGAGCGCTGCCGGGTGCACCACGCCTCCGGGACCGGGCTGACCGCGACCGGCGAGAACACCTCGCTGGAGGCGGTGGGTTGCGAGGTCTACGAGGTGCGCGGCTCCGGGGTGCAGGTCACCGAGCGGGCCACCGCGCACCTGACCGACTGCGAGGTGCACCGCACCACCGCCGACGGCATCACCCTCGACACGGACGCGGTGCTCACGCTCGGCGACTGCCACCTCCACGACATCCCGGAGAACGCGGTCGACCTGCGGTCCCGCTCGGTGCTCACGCTGACCCGGACGACGGTCCGCCGGTTCGGGCGCAACGGCCTGTCGGTGTGGGACCCGGGAACCCGGGTGGACGCCAACCAGTGCGAGATCTTCGACAGCACCGGCGACTATCCGGCGGTGTGGGTGAGCGACGGCGCCACCGCGGTCCTCGACTCCTGCCGGGTGCACGACGTGCCGGACGCGCTGTTCGTGCTGGACCGCGGTTCACGCGCGGACGTCGTGGACAGCGATCTGTCCCAGGTGCGCAACACGGCCGTCTCGGTGAGCGACGGGGCGACCGCGCAGCTGGACGACTGCCGGATCCGGGAGGCGGCCACCGGCGCCTGGTTCCGCGACCACGGCAGCGGCGGCACGCTCAGCAACTGCGCGCTGGACGGCACCCAGACCGGTGTGATCGTCACCAAGGGCGCCGACCCGACCATCGAGCGCTGCACGGTGGAGTCCCCCGCGGAGGCCGGGTTCTACGTCTCCGCGGGCGGCCGGGGCAGTTTCCTGAACTGCCGGGTCAGCGGCAGCGGCGGCTACGGCTTCCATGTGATCGACGGCTGCCGTACGACGCTGCGCAGGTGCCGCACGGAGCGGTGCGCGCGCGGCGGGTACGAGTTCGCGGACGGCGGTCCGGACGCGGGGTCCGGGGCGGGACCCGTCGTGGAGGACTGCACCAGTGACGAGAGCGGCGGCCTGCGGGCGCAGGCGGCCTCCGGGGCCGCGGTGCAGACGGTGACGCAGTCCGGCGGTCTGCTGGGCGCGATCCCCGGGCAGCAGGTGACGGAGCGCGAGCCGCTGGTCGTCCCGCCGGAGCCGGAGCCGCCGCAGCGCACGCCGAAGGACGTGCTCGGGGAGCTCGACGCGCTGGTGGGTCTGGAGAGCGTCAAGCGCGAGGTGCGGGCGCTGACCGACATGATCGAGGTGGGCCGGCGCCGGCAGCGGGCGGGGCTGAAGGCGGCCTCCGTCAAGCGGCATCTCGTGTTCACCGGCTCCCCCGGCACCGGCAAGACGACGGTCGCCCGGCTCTACGGCGAGATCCTCGCCGCGCTGGGCGTGCTGGAGAAGGGCCACCTGGTCGAGGTGTCCCGGGTGGACCTGGTCGGCGAGCACATCGGTTCCACGGCGATCCGCACCCAGGAGGCGTTCGAGCGGGCCCGCGGCGGTGTGCTGTTCATCGACGAGGCGTACGCGCTGTCGCCGGAGGACGCCGGGCGGGACTTCGGCAAGGAGGCCATCGACACCCTGGTGAAGCTGATGGAGGACCACCGGGACGCGGTGGTGGTGATCGTCGCCGGGTACACGGCGGAGATGGAGCGCTTCCTCTCCGTCAACCCGGGCGTGGCCTCCCGCTTCTCCCGCACCATCACCTTCGGCGACTACGGCCCCGAGGAACTGCTGCGGATCGTGGAGCAGCAGGCCGACGAGCACGAGTACCGGCTGGCGCCCGGTGCGCCGGAGGCGCTGCTGAAGTACTTCACGGCGCTCCCGAAGGGCCCGGCGTTCGGCAACGGCAGGACTGCCCGGCAGACGTTCGAGGCGATGGTGGAGCGGCACGCGAGCCGGGTCGCCCAGGTCGCCGACCCCACCACCGACGACCTGACCCTGCTGTACGCGGAGGACCTGCCGGACCTGCCCTGAGCAGTCCTCACCCCGCGGCGTCCGGATCGGGGCGCTGCCCGGGCAGGCCGGGGCACAGGCGGCTCAGCAGCAGGGCCCGTTCGCGGGTGAAGACGGGGTCCGCCTGGTAGTCGGAGTGGCCGAGGATCGGGGCCGGGAGCGGGTGCTCGGGGGTGCGGCCGTAGACGAGGGGGTCCCGCAGGGGCGGGTGGTCGACCTCCGGGCCGGTGTCGCCGCGGACCCGGACGGGGCCGCCGATGGGGTCGGTGGGGCGGTGGAGGTTGCGCCAGCAGGCGATGTCGTGGTGCAGGGCGGCGAGCGCCGGCGGACCGAAGTGGGCCGGGAACCAGCGGCCGTACAGGCGTTCCAGCGGGGAGCCGTAGGTGAGCAGGGCGACCCGCCCGCGCACGGACGGCGGCAGCTGCCAGGCCGCCGCGGCGGCGAGGACACTGCCCTGGGAGTGGCCGGAGAGGACCAGCCGGCCCTCGGTGCGCCGGGTCCAGGTGGCCATGCGCCAGGTGAGGTCCGGCACCGCGCGCTCGGCGTAGCAGGGCGGGGCGAAGGGGTGCGCCGCGCGCGGCCAGAACGTGCCGACGTCCCAGAGGATGCCGATGGTGCGGCGGGCCGACGCGTCCCGGTAGGCGCGTCTGCCCCAGGTCACGAACAGCAGGAAGCCCAGCCCCACCAGCCAGGAGCCCAGTGCCTGCGAGGTCCCGGCGACCGCCTGGACGAGGTGGTGGGTGTGGCCGGCCGCTCCGCCGGGCGTCGTCCTCGTGGCCAGCGCTCCGCTCAGTGCGCCGGCGCCCAGGAGCAGGGTGGTGGCGGTGAGGACGGCCAGGACGAGGGGCGCCCGGTCGGTGAGGGTCGCCACGGCCCGGGCGTGGGCGATGGCGCGGGTGCGGGACGGGTCCTCGGGTTCGCCGGGGTGCTCGCGGCGGACGCGGACGCGTTCGGCACGGGCCAGCCGGGCGGTGCTCAGGGCCAGCCGGGCGGCCAGCAGCACAAGGACGAGGAGGAGCGGGGGTATCGCGGACGCCTGCCAGGTGAGCAGGACGGGCGGCCCGGGCAGCAGGGCGCGGGTGCCGTCCAGCCAGTCGGCGACGCGCTGGGCCAGCCCGGCGGAGATCACTCCGCCCAGCGCGCAGGCGAGCAGGGCGACGGCGGGCCCGCCGAGCCCCCGCATACCGGCGCGCGGGTCGGGGCAGCGGCGGTGGAGGGCGCCGGCCACGGCGGCGAGGGCGATCACGAGCAGTCCCTGGGCGAGCATCAGCGCGCCGAAGGCCGGGTCGCCGGGCAGCCGGCCGGCGGACCGCCAGCCGGGGCGGGACCAGCCGGCGTACAGGAGGGCGAGCAGCAGCAGGGCGAGCGCGCCGAGGGGCAGGCGGCGGACGACGTGGCGGTCGATCCGCTGGTCGAGGCGGTTCTCGCTGCGGCCCCGGCGGCACACCACGGCCACCGCCGCCACCGCTGAGGCGAGCAGCGCCGCGGTCAGCAGCCGGCCCAGGGCGTCCAGCAGCGCGGGGCCGCCGGGCCGCAGGTCGAAGCGGACCGCCGGGGCGGCGACGGCGGCGGCCACCGTCAGCAGGCCCGCCGCGGTGTGGGCGCCGCGCAGCCGGGCCACCAGGCGGCGCCCGTACCAGAAGCCCGGCCGGGCCAGCGCGCTGGCGTCGGGGTCGGGCTCGCTGTCGGGGGACAGCGGCCGGTGGGACTCGTACGCGCTCCAGGTGCGGTGCGAGAGGTACCAGAGCAGGCCGGTCAGCGCGGTCGGCAGGGCCGCGGCGAGGGCGAGCCGGCGGCCGGGCTCGCTCCACCAGCCGCCGGATCCGGCCGGGCCGCCGGGGGCAGCGGGCGCCAGGAAGCGCAGCCAGGAGTGGCGGCGTACGCAGGCGGGTGCGCCGGCGCACTGCCAGGCGGCCAGGTCCAGGGCCACCTCGCAGGCGGCGGCCACCAGCAGCACGGTCAGGGTGAGGGCGGTCAGGCGCACCAGGAGGCCGTAGAAGCGCACGGTGCGCCGTCGGCCCGCGGCCGCGGGGCGCATCCAGTGCGCCAGGTTGACGATCATGAACGGGAGCAGCAGCAGCCACAGGGCGCGGCTGCCGTCGCCGGAGGTGAGGTTGCACCAGACGTACGCCTCCTGGACCGGCCCGCCCGGGGGCTCCCGCCCGGCCCCGGCGGTTGCGGTGTCCTCGGCGCGCCGGAAGACGGCGGCCGTGTCGTCGCCGGTGATCCGCACCGTGCGCGGGTCGCCCAGCATCTTCTCGGGCGTGGTGCCGCCGACCCCGTGCACCAGCAGTTCCAGGTCGGTCTCCGGCTCGGCGGGCCGGTCCGCGTGCCGCCCCGCGGGGCGTTCGTGCGCACGTTCCACTGTCCTGACCCTTCCCCCGTGACGGCCTGACGTCTGTGTCGCGCGGGCTTCAGGATCCCCGGTCCGGCCGCCGCGTACACCCTGTGTCACGGAATCTCCCCGATACGTGTCGGGGCGGGCGGCGCGGCGCGCGGCCCGGGAGGCCGGGGGCCGGCCGGGCAGGCAGTGGCGCGACCGGTGCCGACCCGTGAAAAGATGGGACGCCCGCGCACCGCCGGACGGACGGAAACAACCTGGTCGGAGCCGGTGCGCTGGGCGTTTCGGACGGTTGGGCGGCGAAAGGACCGGAGCGTACGTGAGCGAGAATCAGAACCTCCTCGCGGAGCAGCGCCGTGCCCTGATCGTGGACGAGGTCCGGCGCCGGGGTGGTGTGCGGGTCAACGAACTGACCCGCAAGCTCGGCGTGTCGGACATGACCGTGCGCCGGGACCTGGACGCGCTCGCCCGCCAGGGCGTCCTGGAGAAAGTCCACGGCGGTGCGGTGCCGGTGGTGGAGGCGAGCACCCATGAACCCGGCTTCGAGGCGAAGTCGGGGCTGGAGCTGACCGCCAAGGAGGACATCGCGCGCGCCGCGGCCCGGCTGGTCGGCCCGGGTGCGGCGGTCGCGCTGTCCGGCGGTACGACGACGTACGCGCTCGCCCAGCACCTGCTGGAGGTGCCCGACCTGACCGTGGTGACGAACTCGGTGCGCGTCGCGGACGTCTTCCACGCGGCGCAGCGCACCTCGGGGCAGCGGCAGGGGGCGGCCACGGTCGTGCTGACCGGCGGGGTGCGCACGCCGTCGGACTCGCTGGTGGGACCGGTGGCGGACCAGGCGATCGCCACGCTCCACTTCGATCTGCTCTTCCTCGGCGTGCACGGCATATCCGTGGAGGCCGGACTGTCCACGCCGAACCTCGCGGAGGCCGAGACCAACCGGCGGCTGGTGCACTCCGCGCGCCGGGTCGTGGTGGTCGCCGACCACACCAAGTGGGGCACGGTGGGCCTGAGTTCCTTCGCCACGCTGGAGCAGGTGGACACGTGGGTGACCGATGCGGGGCTGCCGCAGGAGGCACGCGCGGAGATCTCGGAGCACCTGCGTGTGGTGGTGGCGGGCGAGCCCGGGGATGACGACGGGTCCGACGCCTGAGGACCGCCCCCGGCCGCCTCCTCGGCGCCCCCGCCGGGTTCCGGCCTCCCGGGGTGCCGACGCACACGGCGCCGTGCCCGTTCGCCCTCCGGCCGGTCCGGCCGGGCGGGGGCCCGCCTCCCGCACCGCGATGCCCCCCGCTCGGCGTCCGGCGAGACGGAGACCCGCCACCCGACCAGGCTGCTCCCGGGACACGGCGCACCGACGCAGGTTTCGCCGGACCCCGCCGCACCCGCCGCCGCATACTCGGGACTGCCAGGACCGCCAGGAGCCGCACCCACGCGCCGACGCCGACCGCGCCCGCCCCGCCGCACCTGCCGCCGCCAAGCCGCATGTCCGGCCGCGCCACACCTGCCGCGGGCTCCGCCACCACACCCGCAGCACGACGGCGCCCCCTGCCGCCCGCACGCGCCGCGCCCCCCGCAGGCTGCTCCCGCGCGCCGTCGCACCGAGCTGCCACGCCGCACGACGACCGCGGCACACCCGCCGCGCAGCGCCCCGGCCAGGCCACGCCGCGATCGCCGCACGCCCCGCCGCGTCCCGCCTACCGCACGCCGGTCGCGGCACACCCGCCGCACAAGGCCCCCAGCCAGGCCACGCCGAGTCTGCCGCACTCGCCACCGCACCCGCCCGCACGACCACGCCACCCCGTCCGCACGCCGCACCCGGCCATGCCGCGTCCGACGCGGAACGTCCCCCTCCGTGTCCGGCGTGCGCCGGGCTGCCGCGTCGTCGGGGGCGGGACGGGCGCGGTGGTCAGCCGGTGGCGCGGGCGTGGTGCAGTTCGGCGACGACCGCGGCCATCAGCTCCGCGTCCAGCGCGGAGGCGTCGGCCAGGCGGGCGGACGCGGACAGCGCGTTGAGCAGGGTCTTGGTGACGCGCAGGGCCGCCTGCGGACGGCGGACGACGGGTCTGGCCCAGGCGGCGACGGCCGCGTCGAGCTCCTGGGCGGGGACGACCTTCTGCAGGATGGACAGGGACTGCGCCTCCGCCGCCGTGAAGGAGCGGCCGGTGAGGACGAGTTCACGGACGCGGGCGGCGCCGACCTCGCTGATGAGCCGGGGCAGCAGGCCGCCCCACGCGGTGGGCAGCCCGAGGGCGAGTTCGGGCAGCCGGAAGGTCGCGTCCTCGGATCCGACCCGCAGGTCGCAGGCGAGGGCCAGGGCGAGGCCCGCGCCGATGGCTTTGCCGTGGACGCGGGCGATGGTGACGGCCGGGTTCGCGGTCAGGGCGTCGCAGACGCGCCGTGCCTTGGTTCCCGACACGCGGATGCCGGCGCCCGTGGGGTCGTGGGCGAGGTGCCGGGCGAACTCGGTGCGGTCCCCGCCGAGGCAGAAGTCGTCACCGGCGCCGGTGAGCACGAGCACCCGGACCGCCGGATCCTGGTCCCCGAGGACCGTCAGGAGGTCGTCCAGCACGGCGTCGGTGACGGTGTTGCCCTGCTCGGGGGTGTTCAGTTCGACGGTGAGGACGGGGCCTTCCCGGTGGGTCCGAAGGGTCCGCAGTGCGGGGGCGGCGGGGAGCGTCGTCGGGGCTGGGGCGGTCATGTCGTCACTTTCAGCGAGGTGATGCGCCGGAAGACCATCCGGCCGGCGTAGGTCGGTGCTGCGGTCGGCCGCAGAGTGGGGAATCGTTCCAGCAGCTCGGTGAGCAGGAGGCGCGCCTCCATCCGGGCCAGGGCCGCGCCCAGGCAGTAGTGGGCGCCGCCGCCGAAGGTGAGGTGGCTGCCCTTGCGGCGGATGTCGAAGACGTGCGGGTTCTCGTTGCGGCGCGGGTCGTGGTTGGCGGCGCCGTACAGCACGTGGACGATGGCGTCCTTGGCGACGGGGACGCCGGCGAGGACGGTGTCGTCCGCGGCGTAGCGGGAGTTGAGGTGGATGGGCGGGTCGTAGCGCAGCACCTCCTCGATCGCGTCGTCGACGTGTTCGGGATGCCGGCGCAGCCAGTCCGCCCGGGCCGGGTCCTGGGTCAGCAGCCACACGGCGTTGGTCAGCAGGGTCGCCGTCGTCTCCAGGGAGGCGATGGTGATGAACATCGTCAGGTCGTACAGCATCTGGTCGGCCGCCGCGCGGTCGTGCGGGAACTGGGCGTCCCAGTGGCGGATCCAGCCGGTGAGGACGTCGTCGCCGGGGTGGGCGCGCCGGTGGGCGATCAGTCCGGTGAAGAAGGTCCGCATCTCGAGGGTGGCCCGGGCGGAGACGGCCAGTTCGCTCTTGGTGGGGAGCAGTTCCTGGGCGTGCACCTGGCGGTGGGTGAAGTCCAGGATGTGCGGGTAGTGCTCGGCCGGGATGGCGAGCCACCGGCCGACGGTGTGGATCGGCAGCCGGTCTCCGACGGTGCCGACGAAGTCGGCCTCGCCGTGGGTGCGCAGCTGGACGTCGAGGCGGTCCAGGAGGCGGGTGACGTGGCCGGCGATCTGCGGCCGCATGACCTCGAGGGTGCGGCGGTCGAAGAGGTTGCCCAGGGCGCGCCGCTGGACCGTGTGCTCGGGCGCGTTGAGACGGGAGAGCGTCCGTGTCATCTCCTGCGTGGCCGGCTCCCGCCAGCGCGCGGTGTCGGACTGGCGTGCCTGCCAGGCGAAGTCGGGCGCGAGCCAGTTCCTGCCGCGCAGAACCTGGCTGCACGCCTCGTATCCGGTCACGAAGTACCCGCCCCAGGGGGCGGGCACCACATCACCCAGTGCCCGTAGTTCCTCCCAGATCGGGAGCGGGTCCGCCTGGCCCTCGCCGGAACGCAGACGGCGCAGGAGGGGGACGACGGCTCGGCGGTCGGTGGTGGTACCACGTATGACGCCAACGGCGGTCACGCGAAGCTCCTTTGGTGGCTGGGCGCTACCGTTACCGCCAAGACCTACCCTTCGCCTCTCCTCCCTCATGCGCCTGAGAGTGTTGCTCCTGTCACATGCTGCACATCAGACCCGGAAGACATCCAGGAAGCTGCTCCAGAAGCCCTTCCTCCTGGCCGGTTCCTGGCGGGTCGCGGTGACCGGCGCCGTGGGCAGCGGCTGCTCCGCCGCGGGCGGGGCGGTCCGGTGCTGCCGGGCGGAGACCATGCGGGTCGCCGGTGTCGGGCTGAAGGCCACGGGCAGCGCGGCCAGTGCCCGGTGGAACGGCCCCGGCCGCCATTGCAGGTCCTTCTCCGGGACGGCCAGCGTCAGGTCGGGCAGGGCGTTGAGGATCTTCTCGATCGCCGTGACGGCGATGACCTGCGCCGGGTCCTTGGCCGGGCACGCGTGCGGACCGGCTCCCCAGGCCAGGTGCGCGCCCTTGCTGTGCGTCCGGCGGGCCTCGGCCAGCGCGGGGTCGCTGTTGGCCGCGGCGAAGCTGATCACGACCGGGGTGTCGGCCTCGGCCACCACGCCGCCGAGGTCCACGTCCTGGACGGGGTAGTGGGTGGCGTAGTTGGCGATCGGCGTCTGGTTCCACAGGACGTGGTCGATCGCCTCCTCGATCAGCATGCCGGAGTCGCGTCCGCTCGTGTCGGGCGACAGCAGCAGGAGCAGGGCGTTGCCGATCAGGTTGCGCTCGGGTTCCACACCGGCGCCCATGAGCATGACGAGCTGGTCCTTGAGTTCCTCGTCGGTCAGCCCGGCGGGGTGCTGGACCAGCCAGGAGGTGACGTCGTCGCCGGCCCGGCGGCGCTTGAGGGCGACCAGCTCCATGAGGCAGGCGTTGAGCTCCTCGTTGGCACGGCGGGCGTCGTTGCCGTCGAAGATCGCCGACATGGAGCTGGTGAGGGTGTCCCCGATGTCCGCCGGGCAGCCGAACAGCTTGTTGAACAGCAGCAGCGGCAGCAGCTTGGCGTAGTCGTTGAGGAGGTCGGCGCGGCCCCGCTCGCTGAACTGGTCGATGAGGTAGTCGGCGAGGGGTTCGACGTCGCGGCGGATGCGGGTCATGTTGAGCCGGGCCAGGCTGTCGGTGACGGCCTTGCGCAGCCTCAGGTGCACGGCACCGTCGGTGAACAGGCAGTTGGGCCGGTAGGCCATCATCGGCAGCGCCGGATGGTCCAGCGGGATGCGGCCTTCGCCCAGCGCCTTCCAGCGGCGGGCGTCACGGGCGAAGAGCGTGGAGTTCTGCAGCACGCGCAGGGCCATCTCGTGCCCGACGACCAGGGTGGCGTCGATGCCGGGCGCCAGTTCGACGGGTCCGGCCGGACCTCGGGCGCGCAAGCGGTCGTAGACGTGGTGGGGGTCGGCGGCGAACGCGGCGTCGTGCATGGGGCATCTGGCGCCTGCCGGGGCGGGGACTGACTGACGGTCCATGGAGTTCCTTTGCTGGCCCCTGGCCGGGGGGTCGGGGCGGTCGGGCGTGTCAGGCGGCTCGGGTGAGCAGGTGACGCACGAGCGCGATCAGCGCGCGGGCGGAGGACTGCCGGTCACGGGCGTCGCAGTAGACGACGGGGGTGTCCGGGAGCAGGTCGAGGGCTTCGCGCACCTCCGCCTCCTCGTACGCCGCACCCGGCTCGAAGCTGTTGACGGCGATGGCGTATTCGAGTCCGTACCTCTCGACGAGGTCGATGACCGGGAAGGTCTCCTCCAGCCGGGCCGGGTCGACCAGGAGCAGCGCCCCCAGCGCGCCACGGGCCATGTCCTCCCACAGCTGCATGAAACGCTGCTGTCCGGGGGTGCCGAACAGGTACAGCACGAGGTCGTCGCTGAGCGTCAGCCGCCCGAAGTCCAGGGCCACGGTGGTGGTGGTCTTGCCGGCCACGCCCCTGAGGTCGTCCACGTGGAGCGACGCCTGCGTCATCTTCTCCTCGGTGCGCAGCGGGGTGATCTCCGACAGCGAGCCGATGAAGGTCGTCTTGCCCACGGCGAAATGCCCGACGATCAGGATTTTGGCGGCGTTGGTCACCGCGCTGGAGACGTAGATGGATCCAGGGGCCGTCTCAGCCGATGAGGGATTGGAGTCCATTCAGAACCTTCTCGAGGGTCGCTCTGTCAACGTTCTGCGCCCGGGGCGGCTCGGCGCGGCGCAGGAGGTGTCCCTGCTCGAATAAGTCGGTCAGCAGCAGCCGGGCCACCCCCACCGGCAGGCCCAGGTGGCCGGCCACCTCCGCGACCGACAGATAGCCGCCCGCGCACAGGTTCCAGATCGCCATCACCTCGGGGCCGGCTCCCAGCGGAGGCGTGCGCTCGGGAGCCAGCGTGACGAGGGTGTGCAGCGACAGGTCGTCCGAGGCCGGCAGGGTCCGGCCGCCGGTGATGACGTAGGAGCGGACGAAGTCGCTGGTGACGGAGGCTTCCTCACCGGGGGTCGTCATGCGCCGACACCGTTGTCCGAGCGCGGCGCCACGCTCATCGCCTTGCTCAGGGCGGCCACGGTCTTCTGCATGCGGAAGGACATGGCCTCCATGTCCACGTCCGGCGCGGCCGAGACGGCGAGGTACGCCCCCTGGCCCGCGGCGATCAGGAAGATCCAGCCGCCGTCGTACTCGAGCAGCGTCTGCTTCCAGATCCCGTGTCCTGCTCCCACGAAGCCCGCGACGGCGCGGCTCAGCGACTGCATCGAGCTCATCGCGGCGGCGTTGGTCTCCGCGTCGTCCCGCCCGATGTCGTCGGAGCGCTGCAGCAGCAGGCCGTCGCCCGAGACGAGGACGGCGTGGCGGGCTCCGCGGACCTCGAGCACGTCGTTCAGCACCCAGGACAGGTCGGTCTTCACTGGTTGTCAGGTCCTTCCGTGGTGTTCGTGGTGCGTCCGAGGTGCGTCCCGCGCGCGAACGCCCCGAGACGCGACGCCGTCACCTCGCTGACCGCTTCGGCCGTCTCCTCCCGGTCGTCGCTGTCGAGGGCCGGGACCACCGTGACGGGTCCGGAGCGCCGACGGCGTTTGGGCAGACCGCCGGAGGTCTTCCCCACCACGTGCGAGGGGCCCACGACCGGGACCGGGGCCAGCCGCTGGGGCGCCTCTCCCGTGCCCGCGGTGTCATGGGCGTCGGCCGCCGGGGCGGGGGCGTCGGCCGCCAGGAGACTTTCGGGCACTCGAATCACTGCACGCACTCCGCCGTAGGGGGACACGGAGCCGACGGAGACGGCGAAGCCGTAGCGGGCGGCGAGCATGCCGCACACGGCGAAGCCGAACCGCGGCGGATCGCCGAGACCGGTGATGTCGACAGGACCGTCGACGGACAGCAGAGCCGCCGCCCGGTCCTTGGTCTCCTGGTCCATGCCGAGGCCGGCGTCGTCGACGATGAAGCACACACCGGTGGGCACGGCCTGGATGTTGACCTCGACCGGTGTTCCGGGAGCGCTGTACTTCGTCGCGTTGTCCAGCAGTTCGGCCAGGACGACGGCCACCGGTTCGACCGCCTTGCCGACGAGGGAGACGTTCACCTGCGAGTGGACGCTGACCCGGTCGAAGTCCTTGATCCGGCCCTGGGCGCTGCGGGCCACGTCGTAGACGGTGGCGGCGCCCTCACGACGGCCCAGCCATCCGCCGCACAGCACCGAGATGCCCTTGGCGCGGCGGCCGAACTGGCTTCCGGTGTGGTCGACCGTCATCAGGTCGGCCAGGACGTCGGTGGTGTCGCCGTACTTCTTGAGCAGGTTGTCCAGCAGGACCTGCTGCTCCTCGGCGAGCGACTGCAGCGTTCCCATCGCGGACTTCAGCACCGCCTTGGTCGACGCCTCGGCGTCGGCCCGTACGTCCGCGAGGTCGCGCTGGTGCTGGGCGGTCAGCGCGGCGATGTTCGCGTGGAGCTGGCCGAGGTCGGCACGGGCCTGGCCCAGTCCTGTCTCCAGGTCCTTCTTCGTTCTTCGGAGAGCCATGTTGGTTCTCCGGGCCCGCATCACCGCGCCGACCGCAGCGACGAGCACCACTAGCAAGACCCACAGCAGTGGATCTCGGGTCAATGACGTCATGAGACTCTCTTCAAGTCGCATCGCGCCGGGGCGTGAGCAGCGCGATGGTGCCTCTGAGACTGTCCCCCCGGACGCGTTCATGACACGCCGTCAGCCCATCGAAAAGTGGGATGATCTTATCAGTCCTGGACGCCCAACCCGCTTGTGCGGGGCCCCAATTGAGACGACACCGAATCCACACCGGACCGCCACCGGCCGGGCACCCGCCGCCCGGCCGGGGGCCGCCGCCCGCCCCCGGGACCCGGCTCAGTCCGGCCACACGCCCGTCGCCAGGAACGAGTCGATCGCCGCCGTGTACGGGGCGATGTCGAGACCCTGTTCCGCCAGCCAGCCGTCCGAGTAGTACTTGTCGAGATAGCGGTCCCCCGGATCGCACAGCAGCGTGACCACACTGCCCCGGCGGCCCTCCGCGACCATCTCGGCGACGATCTTCAGGGCGCTCCACAGCCCGGTGCCGGTCGAGCCCCCCGCCTTGCGGCCGATGACCCGCTCCAGGGCCCTGACGGCGGCGACGCTGGCCGCGTCCGGGACCTTCATCATCCGGTCGATGGCGCCGGGCACGAAGCTCGGCTCCATCCGCGGCCGGCCGATGCCCTCGATCCTGGAGCCGCAGTCGCAGGTGACCTCCGGGTCGCCGCTGGTCCAGCCCTCGAAGAAGCAGGAGTTGTCCGGGTCGGCGACGCAGATACGGGTGTCGTACTGCATGTAGTGGACGTAGCGCGCGAGCGTCGCGGAGGTGCCGCCGGTGCCCGCCGTGGCCACGATCCAGGCCGGCTCCGGGAACCGCTCCAGCCGCAGCTGACGGAAGATGGACTCGGCGATGTTGTTGTTCCCGCGCCAGTCCGTGGCCCGCTCGGCGTAGGTGAACTGGTCCATGTAGTGGCCGCCGGTCTCCACCGCCAGGCGGGCGGACTCCTCGTACATCCGGCGGGAGTCGTCGACGAAGTGGCACCGTCCGCCGTGGAACTCGATGAGGCGGATCTTCTCGGCGCTCGTCGTGCGCGGCATGACCGCGATGAAGGGCACCCCGATGAGTTTCGCGAAGTAGGCCTCGGAGACGGCCGTGGAGCCGCTGGACGCCTCGATCACCGGGCGGTCCGGACGGATCCAGCCATTGCAGAGGCCGTACAGGAACAGCGAGCGGGCGAGCCGGTGCTTCAGGCTGCCGGTCGGATGGGTCGACTCGTCCTTCAGGTAGAGGTCGATGCCCCACCGCTCGGGCAGCGGGAAGCGCAGCAGGTGCGTGTCCGCCGAACGGTTGGCGTCGGCCTGCACCTTGCGGACGGCTTCTTTCAGCCAGCCGCGGTAGGCGGCGTCACTGCGGTCGACGTCCAGGGTGGCGCCGGTCCTGGTCTGGGGGGTGGTGCTCACGGCGGGGCTCCTTACGCTGGTCGCCGGCGGCGTCCCGCGCGGCCTGCATGTCGAGCATAGGCACCTTTCACACCGCTTCCCACCTGCATAAACGCACCTTTGAGCCACCCAAAGGCCCCCTGGGGCCCGCACCCGCGGGGCAGGTGGGGGCGCACGGGCGGGCGTGCTCCGGGCGCCTGTCGCACACGCCCCGTGCGTACTGGTGCTCCACGCCGCGTCGGGGCAGACTGCACGCGACGGGACGACCGTCCCGAACGGGGGCGTGCACGGATTCGACGGGAACACCGCAAGGGGGCGGCGAGGAATGGCGGAGCCGGAGTTCACGGCCACGGGCGTGCGGATCGGCAAACGACTGCGTTCGCTCACCCGGGCCGGGCAGGTCCGGATCAGCGACGGCCGGCTGGAGTTGCTCACCAGCTACGGCAGCGAGATCGACAGCGCGCCGGTGCAGGCGGTGCGCGCGTCCAAACCGTGGTTCGTGCCGGACGACCGCGCGCTGGCCGACGTCAACGGCACGCGGTATCTGCTGACGCTGGGCGCGCACGACCCCGCGCCGGGCCGGCCGGGGCCGCCCGCGGCACGGCGGTTCGTCGAGGCGGTTCGCCGGGCGGCGGGGCGCGGCGGCTGAGCGGCGCACCGTCGCGGCGAGTTGCGGCGGCGCATCCGCTGCGTCACGCTGTTGACACGTCACTCTGGGTTTACCGGCGATAACGCTGCGAACCAGCCGCCGGCCAGGACAGCAGGCGGACGTTTGGACGCAAGCACCCTGCTGGATCCGTTGTTCTCCGTGTTCCTCCGGTTCCTCCGGACCTCACATCGGGGAGTCGCAGCCGTGATCAGTCATCCAAGCAGGCACTGCACGGTGGAGCTCCAAGCCCTGCCGTCGCGGATCGGCCAGGTCCGCAGAATCGTATCTGCGCAATTGCGCTACTGGCACATGGACCCCTTGATAGACCGGGCCGCGCTCGGTGTGACCGAGCTGCTGAGCAACGTCCACCGGCACGCCAGGCCCGACAAGTCGTGCACCGTCGAACTGGAGCTGCTCCCGGACCGGCTCACGGTCTCGGTCCGCGACCGCGACCCGCGTCTGCCGGTACCGGCCGACGCCACGGACGCGGCGGAGGCCACCGGGCTGGCCACCTGCGGGCGGGGCCTGGCGATGGTGGCCGCCGTGAGCGAGAGCTGGGGCGCGCGACCGGACGGCGAGAACGGCAAGGTCGTGTGGTTCACCCTGCGCGCCCCGGCGACGGCCCGCAGCCGTCCGGCGCGGCCGCCGCGAGCGACGGCGCGGCCGGCACCGGCTCCGGCACCGGCGGCCGTTCCGGCGGGCGGCGGGGCGCCGGTCCCGGCCGGTGCGGGGGCGCCGGTCACGGCGGGGGTGGCCGCCCCCGCGAGGACTCCGGTTCCGGCGGGGACCGGATCGCCGGTTCCGACCGGCGTTCAGCCCACTGCCCCCGCGGGGAGTCCCGTTCCGGTGGGAGCCGGGGCCCCGGTTCCGGACGGTGCCGGGACCCCGGTTCCGGCAGGCGCTTCGGCCGGAACCGCGACCCCCGGCGCCGCATCGGCCCCCGCCAGGGAAACGGCCCCCGCCGCGAGTCCGGCGCCTGCCGTCGGTACGGCTCCTGCGGCCGCCGCGCCCGCCGCGGGGCCCTCGACCCCGCCGCGCGGTACACCGGCTCCCGCCCGGACCGTCGTTCCCGGCTGACGGCCGGGCGGCGGGCCCCGCAGCAGACGGCCTGCGCCGGCCGCACGCCCGGCCACCGCCGGCACCGCCCGGCCGTCACCGGCACCGCAGACGGTCGCTCACCGAGCCCCGGCCGGGCACGCGGGGTGCCGGGTGCCGTTCGGTGAGGCGGCCGACCGGCGGCGCGCGGCCCTCCCACGACGGCCGCGACAGCCCGTGGCCGGCAGCAGCGCAACCGCCACCCGTCGCCGCCGCACGGCTATCAGCGCGTTCCCCGCGCGGGCTGCCGCCCGCACGGGACCCGGTCATGCCGCACCGTTCCCGCCGGTGCGGCCGACGCGCCCGGTCGTCGCTTCGCTCGAGCCGGAGGGGCGAAGGGACGTGGAGGCGCCGTCCGGGCCCGCACACCCGCCCGGCCGCCAAAAGTTGCGTGGTGCGAATATTTACGCGCCACGCACTTATTGCTACCGTGCAGGGCATGAGCGGTCTTCGGGAACGGAAGAAGGAAGCCACGCGCGCCGCGCTGAGCTGGGCCGCGGTCCGGCTCACCGTCGAGCGCGGCTGGAGTGCGGTCAGGGTCGAGGACATCGCCGCGGCGGCCGGCGTGTCTCCGCGCACCTACAACAACTACTTCTCCAGCAAGGCGGAAGCGATCGCGTTCCGCTACCTCGAGCGTTCCTTGCGGCTCGCGGCCGAGCTGCGCCAGGGACCGTCCGGCGAGCCCTTGTGGGAGGCGATCACCCGTGCGGCGCTCCGGCAGCTGGAGCCCGGTCCCGAGGTGGAGCACATGCCGCCGCGGTCCGATGAGTGGGCGGCCGGTGTGCGGGTGATGTTGGCCGAACCCGCGCTGCAGGCCGAGATGCTGCGGGCGAGCAGGATCGCGGAGAAGGAGCTTGCCGCAGCGATCGCCGACCGCACGGGCACGGATCCCGAGTCCGATCTCTACCCTCGCCTGGTGGCCGCGAGCGTGATGGCCGCCAACAACGTCGCCCTGGAACTGTTCGTGCAAGGCGGCACGGGCGAGCCGATGGAGGTTCTGCTGCCCCGGGCTCTGCGGATGGTGGCCACCGGACTTCCCACTCCGTAGGCCCCTCCTTTCCACCGTGGACAGGGGCTGCTGCTTGCGGCCGCTGCGCCTTCATGCCCTGAGAAGGGGAATCGTCATGCTTGAGGTAGTGATCGTCGGCGGCGGCCCGAACGGGTTGATGCTCGCCTGCGAGCTGGCACTGGCTGGGGTGCGTCCGGTCGTGCTGGAGCGTCTGACCGGCCCGAAGACCGAGCCCCGGGCGAACGGTCTGGTCGGTCAGGTGGTCCACATGCTCGACCGGCGCGGTCTTTACGCACGCATCAGCGGGTCCGGCGAACCGCCCCGCCCCGCGCCCCGCTACATGTTCGGCGCGTTCCCGCTGGACCTCACCGGTCTCGACGACAACCCCGTGAGCCTGCTCCCGGCGCCGCAGGAGCGGATCGAGAGGGTCCTCGCCGAACGCGCCGTGGAACTCGGCGCCGACCTCCGCAGGGGGCGGGAGGCGGTCGATCTGCACCAGGACGACGACTTCGTCCGGATCACCCTCGCCGACGGTGAGACTCTCAGCGCCCGTTACCTCGTAGGGGCCGACGGGGGTCACAGCATGGTGCGACGCCTGTCCGGCATCGGCTTCCCCGGCGTGACCACCGACGACTTCGTCACCCGCTCCGCGCACGTGTCCGTGGCGCCCGAACACCTGGGCCCGGACGGCAGCCTGCGCGTTCCCGGCTACGGGAGCCTGCCGCCCCTGCTGTACGTGCGCACGGAACGCGGCACGATCGCGTGGGGCCTGCTGCCCGGCCGCGTGCCTGTCCTCAACACCACCGAAACCGGCAGGCCCGACGAGCACACCACCCCGATGACCTTCGAAGAGATGATGGCGAGCGCCGGACGCGTGCTGGGCGTGCCCGTCCCCCTGGGCCCGCCGCAGGGCGAGGGACCGCATCTGCTCCGACGACTGGTCGGCGGGAACACCCGACTTGCGGAGCGCTACCGGAAGGGACGGGTACTGCTGCTGGGAGACGCGGCCCACGTGCACTCGGCCATCGGCGGCCCGGGGCTCAACCTCGGCCTGCAGGACGCGGTCGACCTCGGGTGGAAGCTGGCCGCCACGGTGCGGGGGTGGGCCCCCGCGGGTCTGCTCGACACCTACGACGAGGAACGCCGGCCTGTCGCGGAACGCGTCATGGCCTCGACCCTGTCCCAGTCGGCGCTGATGCGCCCCGGACCGGAGGTCAGCGCCCTGCGGACCGTCTTCGGCGAGCTGCTCGCCTCACCCGGCGGCACAGAACGGATCGCCCACCTGCTGGCCGGAACCACCGACGGCTTCGCGCCCGACCTCGTGGTCCACACCGGGGCGGGCACCCGCCGGCTGGCCGACCTGACGACGACCGCCCGGCCCCTGCTGCTGGACCTGTGCGGCGACTTCGCCGAGGCCGCGAAGCCCTGGCGCGACCGGGTAGATGTCATGAGCGGCACGGCTCAGGGCACGAGCGCGACCGGCCTGCTGCTGCGCCCCGACTGCCACCTGGCGTGGACGGGGTACGAGCCGGGTGACGTCAGCGGTCTGCGGGCTGCGCTGCACCAGTGGTTCGGCGCTCCGCTGGGCGACGCCCGTGAACCGGAGCAGGCGACCTGCCGTCCGAGGGCGGTCCTCCCCTGAGGAGTGTCGATGCCGGCGGGGGCCCCGGGGTGAGGTCGGCAAGGCCGGCCGAGCGACCGGGGCCCGCTCCGAGGGCCGGCGGGACCCGCCCGCCGGCTTGCGCGGCACGGGCCGGTACGGCGGCCAGATCCGCGCGGCACCGTGGTGGCCCCCGGCGGAGCTCTTCGCGGCCCGCCGGGATCAGGCGGCCAGGCCGGTCGCCACCGGAACGGGCAGGCGTGCCTGGCCGAGAGGCGCCTGCCGCAAGAACTGGGCAACACGAGCGACCGCACTGGCGGACTGTAACTACTAGTATGTACACTGCCCGCATGAGCACCTCCGAACGGCTGATCGAGTCCACCCGTGAGCTGCTGTGGGAGCGCGGGTACGTGGGCACCAGCCCCAAGGCGATCCTGGAGCGCGCGGGAGCCGGCCAGGGCAGCATGTACCACCACTTCAAGGGCAAGCCGGACCTCGCCCTGGCGGCGATCCGGCGCACCGCCGAGGAGATGCGGGCCACCGCCGAGGCCGTCCTCGGCGGGCCGGGCACCCCCTACGAGCGCATCGAGGCGTATCTGCTGCGCGAGCGTGACGTGCTGCGGGGCTGCCCGGTCGGCCGGCTGACCATGGACCCGGACGTGATCGCGAGCGAGGAGCTGCGCGCGCCGGTCGACGAGACCATCGCCGCCGTGCGCGAACGGATCGCGGAGATCGTCGAAGAGGGCAAGCGGCAGGGGCAGTTCGCGCCCGGGCTGGACGGGGCGGAGATCGGCGCGGCCGTCGTGGCGACCGTGCAGGGCGGCTACGTCCTGGCCCGCGCGTCCGGCTCCCCCGCCGCCTTCGACGCGGGCGTCCGCGGTCTGCTCTCCCTGCTGGCGCCCCGGACCCCCGGACAGGACGACTGAATTCTCGTGCACATCACCGGACGGCGTCCCGGCACCGGTCCTGCAGGGCGACAGGCGGGTACAGCGCAGGGTCGGCGAGGCCGGGGAGATCCGCACGACCACGCCGTGGGGCCCCCGTGTGCCCGCCGCCGAACGCCCCAGCCGATCACAGCCCCTCACATCAGAAGGACCGTCATATGCACCCCTTGCAATACGAGTTGACCCTGCCCGCCGACTACGACATGGGCGTGGTCCGCGCCCGGGTCGCCCGCGTCGCCCCCTTGCTGGAGGACTGGGACGGCCTCGGCCTGAAGGCGTACCTGATACGCGAACGCGGCGTGCACGGCTCGCCGGTGAACCAGTACGCGCCGTTCTACCTGTGGAACACGGTCGAGGGCATGAACCGTTTCCTGTGGGGCGGCCCCTTCCAGGGGCTCGTCGACGACTTCGGGCGGCCCGCGGTGCGGCAGTGGACCGGCCTCGCCCACGCCGAGGGCACCGGCGTGCGCGCCGCGTTCGCCGTACGCCGCAGCCGGCCGGTCCCCGAGGGCGTCGCGTTGACCGCCGTGATGGAGGAGGCGGTGGCCGAGACGGAGCGCCTGGCCGCCGAGGACGGCGCCGTGCTCGCCGCCGCGGCCGTCGACCCGCACCGCTGGGAGCTGGTGCACTTCTCCCTCTGGGAGCACCTGCGGGAGCACGAGGCGCCGAAGGCCGACGGCGACGTCTTCCAGGTGCTGCACCTGTCCGCGCCCGGCCGGGGCCGTCTCCCGCGCGGCCGCCAGTGGTGAGCCACGTCCGTACGGTGCTCGGCGACATCCGGCCCGAGGAGCTGGGCGCGTGCGACGCGCACGACCATCTCTTCCTGCGCAGCCCGCGGTTGCCGGGGCAGGAGCTGGACGACGTCCCCGCCGCGCGGGCCGAACTGGAGGCGTTCCGCGCGGCGGGCGGAGCGGCCGTCGTGCAGTGGACGCCGTACGGCATGGGACGGCGGGCCGCGGACCTGGCGCAGCTGTCCCGGGGGACCGGCATCCGCATCGTGTGCGCGACCGGGCTGCACCAGGCGGTGCACTACGAGCCGGAGCTGCTCGCCCGCCTGCGCGGCGGGAGCCTGGCCGAGCTGTTCGTCTCCGAACTCACCGAGGGCATCGGCGCCAGCGGGGTACGCGCCGGTCTGATCAAGGTGGCGGGTGGTTTCCACGCGCTCGACGCGCATGCCCGCTGGACGATGACGGCGGCCGCCGAGGCGCACCACGCCACCGGTGCGCCCATCGCGGTGCACCTGGAGATGGGCACCGGCGCGCTCGACGTGCTCGATCTGCTCTGCGGCGAGCTGGGCGTCCCCGGGGAGCGGGTGATCCTGGGCCACCTGAACCGCTTCCCCGACCCGGCGGTGCACCGGGCGGCGGCCGGCTCGGGCTGCTGGCTCGCCTTCGACGGGCCGTCCCGCGCCCACCACGCCACCGACTGGCGGATGCCGGAGGCGGTGGGGGCGCTGGCCGAGGCGGGGTTCGGGGACCGGGTGCTGCTCGGCGGGGACACGGTGACCGCCGGGGCGCGCTCGGTGGACGGCGGCCCCGGAATGCCCTATCTGCTGCGCCGGGTACGGCGGCTGCTGGCGGAGACGGTGGGCGCCGAGCTGGCGACCCGCATCCTCGTGGAGCACCCGGGACGGGCGTTCGCGGCCGACTGGCCGAGGGTGGCGGCGAGGAGGACCTGACGGGCGCGATCGACCCGCTGGTGCGCTGACGGACCGGCCGCCGCCGCTTCGGACACGCCGCCGGCGCGCCTCAGGCCAGGGCGGCCAGCGGGTCGTCCAGCACCGGCTGCCAGGCCAGTTCGGCGGCGCCCACCAGGCTGTTGTGGTCCAGGGTGCACGGCAGGATGGGGACGCCGCCGCTTCGGCCCCACAGGCTCCGGTCGGCGACGACCGCGCGGAGCCGGTCGGGGTCGGCCTCCAGGAGGGTGCGGTGGAGGCCGCCGAGGATGATGCGGTCGGGGTTGAGGATGTTGACCAGGCCGGCGAGGCCGAGGCCGAGGCGGTCGACAAGGGTCTCGGCGGCGGTGCGGACGGCAGGGTCGGCGTACTGGGTGCGCAGCAGTTCGTTGGCCTGCTGCAGCAGTGACATCTCGGGGCCGGGCTCCCGGCCCGCCTCCACGAGCAGCGCCAGCGGGTCGGCCTCGACGTCCAGGCAGCCGCGGCTGCCGCAGTGGCAGGGGCGGCCCTCCGGGTTGACCGTGAGGTGGCCGACCTCCAGGGCGAGGCCCGCACTGCCGGTGTGCAGGCGGCCGTCGAGGACGAGCGCGCCGCCGACGCCCCGGTGACCGGTGGCCACGCACAGCAGGTCCCGCGCCCCCCGTCCGGCGCCGTGCCGGTGTTCCGCGAGCGCGGCGAGGTTGACGTCGTTGGCCGCGAACGCGGGCCCGGTGATGCCGGCGTCGCGCACGCACTCGGCGAAGATCCGGGTGACGGGGGCGCCGGCGGGCCAGGCCACGTGCAGGGGGTTGAGGGCCAGGCCGTCGGGTTCGGCGACGGCGGACGGCACGGCGAGTCCGGCGCCGATGCAGCGGCGGCCGGTCGTGCGCAGCAGCTCCGCGCCCGCCTCGACGACCGAGCCGAGCACCTTGGCCGGGTCGGCGTCGACGGTCTCGCAGCCGGGTGCGGTCGCCACGATCCGCCCGCCGAGGCCGACCAGCGCGGCCCGGAAGCCGTCGGCGTGGATCTGCGCGGCGAGGGCGACGGGCCCGTCCTCGGCGACCTGCAGCCGGTGCGAGGGACGCCCCTGGGAGCCGGCCGCGGAGCCGGGCCGGGCGTCCACCCGGATCAGGCCCAGCGCCTCCAGCTCGGCAGCCACCGCGCCGGCCGTCGCCCGGGTGACGCCGAGTTCGGCGGTGAGCACGGACCGGGTCGGCGCCCGCCCGGTGTGCACCAGCCCCAGCGCGGGTCCGAGCGCGCCGCGCCCCCGGTCCAGCCGCGCTCTGGAGGTGGTCCTCTCCCCCGGGGTCCGGGGATCCGCCTTGCCGCTCATGAGGGTGAGTCTCCCATGATCCGCGCCGGGGGTGGCCGGCTCGCGGGCTACAGGCCGCTCACCCGCAAGGTGATGTTCAGCCGGCCGGTGAGGCCCAGCCAGGCGGGCGCCGTGCCCGGGTGGACGCGGGGCACGCCGTGATGGGCGAGCCGGGAGGGGCCGCCGAAGACGAACAGGTCGCCGCTGCGCAGCTCGACGTCGGTGTACGGTTTCGCGCGCGTCTCGGTGTTGCCGAAGCGGAAGACGCAGCTGTCGCCGAGGCTCAGCGAGACCACCGGCGCGTCCGCCTTCTCGTCGCTGTCCCGGTGCATGCCCATGCGGGCGTCGCCGTCGTAGAAGTTCACCAGCGCGATGTCGTACGGGTCGTCGGGGACGGCGTCCGGGCCGAGGGCGTCGGCCACCGCACGGCGGCCGAGCGCGCCGAGCCAGTCCGGGAACGGTTTCACGGGTGCGCCGTCCCCGTCGACGGCCGTGCTCGCGTAGGCGTACGGGTACCAGTGCCGGCCCAGGCACACCTGGCGCGCGCTCATCGTGCCGCCGCCCGGGGTGCGGACCGTGCGCAGCCCGGCGGGGGGCCTCGCCCACTCGCGGCAGGCGGAGAGCAGGGCGCGCTGCCGCGCCTCGTCCAGCCAGTCCGGGACGTGCACGGCGCCCGCCGCGACCTGCGCGCGGTGTCGGGGGAACAGCTCCGCGTCCATGCGTCCATGGTGCCGCAGACCCGCCCCACCATCCCTGAGCTGCGGCTCCGCTAGCCTGGACGCACGATGAGCGACCGTATGACGACACCGTGGGGCGAGGTCGAGCTGACCCGCTTCCCCGAGGATCCGCGCGACCGGCTGCGTGCCTGGGACGCCGCCGACGCGTACCTGCTGCGCCGGCTGGCGGAGGAGGAGGTGCCGCTGCAGGGCTCGGTCGTGGTGGTCGGGGACCGCTGGGGGGCGCTGGCCACGGCGCTGGCCGCGCACCGGCCGACGCAGATCACCGACTCCTGGCTGACCCAGGAGGCCACCCGGGCGAACCTGGCGCGGGCCGGTGTCGAGCCGGGCGCCGTCCGGCTGCTCACCACCCAGGACCCGCCGCCGGAGCGGGTGGACGTGCTGCTGGTGCGGGTGCCGAAGAGCCTGGCGCTGCTGGAGGACCAGTTGCTGCGGCTCGCGCCGGCCGTGCACGCGGGCACGGTCGTCGTCGGCGCCGGGATGGTGAAGGAGATCCACACCTCCACCCTGCGGCTGTTCGAGCGGATCCTCGGCCCGACCCGGACGTCGCTGGCGCAGCAGAAGGCCCGGCTCATCTTCTGCACCCCGGACCCCGCGCTGGAGCGGCCCGCCAACCCGTGGCCGTACAGCTACGTCCTCCCGGACGGCGTCGGCGCGGTGTCGGGGCGCACGGTCGTCAACCACGCGGGGGTCTTCTGCGCCGACCGGCTGGACATCGGCACCCGCTTCTTCCTGCAGCACCTGCCGGGCCCGGGTGCGGGACGCGTGGTGGACCTCGGCTGCGGCAACGGCGTCATCGGCACGGCGGTGGCGCTGGCCGATCCGTCGGCCGAGGTGCTGTTCGTGGACGAGTCGTTCCAGGCGGTGGCCTCGGCGGAGGCGACGTACAAGGCGAACGGGGTGCCGGGGCACGCCGAGTTCCGGGTCGGCGACGGGCTGGCCGGGGTGGCGCCCGGCAGTGTGGACCTGGTCCTGAACAACCCGCCGTTCCACTCCCACCAGGCGACGTCGGACGCGACGGCCCGGCGGATGTTCACCGGGGCGAGGCGCGCGCTGCGGCCGGGCGGCGAACTGTGGGTGATCGGCAACCGCCACCTGGGCTATCACGTGAAGCTGAAGCGGCTGTTCGGGAACTGCGAACTGGTCGCCAGCGATCCGAAGTTCGTGGTGCTGAAGGCCGTCAGGAAGCGCTGAACGCGCGGGGTCAGACGGGCGTGCGGGAGAGGACGCCGATGATGCGGGCGACCTCGCGGGTCATCGCCTCCCGGCCGGCGCGGAGGTAGGTGCGGGAGTCGACGGCGTCCGGGTGGGCGGTGAGGAACGCGCGGATCGCTCCGGTCATGGCGAGGTTGAGCGCGGTGCCGATGTTGATCTTCGCGATGCCGCCGCCGACCGCGGCGACCAGTCCGTCGTCCGGCACACCGGAGGAGCCGTGCAGGACGAGCGGCACGGTCAGTGCGGCCGAGAGCCGTTCGAGCAGGTCCTGGTCGAGGACCGCGGTGCGGGTGGTCATGGCGTGCGCGCTGCCGATGGCGACGGCCAGGGCGTCGATGCCGGTGCGGGCGACGAAGTCCCGGGCCCGGTCGGGGTCGGTGCGGGCGCCGGGCGCGTGGGCGTCCAGCGGCGGCCGGCCGTCCTTGCCGCCGATCTGCCCCAGTTCGCCCTCGATCCACAGTCCTCGGGAATGCGCCCAGTCGGCTGCCGCCCGGGTCGCGGCGAGGTTCTCGGCGTACGGCAGTCGGGCCGCGTCGTACATCACCGAGCTGAAACCGGCGCCGGCCGCCTGACGCAGCAGGTCGTCGCTCTGCACATGGTCCAGGTGCAACGCCACCGGGACCGCGGCGCGTTCGGCGGCGGCGACGGCGGCGCGGGCCAGTGGCAGCAGCCGGTTGTGGCGGAACCTGACGGCGTTCTCGCTGACCTGGAGGACGACCGGGGCGCCGGCCGTCTCCGCGCCGGCGACGACGGCCTCGACGTGTTCCAGGGTGATGATGTTGAACGCGGTGACGGCGGAGCGGGCCGCGGCGGCGCGGGTGACCAGCTCGCCCGTGGGTGCCAGGGGCACGTGAGGCGTCCTTCCGGGACAGGCGGGGGCAGGACCGGCGGGGGCGGGGCCGGCGGGGGCGGGGCCGGCGGGGACCCGCGCGGCGGGATTCAGGGGGCGAGGATCACCGAGCGGGTGAGGTGGCGCGGCCGGTCGGGGTCGAGGCCCCGGGCGGCGGCGACGGCGACGGCGAGCCGCTGCACGCGGACGAGTTCGGCGAGGGGGTCGAGCCGGCCCTCGATCCACCGGGCGCCGGTGCCGCGTACCTGTTCGGCGAGCCCGTCGGGCGCCGTGCCGAGCATCCAGGCGGCGGTGCCGGCGGTGCTGACGCTGATGGGGCCGTGCCGGTACTCCATGGCCGGGTAGGACTCCGCCCAGGCGAGGGACGCCTCACGCATCTTCAGCCCGGCCTCGTGGGCGAGTCCGACGGTCCAGCCGCGTCCGAGGAAGGTGAACTGCGCGCACTCCACGAGTCCTTCGGGCAGCGGAGCGGCGAGGGCGGTGCGCGCGTCGGCGACGACGGCGTCGGTGTGCAGGCCGAGACGGGCGCGCAGGAGGGTGAGCGCGGTGGTCGCGAACCGGGTCTGCACGACCGAGCGTTCGTCGGCGAAGTCCAGCACGATGAGGTCGTCGGCGGCCGACCCGACGGGGGCGTCCGGGTCGGCGGTGACGGCGGTGGTGCGGATGCGCCCCCTCACCTTCTCCAACAGATCCAGCACCTCGGTGGTGGTGCCGGAGCGGGTGAGGGCGACGACCCGGTCGTACGGCCGTCCGTGCGGGAACTCGGAGGCGGGGAACGCGTCGGTCTCCCCCTGACCGGCGCCCTCCCGCAGCGCGGCCACGGCCTGGGCCATGTGGTACGAGGTCCCGCAGCCGACGACGGCGGCCCGCTCCCCCGTCCCGGGCAGCGCCTCCCGGTGCTGCCCCGCCTGCTCGGCCGCCCGGGCCCAGCACTCCGGCTGGCTTCTCAGCTCGTTCTCGACATGGGTCACGCCCACACTCCCTCGCTGATCGTTTCTGCACGGTACAGCGGGCTTTCGAGCGCAATCAAGCATGCAGGCGTGGTGCGTTAGGGTCGCCGGGATGCCGGAGGGGGGCCGCGGAGCGGATCGCGGCCGGGAAGCGACCGGCGGGGTGAGCCGGGAACGGCCGCGGAGGAACGGAGGCTGCGGATGTCCCGCGACGCGCGCTGGAAGACACTGCTGGAACTGCTCGTCGAGCGCGGCCGGCTGGAGGTCGGGGAGGCGGCGGCCGAACTGGCGGTGTCGGCGGCCACGATCCGCCGGGACTTCGACCGGCTCGCCGAACAGCAGATGCTGGTGCGCACCCGGGGCGGAGCGGTGGTGCACGGGGTGTCGTACGAGCTGCCGCTGCGCTACAAGACGGCCCGCCGCGCGCCCGAGAAGCAGCGCATCGCCGAGGCGGTGGCCCGGCTCGTCGCACCGGGCGAGGCGGTGGGCCTGACCGGCGGCACGACCACCACGGAGGTGGCCCGCGCGCTGGCGGTGCGCGCCGACCTGGCGACCGGCTCCCCCGCGCTGACCGTCGTCACCAACGCCCTCAACATCGCCAACGAACTCGCCGTGCGGCCGCAGTTCAAGATCGTGGTGACGGGCGGGGTGGCGCGGGCGCAGTCGTACGAGCTGGTGGGTCCGCTGGCCGACGGGGTGCTGGGGCAGATCACCCTGGACGTGGCCGTGCTCGGTGTCGTCGGCTTCGACGTCGCGCACGGCACCGCGGCGCACGACGAGGCGGAGGCCGCGGTCGACCGGCTGCTGTGCGAGCGCGCCGAGCGGGTGGTGGTCGCCGCCGACTCCAGCAAACTGGGCCGCCGGGCCTTCGCCCGGATCTGCGGCACGGAGCTCGTGGACACGCTGGTGACGGACGCGGCGGCCGACCGGGAGACGGTACGGCGCTTCGAGGAGGCGGGCGTCCGGGTGCTGACGGTCTGACACCCGGCGGACTCCGGCCGCGCCTGAACCGATCGGCCTGCCGCCCGCCCGCGTCGCCCGTCACGCCCGTCACGCCCATCACGCCGAGCGGACGGCGGAACCGCTCCGACCCGCGCCCCGGCGTCTCAGATGCCGCCGAGGTCGGCCTTCACGAAGCCCGCGCCGCGTTGGTCGTTGCAGCCGGCCACCGTCCGGCCGACCGCGTCGGGGCATGCCTGCTGCGCCTGGAGGGCCGCGCTGACCAGCGTCAGCAGCAGGTCGACGTCGCTCGCGGCGTCGAGCCGCAGGGTCAGCCACTGGGACCCGGGCACGATCCTGATCGCACCCGAGCCCCTGAGGTCCTTGGCGAACCGCCGGATGGCCCGGTCGGTGAGCCGCAGGTCCACATCGCGCTCGGAGTGGAAGTGGGCGATCTCGCCCTGCGCCGAGCTCACGGCGCGTCCCAGGCCGCAGCTCGGCACGGCGTGTCTGAGGTCCGGCCAGGTCGCCAGTTGCGCGAACGCGCGGGAGGCCAACGTCATGGGCCCATCATGGCGCGCTCACCCCTCCGCAACCAGGGCGTGAGCACGCATTCACCGACCTGTACGCGCCACGCGTTCCCCTCCCGCACGGACCTCCGGATCACTCAACGGCCCTTCTCCCGGCCCCGATTGCTCGGGCGGGCGGAGGAGAAGCGCAGTTCAGGACGGGCCCCGGCGCCCCTCGCCCCGCCCCGCGCCCCCACCGCACCGCCCCGCGCCCCCGCCGCACCGCCCCGCGCCCCTGCCGCACCGCAGCGCCCCGACTCGCGCGACGACGCGCGCCACCGCTCACCCCGGGCCACGCCCGACGGAGCCCGCACCGGTCCGCGTCCCCTTGCCCGCCTCCCCGCCCGCCCCTACGCTCAATTTGTGCCGCTAATAAACAAAGCCCGTTCGCACAGCGTCGTGCCGGGCCCGGACCTCACCGCGCTGCGTGTGGCGATCACCACGTTCTTCGCGCTGGACGGCTTCCTCTTCGCGGGGTGGGTCGTCCGCATCCCCGACATCAAGCACCAGACGCACGCCTCCGCCGGCGCCCTCGGGCTCGCGCTGCTCGGGGTCTCGGCGGGGGCCGTGCTCACCATGACGCTGACCGGCCGGCTCTGCCGCCGCTACGGCAGCCATCCGGTGACCGTCGTCTGCATGGTGGTGCTCGCACTCAGCGTCGCGCTGCCCCCGCTCACCCGCTCGGCACCGGTGCTGGGCGCCGTGCTGCTGCTGTTCGGCGCGGCATACGGCGGCGTCAACGTGGCCTTCAACAGCGCCGCCGTCGACCTGGTCGCCGCCCTGCGCAGGCCCGTCATGCCCAGTTTCCACGCCGCCTTCAGCCTGGGCGGGATGGTCGGCGCGGGCCTCGGCGGGCTGGCCGCGGGCGTCCTCACGCCCACCCGCCACATGCTCGGTCTCACCGTGATCGGGCTGCTGGTCACGGCCGTCGCCGGACGCTCCCTGCTGCGGCACGAGCCGCCGGCGCCGCCCGAGCGGACGACGCCGTCCCCGGCGGAGACCGGCGGCGGTGCCGCGCGCGGGCCGGCCCGGCGCGGGCTGGTCGTCGTCTTCGGGCTGGTCGCGCTGTGCACGGCCTACGGCGAGGGAGCCATGGCCGACTGGGGCGCCCTCCACCTCCAGCAGGACCTCGCGGCCTCCGCCGGCACGGCGGCGGCCGGGTACGCGTGCTTCGCGCTCGCCATGACCGTCGGGCGGCTGACGGGGACGGCGTTGCTGGCCCGCCTCGGCCGGGCCCGTACCGTGATCGCCGGCGGCAGCGTCGCCGCGGCCGGCATGCTGCTCGGCGCGCTCGCGCCCTCCGTGTGGGCGGTGCTGGCCGGCTTCGCCGTCACCGGGCTGGGACTGGCGAACCTCTTCCCCGTCGCCGTCGAGCGGGCGGGCGCGCTGGCCGGCCCCTCCGGCGTCGCCGTCGCCTCCACCCTGGGCTACGGCGGCATGCTGCTCGGTCCCCCCGCGATCGGTTTCATGGCCGACTGGTTCTCCCTGCCCACCGCGCTCACCAGCGTCGCCGTACTGGCCGGCGTCGCCGCCGTCATCGGGGTGGCGACCCGGGACGTGCTGGGACGCTGAGCGGGTGCCGGTGGCTGGGCCGCACGGTGGCAGCCCGATCGCGCGCTGACGCCACGTCAGCCCCACGGCCGCCGCGTATCGCCTGACCGCGATCCGGCGCTGGGATCGGCCCGCGCCGCCGGGCGTCCGGGTCAGTCGGTCCCGGTCAGCATCCGGACCAGCACCGCGCGCTGCACCGGCCGCACCTCGCCGTGCAGCGCGCGCCCCTTCGCCGTGAGCGACACGCGCACCCCGCGCCGGTCGTCGAGGCACATGGCGCGCTCGACGAGTCCGTCCTTCTCCAGCCGGCCGATGAGCCGGGACAGGGCGCTCTGGCTGAGATGGACCCGGTCGGAGATCTCCTGTACGCGGTAGGCGCAGCCGCCGTCGGCCGCGGCGCCCTCGGCCAGCAGGTCGAGCACCTCGAAGTCACTGGCGCACAGGCCGTGCGCGTGCAGCGCCCGGTCCAGTTCGCACTGGGTGCGGGCGTGCAGGGACAGGATGTCGCGCCACTGCTCCACGAGCTCCTGTTCAGGCTTCTTCGCCGCCATGAGCGCACCGTAGCAGAGAACGCCGTTCATTGCACCGGCATTAAATGAGCTTGCATCTCATGCACATGCATGTACTCTCCTCGGCATGACTTCTCCGCTCACCGTCTCCGCCGCCCCGCCCGCGGCGGTCCGCTGGACCCCCCGCCTGTGGGGCACCCTGCTGGTGCTGTGCGCCGCGATGTTCCTCGACGCCCTGGACGTCTCGATGGTCGGCGTCGCCCTGCCGTCCATCGCCTCCGACCTGCATCTGTCGACGTCGACGCTGCAATGGGTGGTCAGCGGCTACATCCTCGGCTACGGCGGCCTGCTCCTCCTGGGCGGCCGGGCCGCCGACCTGCTCGGCCGGCGCCAGGTGTTCCTCGTGGCCCTCGGCGTCTTCGCGTTCGCCTCGCTGCTCGGCGGGATCGTGGACTCGGGCCCGCTGCTGATCGCCAGCCGCTTCGTCAAGGGCCTCAGCGCGGCCTTCACCGCACCGGCGGGCCTGTCGATCATCACCACGACGTTCCCCGAGGGCCCGCTGCGCAACCGGGCCCTGTCGATCTACACCACCTGCGGCGCCACCGGTTACTCCATGGGCCTCGTCTTCTCCGGCCTGCTCACCGAGGCCAGCTGGCGGTTCACCATGCTGCTGCCCGCGCCCGTCGCGCTGCTGGCCCTGCTCGTCGGCATGCGTCTGCTGCCCCGCACCGAGCGCGAGCGCGGCCGGGGCGGCTACGACGTGCCGGGCGCCGTCCTCGGCACCGCGTCGATGCTGCTGCTGGTCTTCACCGTCGTGCAGGCCCCCGAGGCGGGCTGGGCCTCGGCCCGCACGGTCCTCTCCTTCCTCGGCGCCGCCGCCCTGCTGGCGGTCTTCGTCGCCGTCGAGCGGCGCAGCGCCAGTCCGCTGGTCCGGCTCGGCGTACTGCGCTCCGGACCGCAGGTGCGGGCCCAGCTGGGGGCGTTGACGTTCATCGGCAGCTACATGGGCTTCCAGTTCCTGGTCACGCTGTACATGCAGCAGGTCCTGGGCTGGTCGGCGCTGCACACCGCGCTGGCGTTCCTGCCGGCCGGTGCGCTGGTGGCGCTGTCCGCGACCAAGGTCGGCGCCGTCATCGACCGGTTCGGCACGGCGCGCCTGATCGTGCTGGGCTTCGTCATGCTGGCCGCCGGCTACGTGCTGTTCCTGCGCATCGACCTCCACCCGGTCTACGCCGCCGTGATCCTGCCGACCATGCTGCTGGTCGGCGCCGGCTTCGCCCTGACCTTCCCGTCCCTCAACGTCCAGGCCACCAACGGCGTGGACGAGCACGAGCAGGGCATGGTCTCCGGACTGCTGAACACTTCGGTGCAGGTGGGCGGTGCCGTCTTCCTGGCGGTCGTGACGGCCGTCATCACCGCGCACGCTCCCGAGAAGGCCACCCCGCAGGCCGTTCTCGACAGCTACCGTCCCGGCCTGGTCGTGGTCGCCGTCATCGCCGTGGCCGGCCTGCTGCTGTCGCTGCCCGGACTGCGCCGGTCCCGCCCGGCACGGTCCGTGGTGGTCGCCCGGTCCGCCGTGAAGGAGGCGGCCGAGCCCGTGGCGCTCCGCGACTGACCGGGGGGACGCCTCCGCGGTGCGCCCGGCGCGAGTCGATTGCTCCGCCGGGCGCACGTCTGTGAGACTGGCGGGATGTACGCACACGGGGGGCGCCGTACCCAGGCGGAACGGGACGCGGCGACGGTGGAGATCGGATACGCGCTGGCCAGCGCCGCCTTCGCGGCGGCAGTGCTGTTCGGGGCCCTGGCCGGGCCCGCCCTGCTCTTCGACCTGCCGCGCCTGCCGGCCGCGGCGCTGCTGCGCCTGGGCCAGATCGCCGCCCCGGCGGTCTTCCTCGCCCGGGTGGTGACGGTGCTGACCCGCTTCCGCTCCCGGCCCGGCCGCCCGGGCCCGTACGAAGGGGCCTGACAGGGGCCCGGTCGGCGGACCGGGAGACCAGCGTCCTGAACCCCGGCCCCGCCCGGCAGGGGCGGGCGGCGCGGGACGCGCAGGCGTGCCGGCCGGGACCGCCTACGGCGTGATGCGGGCGCGGTGGGGAACGGGAGCGGGTGGCAGCGCCCTCCCTTGCCTGCCCCCCACCCCGGGCGTCACCGTCCACGACGTCACCCGGCAGGGCTGCGGTCCGGCGCCGAGCAGCCCCTACCGCTGCTTCGGCGGCCTCCATGAGGTGTCCCGGCGGTGCGAGCGGTGGCCGAGCGACCTGCGGCAGGCGGTCGACCGCGACGACCCGGACGTGGTGGTGCTCCTCTTCGGGCGCTGGGAGACCATGGACCGCTCGCACGGCGGGCGCTGGACGCACATCGGGGACAAGACGTTCGACGCGTACCTGCGGGCGCAGCTCGACCGGGCGATCGACACCGCGGCGGCCCGCGGTGCTCGCGTGCTGCTGGCCACGGTGCCCTACAACCGTCGAGGAGAACGGCCGGACGGCGGTGTATGGCCCGAAGACCGGCCCGAGCGCGTCGACCTCTGGAACCGGATGCTCCGTCAGGCCGCCGCGCACAAGGGCCGCAGCGCCGGGATCCTTGAGCTGGGCCGCCGCCTGTGCCCGGACGGTGCCTTCACGTGGGAGGTCGACGGTGTTCGCGTGCGCAGCGACGGGGTCCACCTCACGCCGGAGGGAGCGCGCTGGCTGCAGCCGTGGCTGACCTCGCAGGTGCGGAGCGCAGCCGGCCGGCGGCCGCGCTAGGCATCTCCGCCGGATCGCGTCGTCGCCGGATCCGTCGCCGGGGCGGGGCGGGGCGGCGGTCGCGAATCGCCGGGAAGCGACCGGAGCCGTGGCGTTCACCGGATCGCGCACCACGCCCTCGCTCAGCCCGGCCGTACCGGGCCGGACGCCGCAGCCCCTCGGGCGCTCACCGCAGGCCCACGCCGTGAGCCAGTCGCGTCACCGCGTGCCGGAAGAAGGCGTCCCGGTCCTCGACCACCTCTTTGAACTGGCCGAACAGCTCGAAGCTCACCAGGCCGAACAGCTGGGCCCAGGCCGCGACCAACGCCGCGGCGGTCTCGGGCGGCAGTTCGGGCGCGAGATCGGCGGCCATGCGCCGGGCCTCGGGGCGCAGTTCGGCGGGGAGGGGCGGGGCGGTGAGGCCGGGTCCCTGGTGCGCCTCCCGGAGGATGCCGATGAGGACGAAGCCCACGCGGCCCGCGGCCCGCACGGTGGTCGGGGGAGCGGCGTACCCGGGCACGGGCGAGCCGTAGATCAGCGCGTACTCGTGCGGGTGGGCGAGCGCCCAGGCGCGCACGGCCTCGCACACGGCCGTCCAGCGGGCGGGGTGCGGGGCGCCGGCCGCGGCGTCAGCGGCCTGTTCCGCCGCCGCGCCCAGGGAGTCGTAGGCGTCGATGATCAGGGCGGTCAGCAGGTCGTCCCGGCTGGGGAAATAGCGGTACAGCGCCGACGAGACCATGCCCAGCTCGCGGGCGACGGCGCGCAGCGAGAGCTTGGCGGCGCCCTCCGCCGCGAGCTGCCGGCGCGCCGCCTCCTTGATGGCGCCTGCGACTTCCTGCCTGGCCCGGGCGCGGGCGCCCTGTGCGGTGCTCATACCGGAAGTGTGCCACGGCGGAGAGCGGTGCACACAAAAGAGAGCAGTGCTCTTGCCCTGACGGTCGGCGCGCCCCACACTGGAGTCCGGCGAGAGCACCGCTCTCCGAAACCGTGAGGGGTCACTGTGTCGACATACGTCAAGAAGCCCGGCTGGTTCACCGTCAACGTGTTCAACCGGGCCGTCGCCTGGCTGACCCGGCACGGCATCAGCGTCCGGGGCTCGCGCGTCCTCGCGGTGCGCGGGCGCACCAGCGGACAGTGGCGCACCACCCCGGTGAACCCGCTGACGGTGGACGGGCAGCAGTACCTGGTCGCCCCGCGCGGGCACGTCCAGTGGACCCGGAACATGCGCGCGGCCGGCGGCGGCGAACTGCGGCTCGGCAAGAACGCCGACGCGTTCACCGCCACCGAGGTCGCCGACGACGACAAGGTGCCGCTGCTGCGGGCGTACCTCGAGCGCTGGAAGCTGGAGGCCGGGGCGTTCTTCGACGGAGTCGGCCCCGACTCCCCCGACGCGGACCTGCGCCGGATCGCCCCCGATCACCCGGTCTTCCGGATCACCGTCACGAACTGACGGAATCCTCCGCCGGTGCGGCCGCCCCCCGGTCCAGCGCGGTCAGGGCGCGCTGGGCGAGCGGATGGGAGCGGATGAGCTCGCCCAGCGAGGTGGAGCCCTGCGTGATGTCCTTGAACGCCCGCCAGGCCGGACGGAAGCCGGTGAGAGCCGCGTGGAAGAAGCCGGGGCGCTTCTCGAAGAGGGCCAGCATCCGCTTGCCCACGCTCATCTCGACGCCGAGCCCCGCCTTGACGGCGAACGCGTAGTTGAGGGCCTGGCGCCGGGTGTCGACGGCGTCGTGGGCCTCGGCGATCCGGACCGCCCACTCCCCCGCCAGCCGCCCCGAGCGCAGCGCGAACGAGATGCCCTCGCGGGTCCACGGCTCCAGCAGGCCCGCCGCGTCCCCGCAGACCAGGACCCGCCCGCGGGAGAGCGGCGAGTCCTCGGCGCGGCAGCGGGTCAGGTGCCCCGAGGAGAGGGCCGGCTCGAAGCCGGCCAGGCCGAGCCGGCCGATGAAGTCCTCCAGGTACCGCTTGGTGGCGGCGCCTTCGCCGCGCGCGGAGATGACACCGACCGTCAGCGTGTCGCCCTTGGGGAACACCCAGCCGTAACTGCCCGGCAGCGGGCCCCAGTCGATGAGGACCCGTCCCTTCCAGTCCTCGGCGACCGTCTCCGGCACCGGGATCTCCGCCTCCAGCCCGAGGTCCACCTGGTCCAGCTTCACACCGACATGGGCTCCTATCCGGCTGGCGCTGCCGTCGGCTCCGACGACCGCGCGGGCCAGCACCGTCTCGCCGCCCTGCAGGACGACGGCGACCGTGCGCCGGTCCGGCACCGCCGAGCCGTGCTGCTCCACCCGCTGGACCGTGACGCCCGTGCGCAGCTCGGCGCCCGCCTTCTGGGCGTGTTCGACGAGTTGCCGGTCGAACTCGGACCGGTCGACCAGGCCGAACAGCATCTGCCTGGAGCGGCGGGTGCGGGTGAAGCGGCCGTTGTTCGAGAAGGTCACCGCGTGCACCCGGTCCTTGAACGGCAGTTCGAAGCCGGGCGGCAGCGCGTCGCGCGACGGGCCGATGATGCCGCCGCCACAGGTCTTGTAGCGCGGCAGCTCGGCCTTCTCCAGCAGCAGCACGCGCCGTCCCGCGACCGCCGCCGCGTAGGCGGCCGAAGCCCCCGCGGGTCCTGCGCCCACCACGACGACGTCCCACACCCGCTGCACGTCGTCCGCCGAAGAGTTGTCGCCGCTCACGATGGTCTACCGCTCCGCTCAAGCCGCTGCCGAAGTGTCCCCCGCATCCTACGGCGGACGTCCGCGCGGACCGCTGTGGGAGGATCGCTGTACTCACCCCGTATCAACGTCGCACCCACGAGGAGCGTGCCCATGTCGTCGAATCCGGTCGCCGAGACCGTGGCCTCGCTGATGCCCCGGGCGAAGACGGAGCTCACCGAGCTGGTCGCCTTCCGGTCGGTGGCGGACTTCACGCAGTTCCCGAAGAGCGAGAGCGAGGCCGCCGCGCGCTGGATCGCCGACGCGCTGGAGGCCGAGGGCTTCGTCGACGTGGCCGTGCTGGACACCCCGGACGGCACGCAGTCGGTGTACGGCCGGCTCCCCGGCCCGGAGGGGGCGAAAACGGTTCTCCTGTACGCGCACTACGACGTCCAGCCGCCGCTGGACGAGGCCGGCTGGACCACCCCGCCGTTCGAGCTGACCGAGCGCGACGGCCGCTGGTACGGCCGCGGGACCGCCGACTGCAAGGGCGGCTTCCTCATGCACCTGCTCGCACTGCGCGCCCTGAAGGCGAACGGCGGCGTCCCCGTGAACGTCAAGGTGATCGTGGAAGGCTCGGAGGAGCAGGGCACCGGCGGTCTGGAGCGGTACGCCGAGGAGCACCCCGGACTGCTGGAGGCGGACGCGATCGTCATCGGTGACGCGGGCAACTTCCGCGTGGGCCTGCCGACGGTCACCACCACCCTGCGGGGCATGACCCTGCTCCGGGTGCAGATCGACACCCTGGCCGGCAACCTGCACTCGGGCCAGTTCGGCGGCGCCGCCCCGGACGCGCTCGCCGCGCTGATCCGCGTCCTGGACTCGCTGCGCGGCGAGGACGGCTCGACCACGGTCGACGGACTGGACGCCACGGCCGAGTGGGACGGCCTGCAGTACTCCGAGGAGCAGTTCCGCGCGGACGCCAAGGTGCTGGACGGCGTCCGGCTCATCGGCGACGGCTCCGTCGCCGACCGCATCTGGGCCCGTCCGGCCGTCACCGTCCTCGGCATCGACTGCCCGCCGGTCGTCGGCGCCACCCCCTCCGTGCAGTCCAGCGCCCGGGCCCTGATCAGCCTGCGGGTGCCGCCGGGCGTGGACGCGGCGGAGGCCACCAAGCTGCTCCAGGCGCACATCGAGGCGCACACCCCGTGGGGCGCCCGGGTCACCACCGAGCAGATCGGCCAGGGGCAGGCGTTCCGCGCCGACACCACCAGCCCTGCCTACCAGGCGATGGCCGACGCGATGGCGGTGGCCTATCCCGGTCAGACCATGAGCTACGCCGGACAGGGCGGCTCCATACCGCTGTGCAACACCCTCGCCGGCCTGTACCCGCAGGCGGAGATCCTGCTCATCGGGCTGAGCGAGCCCGAGGCGCAGATCCACGCGGTCGACGAGAGCGTGTCGCCCGAGGAGCTGGAGCGGCTGTCGGTCGCCGAGGCGCTGTTCCTGCGCAACTACGCGGCGGGCTGAGCCATTGCGCCGACGGCACAGGGCCCTCGCCGGCGGGCGGGGGCCCTCCCTACGGTCGGCGCACGGACGTCGCCGAACGGTTCCCCCGCCTCCACATCCTGCGCTTTCCGGTCGGCCGGGCCTGTCTCCGGCGCGAGGGCGAGGAGTTGACGCCGGTCGACGCGGGCACGCTCGGCTCCGGCCGGGCGATCGCCGACGCGGTCGCGGCGACGGGGAGCACACCGCGGGACGTACGGCGGACGGTCCTGAGCCACTGCCACGCGGATCACGCGGGCGGCGCGGCCGAGGCGGGCCGCGCCGGACGGTGCCGAGTCGCCGGCCATCACCTGACGCCCCTTCGTACGGGCGAACGGCCCGGCCCGCCGCCGCGGTCACCGGTGTGCCGGACGGCGAGGTGCTGGACTTCGGCGGCGGCGCCCGGGTGCTCCACGTGCCGGGCACACGGACGGCAGCATCGCTGGTCTTGCCCGGCGAGGGCGTGCTGATCCCGGGGGACACGGCGGCGGCGTCCCCCGGTGGACGGGTCGGTGACACCGGGGGTGTTCGACCTCGACCGGACCCGGCTCCCGGCATCCCTGCGGCGGCCGGCCGGGCCGGAGGCGGAGGCGGCCTGCTTCGGGCGCGGCGACCCGGTGGTGAAAGGCGCCGCCGCCGCACTGCGCGGGGCCGCGGCCGCGACCAGACCGGCACCCCGGCACCGGCACCGGCACCGGCACCGGCACCGGCACCGGCTCAGCCGACCGGCACCCCGGCCTCCAGATAGAGCGCGGTGCCCCGCTCGCGCGCTCGCAGCGCCCAGCGCAGGCGCTCGTAGCGGACCGGCGGCAGCATCGCGGCGGCCTCCTGCTCGGTGACGAAGCGCCAGGCGCGCAGTTCCGGGCCCGGCAGCAGGACGCCTTCCGCCTCCGCGGACTCGAGCCGGCCCCCGTCGAACAGCAGCCGCAGTCCCCCGAACCCGGGCGGTGCGGGCCGCTCCCAGTCCACGACGAGCAGCCGCGGCACCTCCCGCAGCCGTATCCCGGTCTCCTCGGCGACCTCGCGCATCCCGGCACGGGCCGGGGCCTCGCCCCGTTCCACCACGCCGCCGGGGAACTCCCAGCCGGGCTTGTAGGTGGGATCGACGAGCAGCACCCGGTCCTGCTCGTCGAAGAGGAGCACCCCCGCGGCGAGCGTCTCGGCGGTCGGCTCGGGGGTCTGCACTATGTCGCAGGCGGGCACGGCGCCGCTGCCGACGGCCTCGGCGATGCGCACGGCCGTCTCGTACGGGGTGAGGGAGCTGGTGTCCACGAGGTGGGCGTCGGCGGTGAGCCAGGAGGCGAGGGCGGCGCGGTAGGGCTCGATGCGGTCGTGGGACCACCGGCGCATCCGGATGTCGCCGTCGGGCGGGTCCGGAGCCTCCCGCCCGGCTGCCCGCTCGCGCAGTATCGTTTCGGCCGGGGCGAGGAGCAGATGGTGCACGGGGATCCTGCGGGCGGCGAGGCCGCCGAAGATCTCGTCCCGGTGCTCCTGGCGCAGCAGGGTCATGGGCACCACCAGGGTGCCGCCCAGCTCGGCGAGCATCGCGGCGGCGGTGTCGACCACCAGCCGGCGCCAGATCGGCAGGTCCTGGAAGTCGCCGGCCTCGGCGAGACACTTGGGCGGCAGCAGGTGCGTGAGCGCCCCGCCGATGACCTCGGGGTCGAAGAGCGTGCTGTTCGGGATCAGTTCGATCAGTTCCCGTGCGGTCGTGGTCTTCCCCGCACCGAACGCGCCGTTGATCCAGACGACGGTCACGGACTCCCCCTCTTCTGTTGGCCCCCTGAGGCTTGCCCGCTCCACCCTGCCACGGAAACCCCGTCACCGTGAGGGCGCCGCCCTCGCGCACACGGCGGTGCCGGCGCCCCCGCGGCGGGGACGCCGGCACGCACGCGGCACGCCGCCGGGCCTACTCCCGGCCGGGGGCGTCGTCGGCGGCGGGGATCTCCGGGCCGACGAGGTGGCCCGCCGTGTCGAGGGCACCGGAGACCGTCGGGTCGCCGGGGCGGGTCTCGTCGGCCGGGTGGGAGGGAGTGACGGCCGCCACGACGAATCCGGTGGCGAGGGTGGCGAGGGCGAGCATGCTGCGCTTCTTCATGCGCTGATCAACTGCGGCACGGCGTCCGGGGTCACGCGCAGCCCGCCGCGCGAACCCCCGGACGCCGTGCCGCCCTCTTCCAGCCGAACTGGAGCGAACAGAACCGAACGCCGGACGCTCCTCTTCCAACATACTCCGACACGCAGTAGCGTGAACGCGCACCGATGACGCGCACATGTCCCTCGGAGCGCACTCCGCGCCGACCGCCGTCCGGGACCCTGGCACGCCGTCATCCCGCCTTTCGCGAGTCGGAGGAACGTCGACGATGCGTCACCCTCACACCCGCACCACCCGCCGAAGAGTGGCCACAGCACTCGCCGCAGGGCTGCTGTGCGCCACCGGCCTCGCCGCGCCCGCCCTCGCGGCGCCCGCCGCACCCGCCGCGCCCACCGCCCCCACCGCGCCGCACAGCCCCGCCCCGGCCCCGTCCGACGACCTCGCGCCGACCCCGCCCATGGGCTTCAACAACTGGAACTCCACCCACTGCCGCCCCGAGTTCGACGCGGCCATGGTCGAAGGCATCGCGGACCTCTTCGTGGCGAAGGGCCTGAAGGACGCGGGCTACCGGTACGTCAACCTGGACGACTGCTGGGCCCTGCCGGACCGCGACGCGAACGGCAGGCTGGTGCCCGACCCCGCGCGCTTCCCTGACGGGATCAAGGCGGTCGCGGACTACGTCCACGCCAAGGGGCTCAAACTCGGCATCTACACCAGCGCCGGCACCAAGACCTGTGACAGCGCCGGCTTCCCGGGCGCGCTGGGGCACGAGTACAGCGACGCCCGGCAGTTCGCCGACTGGGGCGTGGACTACCTGAAGTACGACAACTGCAACAACCAGGGCGTGGACGCCCGGCAGCGCTACCGGACCATGCGCGACGCCCTCGACGCGACGGGCCGCCCCATCGTCTACAGCATCTGCGAATGGGGCGAGAACAAGCCCTGGGAGTGGGCCTCGGGCGTGGGCCACCTGTGGCGGACCACCGGGGACATCAGCGACAGCTGGAGTTCGATGCTGTCGATCGTGAAGCAGAACCTGCCCCTCGCCCCCTACGCCGGGCCCGGCCACTGGAACGACCCCGACATGCTGGAGGTCGGCAACGGCGGCATGACCGACACCGAGTACCGCTCGCACTTCTCGCTCTGGTCGGTCATGGCCGCACCCCTGCTCATCGGCACCGACCTGCGCAAGGCCTCCCCGGCGACCTACGAGGTCCTGGGCAACACGGAGGTCATCGCCGTCGACCAGGACCCGCTCGGCAGACAGGGCACGGTGGTCTCCTCCGCGGGCGGGCGCTGGGTCGTCGCCAAGGAGATGCAGGACGGCAGCCGCGCCGTGGCCCTCTTCAACGAGTCCGGCGCCGCCCAGCGGATCGCCACCGACGCGCGTGCCGTCGGCCTGCCCGGCGCCGGCGCCTACACCCTGCGCGACCTGTGGCGGCACCGCACCTACAACACCGCCGGCACCATCGCCGCCACCGTCCCCGCCCACGGCACGGTCCTGCTGCGCGTCGCCGCCGACCCGCGGTGGGCCGCGCACCCGCCCGCCGTCGAACTCGGCCTGGACGGAACCCCGCTGATCGAGGCGGGCGCCCCGGTCACACTGACCGGCACCGTCACCGACCTCGGCCGCACCCCCGCGCGCCGCGTGTCCGTGTCCCTGACCGGCCCCGGCGGGTGGACCGTACGACCCGCCTCGGCGACCTCGGCCGCCGTCCTCACCACGGGCGCGTCCCTGCGCACCGGCTGGCGCGTCACCGCCCCGGCGGGGACGCCGCCCGGCTCCTACGACCTCACGCTGCGGGCCGGTTACCGCTCGCCCGCGGGGCAGCGCGTCACCGGGACGCTCGCGCTGACCGCGTCCGTCGTGGTGCGGCCGCCCGCCGGGACGTCCTACCCCGGTGACCTGCCGTGGCTGTCGGCGGTCAACGGCTGGGGGCCGGTGGAACGCGACACCAGCAACGGGGAGAGCGCCGCGGGCGACGGGCGTCCGCTCACCGTCGGCGGGACGGTGTACGCCAGGGGACTCGGCGTGCACGCCTTCAGCGACGTCTCCTTCTACACCGGCGGGGCCTGCGAGAAGGTCACCGCGGACGTGGGCGTGGACGACGAGAAGGACACCCGGGGCACCGTCGCCTTCGAGATCTGGGCGGACGGCGCCAAGGCCGCCGCCACCGGCGTCCTCACCAACGCCATGCCCGCCCGGCGGATCACCGCCGACGTCACCGGCGCGCGGGTGGTCCGGCTCGTCGTCACCGACGGCGGGGACGGCATCGACTCCGACCACGCGGACTGGGCGGACGCGCGGCTGACCTGCTGACGGCTACAGGCTCGCCGCGGCGGCGTCCGGCCTGCGGGCCAGCGCGGCCGCGGCGGCGCCGACCAGCCCCGCGTCCGTGCCCGTCTGCGCGGGCACGACGGTGAGCCGCCGCACGAAGGACAGGGCCGCGTAGTCCGCGAGGGCCTGGCGCAGGGGCGCGAAGAGGACGTCGCCCGCCTTGGCGACGCCGCCGCCGATCACGGCGACGTCGATCTCGACCAGGGTCGCGGTGGCCGCGATGCCGGCGGCCAGCGCCTGCGCGGCCCGCTGGAAGGAGGCCGCGGCCACCGGGTCGCCCGCACGGGCGGCGGCGGCCACCGCGGCGGCCGAGGCGTCCCCGTCCGGGCCGGGCCGCCACCCCTGCTCCAGCGCGCGCCGGGCGATGTTGGGGCCGCTGGCGATGCGCTCCACGCAGCCGCGCGAGCCGCACGGGCAGGGGTCGCCGTCGAGGTCGACGCTGATGTGGCCGATGTGCCCGGCGTTGCCGGTCGGGCCGGGGTGCAGTCGGCCGCCCAGCACCAGACCACCGCCGACCCCGGTGGAGACCACCATGCACAGCGCGTTGTCATGGCCGCGGGCGGCGCCCTGCCAGTGCTCGGCCGCGGTGATCGCGACACCGTCGCCGATCAGCTCGACCGGCAGACCCCCGGTGGCCGCGCGCACCCGCTCGACCAGCGGGAAGCAGCGCCAGCCCGGCACGTTCACCGGGCTGACGGTGCCGGCCGAGGCGTCCACCGGACCGGCGCTGCCGATGCCGACCGAGCCGGCGCGTCCCCACAGCGGCGAGGCGGCGAGGTCGCCGAGGACCTCCGCCACCGCCCCCATGACCGTTTCGCCGTCCTGCTGGGCGGGCGTCGCCCGCTGTGCCCGGGCCAGGATCCGTCCGCCGTCGTCGACCAGCGCGCCGGCGATCTTGGTGCCGCCGATGTCCAGGGCCGCCACGAGATCGGTGTGCATCGAAGTGAGATCTCCCCGTAGAAGCTCGAAAAGCTGAAAAGGCAGGCCGGTCAAGCGGTGGGGGCGCAGGCCGGAGAGCGGTGGACAGTCTCTCGCGCAGCTGACAACGTTGTCCAGGCTCTATGCTCGACGCCACATCCTCATACAAGCCCACGGATCGCGCACCACCGCGGGGCAGAGGCGGAAGAGACGGACGAGAGACAGGACAGACGCACCGTGCCCGAGACCACCCGCCGCGCAGACCGCCTCTCCGGCACGCGGTACGGCAACCGCCCCACGATGAAGGACGTGGCGGCCCGCGCCGGCGTCGGCCTCAAGACGGTCTCCCGGGTGGTCAACGGCGAGCCCGGGGTCACCCCCGACACCGAACGCCGGGTCCAGGAGGCCATCGAGGCGCTGGGCTTCCGCCGCAACGACAGCGCACGGGTGCTCCGCAAGGGCCGCACGTCGAGCATCGGCCTGGTCCTGGAGGACCTGGCCGACCCGTTCTACGGCCCCCTCAGCCGCGCCGTCGAGGAGGTGGCCCGCGCGCACGGAGCCCTGCTGATCAACGGCTCGAGCGCCGAGGACCCCGAACGCGAGCAGGAACTGGCGCTGGCCCTGTGCGCGCGCCGGGTGGACGGGCTCGTGGTGATCCCGGCCGGGGACGACCACCGCTACCTGGAGCCGGAGATCAGGGCGGGGGTGGCGACCGTGTTCGTGGACCGCCCGGCCGGCCGGATCGACGCCGACGTGGTCCTGTCCGACAACTACGGCGGCGCCCGCGACGGCGTCGCCCACCTGATCGCGCACGGCCACCGCCGGATCGGCTTCATCGGCGACATGCCCCGCATCCACACCGCGGCCGAGCGGCTGCGCGGCTACCGGTCGGCCATGGCGGACGCGGGGATACCCGTCGACCGGCGCTGGATGTCCCTGGGGGCGACGAAACCCGAGCGGGTGCGCCGGGCGGCGGAGGAGATGCTGTCCGGGCCCGAGCCCGTCACCGCCGTCTTCACCGGCAACAACCGGGTCACGGTCACCGTCGTGCGGGTCCTCGCCGCGCACGCGCGACGCGTGTCCCTGGTCGGCTTCGACGACTTCGAGCTGGCCGACCTGCTCCAGCCGGGCGTCACGGTCGTCGCCCAGGACCCGGCGGCCCTGGGCCGCACCGCCGCGGAGCGCCTCTTCCGCCAGCTCGACGGCACGCTCCTCGCCCCGGAGCGGATCGAACTGCCCACCCGCCTGGTCACCCGCGGCTCGGGCGAGCTGCCCCCGGCGGACTGACCCGGCGCGGACCGCGCGGCCGGTCGCCGCCTTCTCCCGCCGGCCCGTCCCGCACCCCGCGGCGCGGCGCTGTCCGGCTCCGGCCGACACCGTGTCCGGCATGCACCGTGTCCGGCATGCACCGTGTCCGGCATGCACCGTGTCCGGCATGCACCGAGGCCCCCGTCACGCGCAGGCGGCGGGGGCCTCGTAGGGCGGAGGCGGACCTCAGCCCTTGCGGGCCTTGATCTCCTCGGTCAGCTGCGGGACGACGTCGAAGAGGTCGCCGACCACGCCGAAGTCGACCAGCTCGAAGATCGGGGCCTCGGGGTCCTTGTTGACGGCCACGATCGTCTTGGAGGTCTGCATGCCGGCGCGGTGCTGGATGGCGCCCGAGATGCCGTTGGCGATGTACAGCTGGGGCGAGACCGACTTGCCGGTCTGGCCGACCTGGTTGGTGTGCGGGTACCAGCCGGCGTCGACGGCGGCGCGCGAGGCGCCGACGGCCGCGCCGAGCTGGTCGGCGAGCGCCTCGATGATCGAGAAGTTCTCGGCGCCGTTGACGCCGCGGCCGCCGGAGACCACGATCGCGGCCTCGGTCAGCTCCGGGCGGCCCGTCGACTCACGCGGCGTACGGCCGGTGATCTTCGTGCCGGTGGCCTTGTCGGAGAAGGTCACGGACAGGGCCTCGACCGCGCCGGCGGCCGGGGCGGCCTCGACGGCGGCCGAGTTCGGCTTGACCGTGATGACCGGGGTGCCCTTGACGACGCGGGACTTGGTGGTGAAGGACGCGGCGAACACCGACTGGGTGGCCACCGGGCCCTCGTCGCCGGCCTCCAGGTCGACGGCGTCGGTGATGATGCCGGAGCCGATGCGCAGCGCCAGACGGGCGGCGATCTCCTTGCCGTCGGCGGAGGACGGGACCAGCACGGCGGCCGGGGAGACGGCCTCGCAGGCGGCCTGGAGGGCGTCCACCTTCGGCACGACCAGGTACTCGGCGTACTCCGGCGCGTCGTGGGTGAGGACCTTCACCGCGCCGTGCTCGGCGAGCGTGGCGGCGGTGTCGGCGGCGCCGTTGCCGAGGGCGACGGCGACGGGCTCGCCGATGCGGCGGGCGAGGGTCAGCAGCTCCAGGGTGGGCTTGCGGACGGCGCCGTCCACGTGGTCGACGTAGACGAGGACTTCAGCCATGGGATTGCTCTCCTGCGTAACGGGTTGAGGGGCGGTCAGCGGGGGACGGGCCTCAGATGAACTTCTGGCCCGCGAGGAACTCAGCGAGCTGCTTGCCGCCCTCGCCCTCGTCCTTGACGATGGTGCCGGCCGTGCGGGCCGGACGCTCGGTCACGGCCTCGACCTTGGTGCAGGCGCCGTCGAGACCGACCTCTTCGGCGTCGATGTCCAGGTCGGACAGGTCCCAGGACTCGACCGGCTTCTTCTTGGCCGCCATGATGCCCTTGAACGACGGGTAGCGGGCCTCGCCCGACTGGTCGGTCACGGAGACGACCGCCGGGAGCTGCGCCTCGAGCTGCTCGGAGGCGGCGTCGCCGTCGCGGCGGCCCCTGACCGTGCCGTCCTCGACGGAGACCTCGGAGAGCAGGGTGACCTGAGGGACGCCCAGGCGCTCGGCGACCAGTGCGGGCAGGACGCCCATGGTGCCGTCGGTGGAGGCCATGCCGGAGACGACCAGGTCGAAGCCGGCCTTCTCGATGGCCTTGGCCAGGACCAGGGAGGTGCCGATGGCGTCGGTGCCGTGCAGGTCGTCGTCCTCGACGTGGATGGCCTTGTCGGCGCCCATGGAGAGGGCCTTGCGGAGCGCGTCCTTGGCGTCCTCGGGGCCGACCGTCAGGACGGTGACCTCGGCGTCGTCCGCGTTCTCGGCGATCTGCAGCGCCTGCTCGACGGCGTACTCGTCCAGTTCGGAGAGCAGACCGTCCACGTCGTCGCGGTCGACGGTCAGGTCATCGGCGAAGTGCCGGTCGCCAGTGGCGTCGGGCACGTACTTCACAGTGACAACGATCCTCAAGCTCACGCCGGCTCTCCTACTGCATCGTCATTTCCGGGCTGCCTCTTGCAGGCAGCATAGGCGCCTGAAGCGGCCGATCCCGAGCGGGGCGTCCGCGCGCTCCGACCGAGATATTACTCGCCAGTACATCCAGTTCATGCTCGCTGAGCAAGCGCTTTGAACTGTGACCTTCGCAACGCAGCGTAACCGGAACTCGACGGCTCCGCAGGAGGCGGCGGCGTGATCAATCCCGCAGGCCGCCGAAGCGGCCCTGGTGGTAGAGGAGCGGGCGCCCGGGGCCCGAGGAGTCGCCGAGGACGGCCTCGGCGACCACGATGCGGTGATCGCCGGCCGGGACCCGTGCGACGATCCGGCACACCAGCCAGGCGAGCACGCCGTCCAGCACCGGCACCCCTTCCGGGCCCTCCCGCCACACCGTGGGCGCGCCGAAGCGGTCGGCGCCGCTGCGCGCGAAGGTGGCGGCCAGCTCGCTCTGGTGCTCGCCGAGTATGTGCACGCCGACGTGGCCGGCCTCGGCCACCGCCGGCCAGCTGGAGGCGCCCGTGCCGATGCCGAAGGAGACCAGCGGCGGCTCGGCGGAGACGGAGGTGAGGGAGGTGGCGGTGAAACCGGCGGGGCCGGCGGACCCGCGCGCGGTGATCACGGCGACGCCGGCGGCATGCCGGCGGAAGGTGGAGCGCAACAGGTCGGGGGAGGCGAGCCGGGCGGTGCCGAGGTCATGGGCGGCCGTCATGAGCTGTCCTTCTGCGAGGGGGCGTGGGCGTCCCCCGCCCGGGCGCACACGGGAGGGGGGTGTTGCGCGGCTGCTCAGCAGCCCGGACAGCGCGCGCTCGCGGTGCGGACGAGGTCGACGTGGACCCGGCCGTGGAGAAGGAGTTCCGCCGGCCTGCGGGCGGGCCGGCGACAGCGGGTGCGCGGGGCCGAGCGGGGCGCGGGACCCGCAGGGCCCGGCGCCGCGCACCGAAGGCTCCTCACACCGCCTCCCCGAGCGCCGCGATGACGTCGGCCTTGCGGGGCTGCCCGGCGGCGCGCCGCACCACCCGGCCGCCGGCGTCCAGGACCAGGACGGTGGGCGTCTTCAGGACGTCCAGTGCGCGGACGAGGTCCAGGCGGGCCTCGGCGTCGATCTCGACGTGGGTCACCCCCGGCACCATCGCCGCGACCTCGCCGAGGATGCGGCGCGTGGCCCGGCAGGGCGCACAGAAGGCGCTGGAGAACTGCACGAGTGTGGCCCGCTCCCCCAGTGCGCCGCCGAGGTCGGCCGCGTCCAGCCGCTCGCCGTCGTCGCCCCCGCGCACGTGTGCCCTCCTGTTCCGCCGCCCGTGCGGCGCTTTGCTGTCACCCGCCGCGGCGAGCACCGCCCGGCACCCCGCCGGCCGGGCCGCACGCCGCCGGTCCGGTCCTCCACGCCTACAGCGTCCACGGGACCGCGGCAATTCCCGGCTCCCGGCAGGTCTCCGCCGCGCTCCGCCCAGGGGTGGTGCTCCTGCTTCCCGAGGGGCTCCACGGTACGCCCGGAGTAAAGGTGACTTAAGCCTTTGAGGTGGGATGTAGGCCGACGTGACGAGGATCTCGCCGCCGCGAGGCACCAGGACTGGCTACCCGTCCGTTCTTGGGGCACGATCTGCGAGACGCCGTAAACCTACGGACACGTAACTTTCCCGCCGGGATCCCCTTTCCCGAGCAGAGCAGAAAGGGCCCACCCCGCTTATGGCCGAGCTGGTCTACCGTCCCGTCATCGGATTCGCCAAGACGCTGTTCAAGGTCTGGGACCTGAAGATCGACTGTCAGGGCTCGGAGAACATCCCGCGCACCGGCGGTGCCGTGCTGGTGAGCAATCACATCAGCTACCTCGACTTCGTCTTCAACGGCCTGGCCGCCCTTCCGCAGAAGCGCCTGGTGCGCTTCATGGCGAAGGAGTCCGTCTTCCGGCACAGGATCTCCGGCCCGCTGATGCGCGGCATGAAGCACATCCCGGTGGACCGCAAGCAGGGTGAGGCCGCGTTCGCGCACGCGCTGGACTCGCTGCGCTCCGGGGAGGTCGTCGGGGTGTTCCCGGAGGCCACCATCTCGCCGTCCTTCACGCTGAAGAGCTTCAAGTCCGGTGCGGCCCGCCTGGCGCAGGAGGCGGGCGTCCCGCTGGTCCCGATGGCGGTGTGGGGCACCCAGCGCCTGTGGACGAAGGGCCGGCCCCGCAACTTCGGCCGCAGCCACCTGCCCGTCACCGTCCGCGTCGGCGAGCCGGTGGAGGCACCCCGCGACCAGTACGCGGGCGCCATCACCCGCCGGCTGCGCGAACGCGTCCAGGAGCTGCTGGACGCCGCCCAGCGCGCCTATCCCGGCCGCCCCAAGGACTCCCAGGACTCCTGGTGGCTCCCGGCCCACCTCGGCGGCACGGCCCCGACGGCGGAGGAACTGCGCGCCGCAGAGGCCCACTGACGCCTCGCGGCGTCCGGCGGCGCGCCCACTCCTGCCGCCGGTCACCGCCCTGGATCCGCGCGCAGCGGCGCCGCCGGGACCGATGCCCCGCGCCGCGCTCCCCGGTCGGCCGCCGGCGTGCCGGGCGACGGCCTGGTCACGGAGGTTCCGCAGGCGCGGGACGCCGGCCCCGGCGCCGGAGGGCACGGGAGTGCGCTCACCGCCGGCCGCCGGCTTCGCGGGTGACCGCATCCCCTGCGGGGCTCGCGTGAAGGGGGCGGCTAGCGCGCCATCTCCTCCTTCAGCGCCGCCACGAACGTGTCGACGTCCTCCTCCGTCGTGTCGAAGGAGCACATCCAGCGCACGACCCCGGCCGCCTCGTCCCAGAAGTAGAAGCGGAACCGCTTCTGCAGCCGCTCGCTCACGTCGTGCGGGAGCCTGGCGAAGACACCGTTGGCCTGCACCGGGTAGAGGATCTCCACGCCGTGCACCGCGCGCACGCCCTCGGCGAGCCGCTGGGCCATCTCGTTGGCGTGCCGGGCGTTGCGCAGCCACAGGTCCTTGGCGAGCAGCGCCTCCAGCTGCACCGAGACGAAGCGCATCTTGGAGGCCAGCTGCATCGACATCTTCCGCAGGTGCTTCATGCTCCGCACCGCGTCCTGGTTGAGGACGACGACCGCCTCGCCGAACAGGGCGCCGTTCTTCGTCCCGCCCAGCGAGAGGATGTCCACGCCGACCGCGTTGGTGAAGGTCCGCATCGGCACGTCCAGGGAGGCGGCCGCGTTGGCTATCCGGGAGCCGTCCAGGTGCACCTTCATGCCGTGCGCGTGGGCGTGCTCGCAGATCGCGCGGATCTCCTCGGGCGTGTAGAGGGTGCCCAGCTCCGTGCTCTGGGTGATCGACACCACCTGCGGCATCGCACGGTGCTCGTCCTCCCAGCCCCAGGCCTGCCGGTCGATCAGCTCGGGCGTGAGCTTGCCGTCGGGGGTGGGCACGGTGAGCAGTTTCAGACCGCCCATGCGCTCGGGGGCGCCGCCCTCGTCGACGTTGATGTGCGCGCTCTCGGCGCAGATCACCGCGCCCCAGCGGTCGGTGACCGCCTGGAGCGCGACGACGTTCGCCCCGGTGCCGTTGAAGACCGGGAAGGCCTCCGCGGTGGCCCCGAAGTGGCTGCGGATGATCCGCTGGAGGTGCTCGGTGTAGTCGTCCTCGCCGTACGCCACCTGGTGGCCGCCGTTCGCCAGGGCGATGGCGGCCAGGATCTCCGGGTGGGCTCCGGCGTAGTTGTCACTGGCGAAACCGCGGACCTGCGGGTCGTGGTGGCGACGCGCGTCGGTCCTGGGAGGGTTCACGGCTTCTCGGTCAGCCACAGACGGTTTCCGTTCACTTCGGCGGCGGGCTTGGTCCAGACGCCCTCGATGGCCTCGGCCAGGTCCTTGACGTCCGTGAAGCCCGCGAACTTCGCGTTGGGGCGTTCGGCGCGCATCGCGTCGTGCACCAGCGCCTTCACCACCAGGATCGTAGCCGCGGACGTCGGCCCCTCGGCGCCCCCCGCCTTGCGGAAGAAGTCCGCCATGGCCAGCGTCCACGCCTCGGCGGCGGCCTTGGCCGCGGAGTAGGCGGCGTTGCCCGCGGTCGGCTTCGAGGCGCCGGCCGCGCTGATCAGGACGTACCGGCCGCGCTCGCTGCGCTGCAGCGCCTCGTGGAAGGCGAGGGAGGTGTGCTGCACGGTGCGGATCAGCAGCATCTCCAGGAAGTCCCAGTCGTCGAGGCTGGTCTTCGTGAAGGTCTCGCTGCCGCGCCAGCCGCCGACCAGGTGGACGAGCCCGTCGACCCGGCCGAAGTCCTTCTCGATGTGGGCGGCCCAGTCGCGGGTGGACTGCAGGTCGAGCAGGTCGACCGTGTCGCCGGTGACGGTGGCGCCACCGGAGGCGTAGCGGGCCGCGTCCACGGCCTCCGACAGCCGCTGCGGGTCGTTGTCCGCCCCTACGACGGTCGCCCCGGCCTCTGCCAGCCGCAGCAGCGCCGCCCGGCCGGCGGGTCCGCCCGCGCCGGCCACGGCGATCACCGCACCGCTGAGAGCCCCGTTGCCCATGGTGTTCCCCTTCGAAGCAGCTGTGTTCCGGACGCGGTCGCTCACGCGGCGACCCGCTCGGCGGTGTCCGCGGTGATGCCCTTCGTGGAGGCGATCACGTTCTTCAGCTTCTTGGACAGCGCCTCGAAGAACATGCTGAGCGGAAACTCGTCCGGAAGCACGTCGTCCACGAGCTTGCGCGGCGGCTGGGTCAGGTCCAGGGCGTCCGGGCCCTTGGCCCACTTGGAACCGGGGTGCGGGGCGAGGTAGGCGGAGACCAGCTCGTAGCCGGCGAACCAGTGCACGAGCTTAGGGCGGTCGATGCCGTCCCGGTACAGCTTCTCGATCTCGGCGCACAGCTGGTTGGTCACCTGCGGGGCGCGCTCCCAGTCGATGGTGAGCTTGTTGTCGGTCCAGCGGACCACGTCGTGCTGGTGCAGGTAGGCGAAGAGCAGCTGCCCGCCGAGGCCGTCGTAGTTGCGGTTGCGGTCGCCGGTGACCGGGAAGCGGAACATGCGGTCGAAGAGCACCGCGTACTGCACGTCACGGGCCTGGGGGACGCCGTCCGCCTGCAGCTTCACGGCCTCCTTGAAGGCGGTGAGGTCGCAGCGCAGCTCCTCCAGGCCGTACATCCAGAACGGCTGGCGCTGCTTGATCATGAACGGGTCGAACGGCAGGTCGCCGTGGCTGTGGGTGCGGTCGTGGATCATGTCCCACAGCACGAAGGCCTCTTCGCAGCGCTTCTGGTCGTGGACCATCGCGGCGACGTCCTCGGGCAGGTCGAGGCCGAGGATGTCGACGGCGGCCTCGGTGACCCGGCGGAAGCGGGCGGCCTCGCGGTCGCAGAAGATGCCGCCCCAGGAGAATCGTTCCGGCGCCTCACGGACGGCGATGGTCTCCGGGAAGAGCACGGCGGAGTTGGTGTCGTACCCCGAGGTGAAGTCCTCGAAGGTGATGCCGCAGAACAGCGGGTTGTCGTAGCGGGTGCGCTCCAGCTCGGCCAGCCAGTCCGGCCACACCATGCGCAGCACGACCGCCTCCAGATTGCGGTCCGGGTTGCCGTTCTGCGTGTACATCGGGAAGACGACCAGGTGCTGCAGGCCGTCCTCGCGGCGGGCGGCCGGGTTGAAGGCCAGCAGCGAGTCCAGGAAGTCGGGCACCTGGAAGCCGCCCTCGGCCCAGCGGCGCAGGTCCTCGACCAGCGCGCGGTGGTAGGCGGCGTCGTGCGGGAGGAGCGGGGAGAGCTGCTCGACCGCGTCGACGACACGCTCGACGGCCGCGGCCGCGTCGGCCCGCCGCGGGGCCCCCTCGGCGTCGAAGTCGATCGATCCGTCCTTCGACTGCCATGGCCGGATCTGCTCCACGGCATCCTTGAGCACGGGCCAGGCCGGGTGGTCGATCACCCTGGTCAGCGAAGAAGTCTGCTCCTCCGCAGCGGCCTGCACAAGAATTTCCGTCATATCCCATCCTCCACGGGAGAACCTCGCGTAGAGACACCGTAGACACACGCGGTTTCTCTCAGCAAGAGCCAACTCGGGAAATCGTTCTGCCTGACCCCATGGTCACCGCTGTTTTTCCTGTCGTAAACCGTGACGGCGCTCACTTCCGCCGTGAGGCGGCAGGAGCCGCCGAGGGGCGGTATCCGGTCGGCCTGCGATGCGGGGGCCGGCCCCGCGCCGGGTGACGGTGCGGGTGGAGACCGGGCCGTCCGGCGCCGGACGCCGTCCCCCGGCCGCCGCGCATCCGCGGGTCCATCGCGCCGGCCGGCCGTTAGGCTGCGAACATGCCGTGTGGACGACGACGTCCGGAACAGGGGGCGTCGGTCCGCGCGTCCCCGAGCCGCCGTCGACGGAAGCGAGTTGAACCTTGAACTTCCTAACCATCGGTCACCGCGGGGTCATGGGCGTGGAGCCCGAGAACACCCTCCGTTCCTTCGTCGCCGCGCAGCAGGCCGGCCTCGACCTGATCGAACTCGATCTGCATCTCAGCAAGGACGGCGCCCTCGTCGTCATGCACGACGCGAAGGTGGACCGTACGACCGACGGCTCCGGGCCGATCGCCGAGAAGACCCTCGCGGAGCTGCGCGCCCTGGACGCGGGCCGCGGGGAGCGGGTACCGGTGTTCGAGGAGGTCCTGGAGGCCGTGCAGACTCCGCTGCAGGCCGAGATCAAGGACGTGGCGGCGGCACGGACGCTGGCCGAGGTGATGCACGCCAGGGATCTGACCCGGCGGGTGGAGGTGTCCTCGTTCCACGACGAGGCGATCGCCGAGATCAGGCGTCTGGTGCCGGGCGTGCGCACGGCGCTGGTAGCGAGCCGCTACGGCACCGATGTGGTGGACCGCGCCGTCGCCGTGGGCGCCGGGTCCGTCTGCCTCGACATCCGCCGGCTCACCCTGGAGGTCGTCGAGCACGCGCGCGCCTCCGGGCTGCGGATCATCGGCTGGGTCGTCAACACCCAGGAGCATCTGCGGCTGGTGCGCGCGCTGGAGCTGGACGGCGCGACGACCGACTACCCGGACATCAAGCGCACCGGCCGCTTCACGGCCTGACCCGGCGCCCCGGGCGGAGAGGTCACGCCAGCGGCTTGGCCAGCACCTCGAACTCCAGGTCGTCGCGGCGCGGGACGCCGAAGCGCTCGTCGCCGTACGGGAACGGCTCCGTCCGCCCCGTACGGCGGTAGCCGCGGCGCTCGTACCACGCGATCAGGTCGTGCCGTACGGAGATCACCGTCATCCGCATCTCGCCGACGCCCCAGGTCGCGCGGGCCAGGCGCTCCGCCTCCGACAGCACCGTGCCGCCGAGGCCCGCGCCCTGCAGCGCGGGAGTGACCGCGAACATGCCGAAGTAGGCGTGGTCACCGCGGTGTTCGAGCTGGCAGCAGGCGACGACGCGGCCGTCCCGCTCGACAGTCAGCAGCCGGCTCGCCGGCGCCTTGATCACCTGCAGCACGGCCTCGTGGTCGGTCCGCCGCCCGTCCAGGATGTCCGCCTCGGTGGTCCATCCGGCCCGGCTGTCGTCCCCCCGGTACGCCGACTGGACCAGTGCGACCAGGGCGTCGACGTCGGCGTCGGTGGCGTCGCGGAAGGTGATCGAGGTGGCTTGCGCGTCCATGGCGGCGGTCTCCGATTCTCGGGCGTGGCTGAGCCGGGGACGAGGGTAACCCTGCGGAGTAGCCTCCGGCGCATGGTGCATGTACTCAGCAGCCGCACCCTTCTGCGGCCCACCGACCCCGAGCGCTCCCGCGTCTTCTACGGCGAGCAGCTCGGCCTGTCCGTCCACCGCGAGTTCGGCACCGGGCCCGAGCGCGGGACCGTCTACTTCCTCGGCGGCGGCTTCCTGGAGCTCTCCGGCCGGTCCGACACCCCGCCGTCGCCCGCGGTGCAGCTCTGGCTCCAGGTCGGGGACGTGAGCGCGGCGTGCGGGGAGCTGCGGGCACGGGGCGTGGAGATCGTACGGCCGCCGGTGCGGGAGCCGTGGGGCCTGATCGAGATGTGGATCACCGATCCGGACGGCACCCGCATCGTCCTGGTGGAGATCCCGGCGGACCATCCGCTGCGGTACCGGCCGGGCATCTGAGGGACGGGCCCCGCCGGGGGTTCCGCCCGCGTCCGCACACCGGGCTCCGGGGGCGTCACGAGGCGCCCGGGGGCGCTGTGCCCGGCGGTGAGGCCAGCCCTCCGGGCGGCTCACGCGCCGTGCGGGGCGGGCCCGACCCGGCCCGGTGTCCGGCTCGGCGCGGACGGGCTGCCGCCGGCGGAGCACGGCGCTACCGTGCCGTTCCGCGCGGGCCGGCACCGCCGGCGGGCCGGGCGCCGGTCACCCGGCCTACGGGCCCTGGGCGGGCGGCTACGCAGGCGGCGACGGACGGCCCGCGGCCGGCGGTCTACGGGGCGAGCGGCGCCGCGCGAGCCCGGCCGGCGGGCGGGCGGCGTCGCGGACGGTTTCGCCGCCCACGGCGGTGGTCACCGTGCGCGCTCCCCCGCATGCTCCCCGTGTACCTCCTTGCGCTCGCGTGCGCTCCGTCCGTCGTGGGCATCGCATCCCTCGACCGACCGTCGAGGGGAGGTGCGCCGTGCACGGACCGGTGTCGGCAGCCTGGCTGCTGGTCGCGCTCTGCGCGGGGACGGGGGCCTACTGCCTGCTGCGGATGCGCAGCGGTGCCGAGGAGCAGCGCAGCGAGGCGGGCGGTGAGGCGCTGATGGGTTTCGGCATGGCCGTGATGGCCGTCCCGGCGGCGGTGTTCACGCCGCCGTGGTGGGCGTGGCCGGTGTACGCGGCGGTGTTCGGCGCGGCGGCGCTGCGCGCGCTGTGGGCGGTGCGCGGCGGCCCGCGCCATCTGCACCACCTCGTGGGCAGCACGGCGATGGTGTACATGGCGGTGGTGACGGCCGCGTCGCCGCCCGCCGCCGCCCACCACGGGCACGGCGGCGGGATGCCGCCGCTGACCGCCGCGCTGCTGCTGTACTTCGCGGGCTATGTGCTGCTGGCCGGCGCCCGGCTGGTGCCCGCGCCCGGCACGCCGGCCCGGACGGACCCGGTCCACTGGGGCGACCGCCCGGAGCTGGCGCGGGCGTGCCGGCTGTCGATGGGGATCGGCATGGTGGCGATGCTGCTGACGATGTGAGCGCCGGACGCCGGCACGCACGTCGACTGCGTCACTTCGCCGGGGCGGACCGTACCGCCGGACGGCCCCGCGCTCGTAGGGTGTCGACCATGATGGTCCCCGTGGCCCTGCTGCTGCTCGGCGCCCTGACCGCCGTCTCCGCCCCGCGGCTGCTCGCCCGGGCAGACTGGCCGGACCGCGAGCCGGTCGTCGCCCTCTGGGTGTGGCAGTGCGTCGTGGCGGCCGTCCTGCTGTGCTGCGCCCTGTCGATGACGCTCAGCGCGGCGGCGGCCTGGCAGGCGGTCCGCGGGCACGTGTTCGCCACGGCGCCGCCCGCGGTCGCGGACGCCTACGCCCTGGGCGCGGCCGGCCCCTGGGCGGCGCCCACCGCCGTGCTTCTCGCCTGCGGTGGACTGTGGAGCCTGGCGATGCTGGTGCGCGAGGTCGTGCGGGCCCGGGTGCGGCGGCGGGCGCGGCGGGCCGAACTTCGGTTGCGGGCCCCGCTGCTGCCGGGCGAGGAGCCGTCGGGCGGCCGGCTGGTGGTGCTGGAGGGCGAGCGTCCCGACGCATGGTGGCTGCCCGGCCCGGCGCCCCGGCTGGTCATCACCACGGCCGCGCTGCGCCGCCTGAAGGGGCGTCAGCTCGATGCGCTCCTCGCCCATGAGCAGGGGCACGCGCAGGCCCGGCACGACTGGCTGCTGCACTGCTCGGCCGCGCTGGCGGGCGGGTTCCCGCAGGTCCCGGTGTTCGCCGCGTTCCGCGACGAGATGCACCGGCTGGTCGAACTGGCCGCCGACGACATGGCCTCCCGGCGCTTCGGCCGGCTGACGACGGCGCTCGCCCTGGTCGGACTCAACGAGGAACGGGGCGTGTTCGGTCCCTGCCCGACCGCGCAGGCGGACGTGCCGCGGCGCGTGCACCGCCTGCTGACCGCCCCCGACCGGCTCCCGGCGCTGCGCCGGCTGCGCCTGACCGCGGCCGCGGCGCTCGTCCCGGCGGTCCCGGTGCTGCTGGCGCTGGTGCCCGGGCTGCGCGCGCTGGGCTGACGCCGTACTCCCTGGGCGGGTGACTTGGCCGCAGCCGCCCCATGAACAAAGATCACCGCATGTACCGTCGTCCCACCCCGGTCCCGCCCGACCTCCGCCCCGCCGTCCTGGTGGCCGCCGCCCTCGGTGCGTGCTCCGTGCTTCTGCTGGTCCTCGTCGCGGCACGCTGGCATCCGCTGCTCACCCTGGACGGCGGCATCTCCCGGACGACCCACCGCTGGGCGGTTCACGAGCGCGAGGTCACGCGGGTCTTCCGGGTGCTGACGGACTGGGTGTGGGATCCGCTGACCATGCGTCTGCTGTGCGCCGCGGTGGCGGTGTGGCTGGTGTGGCGGCGCTCGGCCTGGCGGACGGCGCTGTGGCTCGCGGTGACCTGCGCGGTGGCCACGCTCGTGCAGCAGTCGGTCAAGGCGCTCGTCGGCCGGGCCCGCCCGGTCTGGCCGGATCCCGTCGACTCCGCCCACTACGCCGCCTTCCCGTCCGGCCACGCCCTGACCGCCACCGTCGTGTGCGGGCTGCTGCTGTGGCTGCTGCACCGCCGCGGCGCGGGCCGCGCCCTGTGGCGTGCGGCCGTGGCGGCGGCGCTGGTCTCGGTGGTGGGCGTGGGCGTGACCCGGGTCTGGCTGGGTGTCCACTGGCCCACGGACGTGCTGGGCGGCTGGCTGTTCGGGGCGTTGCTGGTGGCCGTCGCGGTCGTGGTGCGCGAGTGGCCGCGGGACGGCCGGGCGCAGGTGCCGGTGGACCGGCGCGGGTAGAGTCCGGGCATGACGGCTGTGCTGTTCGACTTCTCCGGGACGCTGTTCCGCGTCGAGTCCGCCGAGTCCTGGCTGCGGGCGGTGCTCGAGCAGACCGGCCACTGCCTGCCGGAGCGCGAACTGCGGGCGACGGCAGAGGCGTTGGAGGCGGCCGGTGCGCTGCCGGGGGGCGCGGCGCCGCTCGAACTGCCGGCGCGCCTCGCGGACCTCTGGGCGGTGCGGGACGAGAGCGCGGAGCTGCACCGGGCGACCTACACGGGCCTGTCCCGGCAGGTGCGGCTGCCCGCCCCGGAATTGCACGACGCCCTGTACGAGCGGCACATGACCCCTGGCGCCTGGTCGCCGTACCCCGACGCGGCCGAGGTGCTGCGCACCTTGCGCGAGCGCGGGATCGGGGTGGGCGTGGTCAGCAACATCGGCTGGGACCTGCGCCCGGTGTTCCGCGAGCACGGGCTGGACGCGTACGTGGACACCTACGTCCTGTCCTGTGAACACGGCGTGCAGAAGCCGGACGCGCGGCTGTTCGCGGTCGCCTGCGAGGCGCTGGGCGCCGATCCGCGGGAGGTGCTGATGGTCGGCGACAGCAGGCCGGCGGACGGCGGCGCCGCGGCTCTCGGCTGCCGGGTGCACTTCGTGGACCACCTGCCGGCGGCCGAGCGCCCCGACGCGCTGCTGCCCGTGCTGGACCTGGTGAACCCGGGCGCCGCACCCGGAAGTCGGACGCCGTCCGTCTGAGACGATCCCCCGCGTCGCCCCAGACGGACGGCTCCGGGCGGCCCGAGACGCAGGCGTGCCCGATGCGTTGAGTATAGTTGGCTGGCAGCCAGTCAACGCAGGAGTTCCAGGATGTCCCCGCGAAGCGCCTCGGTCAATGAAGAATTGCGGCGGCGTTCCCGGGAACGGCTGTTGCAGGCCGCCGTCGAACTCGTCGGCGAGCGTGGGTTCGAGGCCACGACGCTGGGCGACATCGCGGACCGGGCCGGCTCGGCGCGCGGACTGGTGTCGTACTACTTCCCCGGCAAGCGGCAGTTGGTGCAGTCCGCCGTGCACCGGCTGATGCACCGCACGCTGGAGGAGGCGCTGGAGCGTGAGCCGCGCACCGAGGACGGCCGGGAGCGGCTGGCCCGGGCCATCGACGCGATCCTGGGCCTGGCCCGGGACCGGCCCGTGCTGATGCGCCAGCACATGGCGGGCCTGCTCCAGGCCGAGGGCTTCGTCCAGTGCCCGGAGCAGCGCCGGCTGTCGGAGCTGCTCAGCGACACGGTCGCCCGGTGCGGCGCTCAGGACGTCTCGGCCGACTATCCGATGCTGCGGGCCCTGCTGATGGGGGCGGTGTACGCCGCGCTGGTGCCGGGCGTGCCGATGCCCGTGCCGGTGCTGCGGGCCGAGCTGTTCCGGCGGTACGGCCTCGACTGGGAGCTCGGACGGCCCCCGGAGAGCGATCCGGGCGCGGGGGCCGGCCAGCAGGACCTGTCCCGTTTCTTCGCCACGGGGGAGGAAGACCCCGCCGGTCCCTGACGGGCCTGCTCGCCCCCCGGTGCCGCGGCACCGGCGCGCGAGCACGCTCCGCACCGGCGGACGCCCCTCGGTCACCCCACCGGCCCCTGCCGCCGGTGCCCGGGCGGTGCCATGCTGGAAGCGTCCGCACGCCCTCCTCAGGGCAAGGAGTAACCGCTGTGCTGCGTGTCGCCGTCGTCGGTTCCGGGCCGAGCGGGTGCTACACCGCCCAGGGCCTGGTCCAGCGCGATCCCGAGGTCCGTGTGGACGTCCTGGACCGGCTGCCGTGCCCCTACGGCCTGGTCCGTTACGGCGTCGCACCCGACCACGAGAAGATCAAGTCCTTGCAGGTCGGCCTGCGGACGGTACTGGAGCACGAGCGGGTGCGGTTCCTCGGCGGGGTGCGCGTGGGCGGCCCCGGCGGTCTGCCCGTGGACCGGCTGAGGGCGCTCTACCACGCGGTCGTGTACTGCGTGGGCGCCGCCGCCGACCGCCGGCTCGGCATCCCCGGCGAGGAGCTGCCGGGCAGCTGGTCGGCGACCGAGTTCGTCTCCTGGTACAGCGCGCACCCGGACGCGGCCGACGCGGGCTTCCTGCGCGGGGTGCGCTCGGCGGTGGTCATCGGGGTCGGCAACGTCGCGGTGGACGTCACCCGGATGCTGGTCAGGGGAGCCGCGGAGCTGCGGCCGACGGACATTCCGCAGGCCGCGCTGGACACGCTCACGGCCAGCGGGATCACCGAGGTGCACATGGTGGGCCGGCGCGGCCCGGCGCAGGCGCGTTTCACCACCAAGGAGCTGCGCGAGCTGGGCGGGCTTCCCGGCACGGACGTCACCGTGGACGCGGCCGAGCTGGCGCTCGACCCGGTGGATCCCGCCGCGCTGCCGGCCGTGCAGCGGCGCAATGTGGAGGTGCTGCGCGACTGGGCGGCGCGGCCCGCGTCGGGCGCCGCCCGGCGGATCCGGCTGCGGTTCTTCCTCCGGCCGGTGGAACTCCTCGCGGAGGGCGGCGGGGTGGGCGCCGTGCGTTTCGAGCGGACGGCGCCCGACGGCCGCGGCCAGGTGACGGGCACCGGCCGGTACGAGGACGTGCCCGCGCAGTTGGTGCTGCGCTCGGTGGGCTACCGCGGAGTGCCGCTGGAAGGGCTGCCGTTCGACCCGGTGAGCGGCACGGTCCCGAACCGGGAGGGCCGCGTCGTCCGGGACGGGGCGCCCTGCCCCGGCGAGTACGTCGCCGGGTGGATCAAGCGGGGCCCGACCGGTGTCATCGGCACCAACCGGCCCTGCGCCAAGGAGACCGTGACCTCCCTGCTCGCGGACGCCGCCGCGCTCGGCCGCCGGGACGTGCCGGCGGATCCGCTGGCGGCGCTCCGGGCGGCCGGCATCGACCCCGTGCCCTGGTGCGGGTGGCTGGCGATCGAACGGGCCGAGGCGGAACTGGGCGCGCGGCTGGGCCGCAGCGTGGTCAAGCTGGCCGACTGGGAAGCGCTGCTGGAAGCGGCACGGACGTCGTAGCGGATCCGGACCGCCGCACCGGCTGCGGCTCCGGTGAGCGGCCCGGGGGCACGGCGACCGGCCGCCGGCCGGCGAGCCGCACCCCGGACACGCCGCCCCCCGGCGGGCGAACGGGTCCCGGCCCGGACGACCGTGTCGGTCGCCCGGCCGCTTCCGTTCGCGGCGGAGACCTGCCGGCCGCACCCCCGCCCGGGCCGGACTGCTGCCGGGCGGACTTCGGCGGTCGTAGGCGGTCGGTGCGGACGCGGCCGGCCGGCCGCGCTTGCGGCCGGCCCCGCTCATCAGGCCCCCTTGGCCCCGGTCCTCCGCAGACCGAGAGGCGCTCCGCTCCACCTGCGGACCGCCGGAATCAGCGCGCCAGGCCGCTCCTCCCGTCGAGGCGGGGTGCTGACGGGGCGGCCGCAGGCGGCAGCGCGCTCGCGCAGGGTGCGACCGCCGGCCTCCCCAGCCGTGCCCGGCCGGCCGGCCGGGTCGTGCGGGCATCACGGTGGTGGGGCGGGAGGGGGTGGTCACGTCGTCGGCAGGAGCCGGGAGACGGTCCGCTCCAGGCGGGGCAGGCTCCGCTGGCCCGCCAGCGCCAGCGCGATCGCGGCCACGACGCCCGCCCAGGCGACCGGGCCGAGCGGGGTGCAGCCGACGAGGCGGCTGATGCCCGGGGTCTGGACCACAGCGATCAGGGCCACGGCGGAGCCCAGGCAGGTGACCTGCACCAGGCGGCTGTCGCGCCGGTCGAGCAGGGTCTGCACGAGCTGGGTGCCGACCACCCCGCACAGCGCCATGGTGCCGGAGCGCCGCGCGGTGCCCGGCGTGAAGCGGCCGATCAGCCAGGCCGTGACCGCGCCGAGGCAGGTGGTGAGGGCCCGGTGGCGGATCTGCCGCAGCAGCGGCTCGCCCAGCACACCCGCGGCCTCCTCCACGTGGGCCAGGTCCGCCTCGCCCTCCTTCTCGGTCACCGCCACCGCCATCGACGGGAACAGGTCGGTGAACAGGTTCACCATGAGCATCTGCCGGGTGGACAGCGGCGCCCGCCCGGACAGCAGCGTGCCGAGGATGCCGAACCCGACCTCGCCCGCGTTGCCGCCGATCAGGATGGCGATGGCGTCGGCCACGCTGTGCCACAGGGCGCGGCCCTCGCCGACCGCGTCGATCAGGACGGTGAGGTCGTCGTCGGTCAGCACGATGTCCGCGGCGTTGCGCGCCGCGGCCGAGCCCCGCGCGTTGATGCCGACGCCGATGTCGGCGGCGCGGATGGCCGCGGCGTCGTTGGCGCCGTCGCCGACCATGCCGACCACCCGGCCGGCGTCCCGCAGCGCCTCGACGACCTGGAGTTTCTGCTCGGGCGCCACCCGCGCCACCACGCCCGCGTCACGCAGCATCCGGGCCCGGGCCGCGCGGTCGGCGGCGGCGAGTTCGTCGCCGGTGACCACCACGGTGTCCGCGGGCCAGCCCAGGTCGGTGGCGATGGCCCGCGCGGTCTGCGGATGGTCGCCGGTGAGCATGACCGGCCGTACGCCGGCCCCGTCGAGCCCGTGCACCAGCGCCGGCGAGGTGTCGCGCGCCACGTCCGACAGGGCCAGCAGACCCGTGAACCGCAGTTCTCCCAGCGGCCGTTCCAGGGCGTCGGACTCCTGCTCGCCCTCCCCGAGCCGCCGTTCGGCCACCGCCAGGACCCGCAGGCCGTCCGCGGCCAGCGCGTGCGCGGACCGCGAGGCGTGCTCCGGCAGGCCGGGGCAGGCGGGCAGCACCGTCTCCGGGGCACCCTTGACGACGAGCACGGGCGGGCCGTCCCCGCTGCGGCCGACGGCGGCGGCGTACCCGCGCGCGGCCTCGAACGGCAGGTCGGCGAGCTGCGTCCAGTCCGGGTCGGGGCGCGCCGCGGCCAGCACCGCCTCGTCGGTGGCGTGCACGGGCCGGTCGGAGCCGCCGTTCAGCCGCGGGCAGGCCCGCGCGGCGGCCCGTACGGTCGCCTCCGAGCCGGCGTCGTCCACCGCGCGGACCGTGCCCCCGGCGTCGCAGGTGCGCACCAGACGCAGCCGGTTCTCGGTGAGCGTGCCGGTCTTGTCGAAGCAGACGGTGTCCATGCGGCCCAGCGCCTCCAGCGTGCGCGGGGTGCGGACCAGGACACCGCCCCGGCTCAGCCGCCGTGCCGCCGCGAGCTGCGCGACGGTCGCCACCAGCGGCAGTCCCTCCGGCACGGCCGCCACGGCCACGGCCACACCGCCGCTGACCGCATCGTGGATCGGGGTGCCGCGCAGCAGTGCCAGGCCCGTCACCGCGGCGCCGCCGGCCAGTGTCAACGGCAGGGCCTTGCGGGTGAGTTCCTGCAGCCGGGCCTGTACGCCGCCGGCCGGGGGCGTGCGGGCGGCGAGGTGGACGGCGCGGGCCGCCTCGGTGCGGTCGCCGGTGTCGACCACCACGGCCCGGGCCTGCCCGGCGACCACGGTCGTCCCCTCGAACACCATGCAGCGCCGGTCGGCGACGGCCGCGTGCGGGGTGGGGGCGGTCTGCTTCTCCACCGGGAGCGACTCGCCGGTCAGGGCGGACTCGTCGACCTCCAGCCCGTCCTGCCACAGCAGCCGGGCGTCGGCGGGCACCACGTCGTCCGCCTGGAGCTGGATCACGTCGCCCGGCCGGAGCCCGCCCGCCTCCACCGTGCGGGCGCCGTCGGCCGGGGTCCCGGTGCCCGGGGGCACCACGCGCGCCTTCCGCTGCTGCTCCGCGACCAGTCCGGACAGCGCCTGCTCGGCCCGCAGCCGCTGGATGCCGCCGACCAGGGCGTTGAGGTCGAGGGCGCCGACGACGAGCAGCGCGTCCACGACCGAGCCGAGGATCGCGGAGGCCGCCGAACCGACGGCGAGCACCGGGGTGAGCGGGTCGTGCAGTTCGTCCCGGACGGCCCGGCCGAGCCGGTAGGACCAGCGGGCGGGGGCGGCGGCCGGGTGCCGGGCGACGCCCTGGGCCGCCGTGCGCATCCGGGTGGTCACCCCCTCGAACCGGCCGGTCGCGTCGGCCGGCTCGTGTTCCAGCCGCTCGCGGGTCTGGTCGGGGTCCAGTTCGTGCCAGTGCACGCGGGGGCGCGGGTGCGGGGCGCGGGCCGCCGCCACGCCGAGTGCGGCGCGCGCCCCGGACAGCAGGGCCGCGGCGGCGCAGGCGTCGACGGGCGCGTGCCGCAGTCCCGGTACGAGGGAGTGGCGTCCGCGTGCGCCGCCGGACTCGCCGACGGCCACGAGCAGCCCGGACAGGGCGGCGCCGGAACGGGCGAGGGTCTGGGACCGGCGGCCGACCGCGCGGGCGGCCGGGACGGCGGTCAGCACCCGCCACACGTCCGGCAGGCCGTGCAGGGCCAGGACGTCCGCGCCCCACATGACCGCGCCGTCCCGGTCGGTGAGGGCGATCGCGATGTCGGCGGCGCGCAGCGCGGCCGGCACGTCGGGGCGGCCGGCCGCCCCGACCCGGGCGACCACCAGCACGGCGCGCTCCTCGGCGCGCGCCTCGTGCACGACGTCGTCCAGCGGCCGGCGGGCGTCCACGACCTGGTCCGCGAGCCCGGTGAAGTCCTCCAGGGCCGGATCGTCCACGAGCACCACCCGCAGCCCGGCCCGGCGTGCCGCGTCCAGCACCGGTTCGGCCCATGCGTCGGCCTCGCCGTCGTCGGTGCGCAAGGCGCCGGGATGCAGCACGACGGTGCCGGCCATCTCCAGCTGGCGGAGCCGCTCCGGGTCGCGGACCAGTACGCCGGAGCGGGCGAGCGCGGCGCTGAGCACGGCGTGGAAGGCGGCGGGACCGTAGCGGGCTGCCTTCGGGGAGCCGGCGAGCACCGCCTCCGCGGCCTCGGCGGCGTCGTGCTTGACCAGCAGGGTGGCCGCGGCCCCGAGGAGGCTGCCGGTGGCGGCGTGGGCGGCGTACTCCTGGGCCGGGGAGACGTGCAGCGGCGGCCGCGGCGGGCCCTGCGCGCCGACGCTGACCCGGTCGGGTGCGCACAGCTGGTCGTGCAGCGCGTCGAAAGCGGCCGACCGGACCACCGTCTCGGCCACCTGGCAGGCGCGCAGCACGCCGTCGAGCACCAGGGAGGTGGGCGACTGGCCGGCCCCGTGGACGACGGCGTTCGCGCAGGCCAGCGCGAAGTCCATGCGGGAGCCGCCGAGCCGGTCGCGGAGCCGGTCGCGGAAGCGCGGGTTCTCCCGCAGCAGCGTCACCAGAGCGGTGACCATCCGGGGCGAGGGCGGCAGCCGCAGCGCGTTCGCGGCGAGGGCGACGCCGACGCCGAGGCCGTCGGCCGCGAGCGTGGCCGCCGCGGCGCGCACGCCGGCCGGGTCGGCCGGATGCGTGGTCTCCTCCAGGTCCGCCGCGGCCAGCGCCAGGCCGTGCCGCTCGGCCAGGCCGGCCGCGTGGTCCATGACACGGTCGGCGGCCCGCTCCTCGGTGGCGGTCACCACCAGGCGGGCCAGCCCCTCGTCCCAGTAGGCGAACAGCACGTCGGGGTGGTCCGCGAGCGCCTCGGCCAGCCGGCGCGCGAGCTGCGCGGTGCCGCCCGCTCGCCGGGCCGGCTCCGCCTCCACGGGCCGCACCGCGAGGTGCGCGCGGGCGCCGGACCGCCAGTGGTCACCGGCGCCGGGCAGCGCGTGGCGGGCCACCCGAGCGACCCGTGCGGCGGCGTCGGCGCCGCGCACGCTCGCGCGCGCCGTTCCGGCGGCGGCGCCGGCGGCGACGCCGACCGCCGGGGCCGCCGCCCGCGCGAGCAGGCGCGGCGCCGCGGGCAGCAGGCGCGCGGCGGCCGCGGGCGCCGTCAGCAGACCGAGAGCCATGACCCTCCTCAGAGTGTGGTGCGGTCGGGGCGCGCGGCCGGTCCGAGGGGACCGGAGGACGTCTTGGCCGCGGACGCCCGGCCGCCGTGGGCTGCTCCGGGCGGACCGGCGGTCCGGCCGCGACCGGATCCCGCCCCGCCCGCCGGGGCCTCGCGGCCCGCACCGCCGGACCTGAGCGCCGCGGTGCCGAGGTCGTGCGCGGGTTCGGGTCGTCCGGGGTCGGCTTCGTCCCCGGGTGACCCGCCGCCGTCCGTCTGCGGGGCGGGCCGGGGCTGGGTGAGCCAGGCCACCGCCGCGCCGGTGAGGGCCACGGGCCACTCCACCACGCCGGCGGCGCCGAGCAGCCCGGCCCCGGCGTACACCGCCATGCGCCGTCCGCGGGGCGATACGGCGCCCACCTTGTCCAGGGTTTCCTCCGCGGCCCTGCCCACCGTCGTGGCGCCGGGCACCCTGCGCAGTACCGAGGCCGCGCCGCGCAGGGGCGCCGTGAGGGCCGAGGACGACTTCTGCTCAGCCATGATTCTCCTCGGGTGAGATCGCTTCCCGTGCCCGCCGAGTGCCCTTGACCGCCCTGGTCATCCCATATCGACCCAGATAACGCCTTTTGTTCTCAGGGAACGCCACGGACCGCGTCCGCGCCACCCGCCCCGGACGGGATCATCGCCCCACCTCGCCTCCGGCCGGGACGGACGTCCCGCCCCGCCGCCGCGCCGCCGTCGGCCCGCCCCGTGGGCGCGCGTCTCCGCGCGCGGGGCGGACCCCCGCCTGGACGCGAGGCGTCACGCGTGACGAGGCGTGGGGGGCAGCGGGTCCGTGGCCGGTGACCGCCGACGGATCGCACACAGTCGCGGGCGTCCCCGGACCGGCGTCGGTGCGTGGTGCACACTCCCGCTCGGGTGGCACTCGTCCGGGGAGGACAACGTGATCACGGGGATCGACGAGGTCGACTGGGCGTCGCTGCGGCACGCGCACGGCAGCGCGGAGGACGTGCCCGGCCGGTTGCGGGCGCTGGCGTCCGCCGACACCGCCGAGCGGGCGACCGCGCTCGACGGGCTGTACACCGCGGTGCACCACGAGGGGAGGGTGTACGACGCGACGCTCGCCTGCATCCCCTTCCTGTTCGCCCTCGCCGCCCGCGCGGAGGTCCCGGACCGGGGCTGCCTGGTGGAACTCCTGGTCAGCATCGGCGAGGGCAGCGGGGAGAGCGCGGACCGGGGCCGGCGGGCGCGGGAGGCGGTGCGCGCGGGCGCCGCGTCCTTCGCCTTCCTCGCCGCGGACCCCGACCCGGCGGTGCGCCGGGCCGCGGCCGGGGCCGTGGCGCGCTTTCCGGACACGCCGGACCGTGCCCTGGAGCTGCTGCGGCGACGGCTGCGGGAGGAGCGGGACGACCGCGTCGTGCCGGCCCTGGCCGAGGCTCTCGGCCTGTTCGCCGACCGGCACCCCGCGCACGCCGGCGCCGCGCTGGACTGCCTGGCGGAGCTGAGCGCGCCGCCGTACCCGCCGGGGCCGCGGCTCGCGGCGCTCGGACAGCTCGCGCTCCGCGCACCCGGCCGGCTGCCCGCCGACCTCGTCCCCACCGCGGTCCGGCTGCTGCGGGAGCGGTCCGCGCACCGCGACCGCGCGCGGGAGCGGGACGGCACGGGCACCCTGGTGGACCGGATACGGCGGCTGCGGCCCTCGGACGAGGAGGGCGCCGCGCTGCTGCGCACCCTGCACAGCGCGCTCGGCGACCGGGTGGACGCGCGGATCGCCCTGCTCACCGGGCAGTTGGCCGGTCCCGACCCGGCGGACCGGTGCAACGCCGTGTGGCTGTCCGCGGCCCTGTTCCGCGGCTGGCGCGGCGACTACGGCGAACCGGTCCGGCTGCTCGGCGCCCAGCTGAGCGACGAGCACGACCGGTTGCGGGAGGCGGCGGTCGCGGTCCTGGCGGAACTGTTCGCCCTGGCCGCGCCCGCCGCGGACGACCTGCACGCCCTGGTGGCCGCCCGGCCGGACCTGTGGACGCACCGCTGGGAGCGCGGCAGGCCGGCGCTGGGCGGCCCGCTCAAGGCGCTGGCCCGGAGCGGCGACCCCCGCGCGGTCCCGGCGCTGGCCCAGCTGCTGGCCGGTCCGGCGGCGCCCGACGGCCTGGGCTGGGACGCCGCGCACCTCGGCCGGGCCGCGGCGCCCCTGGTTCCGGCGCTGCGGCACCGGCTCGGCCGCATCCCGCTCGCCTCCCCCGCCGCGGCCCGGTCGGCCGCGCCGCTGCTGGCGGCGCTCAGGGCCGCCCGGGACGCCGCCGCCGTGCCGGAGGTGCTGCGGCTGCTGTCGGGCGCCCCCGACGGGCTGGGGGCACGGGACGCGCTCGTCGGCCAGGCCGTCGGGACGCTGGAGGAACTGGGCGCCGCGGCGCAGGCGTCGCCACGGCTCCGCGCGCTGCTGCACACCCGGCACGCGGCGGTCGCGGCGGGCGCGCTGTGGTCGGCGGACGGGGACGCCGCCGCGGTGCTCCCCGTCCTGCTCCGCGAGGTGACGCAGGCCGGCCCGGAGGGCCGGCGTGCCGCGGCCCGCGGTCTGGGCAGGCTGGGCCCGGCCGCCCGCAGCGCCGTGCCCGCGCTGCGCCTGATCGCCCGGTCGGGCCCGGTGCGGGAGCGGATACCGGCCGTGTGCGCGCTGTGGCGGATCGACCCGGACCCGGACCCGGTGCTGCCGGTGCTGCGGGCCGCCTGGGCGCAGCCCCGGGCCCGCCTGCCGGTCGCCCGGTGCCTCGTCGCCCTGGGCACGGCGGCCGCACCGCTGCGCGCCCTGACGGAGGCGGAACTGGCCTCGCCCCGCCGGCACACGGCACGCGAGGGCGGGCACGGCGGTACGCCCGGCATCCCCGGGGACGAGGCGCTGCTGCGAGCGTGCCGGGAGGTGCTGGCGGCGACGTGAGGCCCCGGCCCGGGCCCGGCGGGTGCGCGCCGGGCACTCGCCCGGGGCGATGGACGCGGGGATCCGGCCGTCGGCGGCCCGGACGATGCCGGTATTCCAGGTGGGGGCCGTATGCGGCGCCCGTTCGCCCGCCGAGGTCGTGGCGGGCGGACGGGGCAGGCCGGGGCGGGGCCGGCCCGTCGCCAAGCTCTGCCGCTGTGGCCGTCGGACGCGTCGCGCGGCGCAGCGGGCGTGCCGGGTGAGTGCGTCGCCCGCCGCGTCCGCGTGGGGCAGCAGCCGGTCCCGCCGGAGCGGCGGCCACCGTGCCCGGGGAGCGTCAGGTGCCGCCGGCCGGGTTCTCGGTGTGCCGGGGCAGCAGGATGCGGAAGGTGGCGCCCTGGCCGGGTGCGGTGCGGACCTCCACGCGGCCGTGGTGCGCGCTCACGAGGGAGTCGACGATGGACAGGCCGAGGCCGGCGCCGCCGGTCCGGGTGCGGCCACGGGCGGTGTCGGCACGGTAGAAGCGGTCGAAGACGCGGTCGGCCTGCGCAGCGCTCATGCCGGGGCCCTCGTCGCTCAGTTCGAGGACGGCCCGGCCCTCCAGTGTGCCGACGCCGATGCGTACCGGTGTGCCGGGCGGGGTGTGGGCGATGGCGTTGCCGACGAGGTTGGAGGTCACCTGACGCAGCCGTGCCTCGTCGCCGAGCACCGGGGCGCCGCCGGGCGGGCCGCCGCCCGGGCCGGTCAGGGTGACGGGCCGTTCGGGCGCCAGCGCCCTCAGGTCGTGCAGGGCGTCGACGGCCAGGGAGCGCAGGTCCATCGGTGTGAGCCGCAGCGGCAAGCCCGCCTCCGCGGCGCTCTCCTCGTCGAGGCGTGCGAGGAGCAGCAGGTCCTCCACGAGGCGCACCAGGCGGGCGGCCTCTCCTTCGATGCGGTGCATGGCGGCGTCGACGTCGGCGCGCCGGGGCATGCCGCCCATCCGGTACAGCTCGCTGAAGCCCTTGATCCCGAACAGCGGGGTGCGCAGCTCATGGCTGGCGTCCGCGATGAAGGAGCGCATCCGCGCATGCGTGGCCGCGCGGGCGGCGTCACCGGCTTCGATGCGCTCCAGCATCCCGTTGAGCGCGGCGGACAGGCGGCCCAGTTCCGTGCGGGTCGTGGCCGGCTGCGGGATGCGGCTGGAGAGATCTCCCCCGGCGATGGCCGCCGCGGTGGTCTCGATGCGCCGCAGCGGCCGCAGACCGGCCCCGAGGGCGAACCAGGCGACGACGCCCAGCAGGGTGAGGACCAGGGAGTCGATCCCCAGCATCCACAGTCCCAGGTGCCGGATCGTCGCGCTGATCGGGGCCAGCGAACCGGCGACCACCACGCTGCCGCGTGTCCCGCCGCCCCCGGCCGCCGGTCCGGGCGGCAGGGGAGCGGCGATCACACGCCAGTCCGCGCCGCCGGTCCGGGACGGGGCCTGGAAGGAGCGGCCGTCACGGGCTGCGACCGCGGCGGCGTCGAGGCCGGTGAGCCGTGGGGCGCTGTCCGTGGCCGAGCGCAGCGTGCGCCGGAGCTCTCCCCCGCTGCCGAGGAGGGCGACGTAGACGTCTCCGGTCAGCTCGCGCTCCACCGTGTCGCGCACCTGTGGGGATCCGTCCGGCCCGTCCGCCCGCTGCGGTAGCCGCGCTGCCGCTGTGGCGGCGGTGCGGAGCCGGTCATCGAGTTGCCGGACCTGTTGCCGCTGGAGCAGCGTGACGAGGAGGGCGTTGCTGGCCAGCAGCGCGGCGATCACCAGCAGCAGGGCGATGGCCACGGTCCGCCCGCGCAGAGACAGACGGCTGACCGCGCCGCGCCATGCCGAGGTGTTCACGGGCGGGGCCTGCGCAGGACGTAGCCGGTGCCGCGCACCGTGTGGATGAGCTTCGGTTCACGGGTGTCGATCTTCCGGCGCAGGTAGCTGATGTAGGAGGCGACGATGGAGTCGTCTCCGTCGAAGTCGTAGTGCCAGACCTGGTCCAGGAGCTGATCGCGGGACAGGACCTGCCCGGCGTTGTCCATCAGCACCCGCAGCAGGCTGAACTCCGTCGGGGACAGCTGCACCACCTGCCCGCCCCGGGTCACCTCACGGCCTTCGGGATCCAGTTCGAGGTCGCCCACGACCAGCAGCTCGTCGGGGCGGCGGCCGCTGGTGCGGCGCAGCACGGCCTGGATGCGCAGGACGAGCTCCTCCAGGTTGAAGGGCTTGGTGACATAGTCGTCCCCGCCGGCCCGGAGCCCGTTGATGCGGTCCTCGGCCGCATCCCGCGCCGTCAGGAACAGGATGGGCGGGTTTCCGGTTCCCGCGCTGCCGGGCTTCTCCCGCAGGCGGCGCGCGACCTCGAAACCGTCGAAGTCGGGCAGCATCACGTCCAGGACGATCAGGTCCGGGCGCTTGTCGGCGACCGCTTCCAGCGCCTGCGCGCCCGTCTCGGCCACGATCACCCCGAACCCGGCCAGCCGCAGACTGGCGGACAGCAGCTCACGCAGTGTGGGCTCGTCCTCCACCAGCAGCAGTCGCTGTGTCCCGTTCACGGCACCCGTCCCCGGCCTGTGTTCCCTCGCCTGCACTGTCCCTCACCCGCTACGCGTCGCGCTTGTGGAAGACGACGAACGCCACCGCCATCAGTGCGGCCACGCACCCGGCCATCACGCCCAGCCCGGCCCAGGGGCTCAGCAGGGCCGGGTCCCGATAGCCGGTGACGATCTGTCCGCCGGCGATCGGCGGCCAGTACTTCGACACCCAGTCGCCGGCCCCGCCCGGAAGTGCCGGAGCGAACGCCTGCACGATGAGCATCACGCCGAACAGCGTGGTCACGGTTGCCGTCGTGGAGCGGATCACCGCACCCAGGAAGAGGCCGAACAGCCCCGCCAGCGTCAGATACAGGCCACCGCCGACGATGCCGCGCAGCGCCACCCCGTCGGAGAGCGCCAGGTGCGGGGCGCCCGCACCGGACAGCGTCCCCTGCCCGACCAGGAACCCGGCCAGCGACACGACGATCCCGACCGGCAGGGCCACGCCCACGAGCACCGCCGCCTTGGACGCCAGCACCCGGGCCCGGTGCGGCACGGCCGTGAGCGTCGGCACGATGGTGCGCGCCCCGTACTCCGACGTGATGACCAGGCCGCCCAGCAGTCCGAGAGCGATCTGCGCGAGCAGGTAGCCGCGCAGGCTGGTGGCCAGCGGGTCGAACGCCGCCCGGTCGGCGGGGCTCAGTCCGGCGAACTCGCTGCCGGCGGACGAGCCGTTCAGCGCGGCGAGCCCGACGCTGGACGCCAGGGTGCCCAGGATCACGGACAGCGTGGACCTCATGGTACGGATCTTGATCCACTCGGCGTGCAGGCAGTGCCGGAACGTCGCCTCCCCACCGCGCCCGTTCTTCCGCCCCGGCAGGGCGCGCGCGATGAGGGAGCGCCGGCGGATCCGCTCGGCGGGGCGGCGCTCCTCGGTGGCGTGGCTCATCGTCCGGTCTCCTTCTCCGCCTGGTACTCCACCGCATCGCGGGTCAGATCCATGAATGCCTTCTCCAGCGACGCCCGGCGCGGAGCGAGCTCATGCAGCTCCACCCCGCCGGCCGACGCCAGAGCCCCGATCTCGGCGGCCTCCATGCCGGTCACGATCAGCGTGTCGCCGCTCTCGGCGCGCACCTGCGCGGCCGCGGCGAGCATGCCGCGCAGCGTCCCGGTCTGCGGGCTGCGGACCAGGACCTCACGCTCGGAGTGCGCTTCGATGAAATCTTTCATCGTCGTGTCGGCGATCAGTCTTCCGCGGCCGATGACGATGAGATGGTCGGCGGTCAGCTCCATCTCGCTCATCAGGTGGCTGGACATCAGCACCGCGCGGCCCTCGGCGGCCATCCTCCGCATCAGCGTGCGGATCCACACGATGCCCTCCGGGTCCAGCCCATTGAGCGGCTCGTCGAAGACCAGCACCGGAGGATCACCCAGCAGCGCCGCGGCGATGCCCAGGCGCTGGCGCATCCCCAGCGAGAACGTCCCCGCACGGCGCCGGGCGGCCTTCTCCAGGCCCACCTCCGCGAGGACGTCGTCCACCCGGCCGCGCGGGATCCCGTTGCCGGCCGCGAGCGCCAGAAGATGGTGGAAGGCGGTGCGGCCGGGCAGCACCGCACCGGGGTCCAGCAACGTCCCGACCGCCTTCAACGGCGCGGGCAGCGCCGCGTACGGCTGTCCGTCCACCGTCGCCGTGCCGGAACTGGCAGCGTCCAGGCCCAGGAGCATGCGCAGTGTCGTCGACTTGCCGGCGCCGTTGGGCCCCAGGAAGCCGGTCACCTCACCGGGCCGGACGGTGAAGGTCAGGTCGTCCACGGCAAGAACATCGCCGTAGCGTTTCGTCAGCCCACGCACCTCGATCACTCGCGACTCCAAGCCGGTAGAAGTGCACGCGGCCCTCGCGTGCACTGCTCCACTGTCGGCCTGCGACATGAGCCGGACCTGGGCGAGCATGAGCGTTTCATGGGAACGGCGGGCCGCTGACGTGCGCAGACGCCGAAGCGCCTGTCTCGGGGGCGGTGATTTCCATGGAACTCACATGAACGGGCGGCCGCTGCCGCGCGGACCGGCGGCCGGACGGCCGGCGCCTCGCAGCAGGGGCCGTCCGACCGGGTGCGCTCACACCGGCCGGCCGGGATCGGCTCCCCGACCCGGTGCGCGCACTGCGGTCACCCGGCCGGCGAGGGCGCACCGCGCGCCGGGCGGGGCCGCTCGGCGCGGCGGGGCCTGCCCGGCCCGCCGCCTCCGCCGGACCGGCACGACGGCGGTCAGACCATCCGGCCCCACTGCGGTCCCAGCCGGGCCCACTCCGTGTCCCAGGCGTCCGTGCGGCGGCGGACGATGCGGCCGCGCAGGGCCAGGCCGCCCGCCACGGGGACGGCGGCGGCGCTCGCGCCGACCAGGACGCCGGTCAGGGCCGCCCGGAGCGCGGACTCCGAGGCGGTCGTGGGGCGGTCGACCTGACGCCCTCGCGGATCGGTCCAGACGGTGACCGGGGTGCCGGCCTCGCTGCCGGGCGCCACCCGGACGCGGGCGGTGCGGGCGGAGCCGTCGGCCGCCGTCCAGCGGACCTCGGCCCACACCCGTTCGCCTGCGGGGGCGTGACGGCCGCCGCGGGACGGCCCGGGGACCCGGGTGACGACCCGGGCCACGGCGGGCCGCGCCGTGGCCCGCTCACGGGCGAGGCCGTGCTCCACCGACCGGGCCGCGGCCCACCCGGCCGGCACTCCGGTCAGGACGGTCAGCACCACGGCGCCGAGCACCACCCACGCCTCCAGCACGTCGGCCCGGCGTCTGAGCGGATTGCGCCGCCAGCGCCACAGCCACACCTTCGGACCACGGAACACCTTCACAGGCATCCTCCTCACGAGCGCACCGACCGGCCGGACCGCCCTCCCGTACGGGAGAGACCGTCGCGGTGCTCACGGCGGGCCGCCCCCGACGGCCGCGCGGGACGCCCCCAGCGCGCGGACGCGCCCCGCGACGGGAACCGGGCGGTCCTGGCCACGGTCCGACGACACGGCTGTGAGCTGCGGGGACCCCCCCCTCGGGGGGAGAGTGTCAGTGGTCGGGTGCAGACTGGCCGGTATCCGACGAACACGCGGACGAAGGCGTCCCGGAGGTGATCGGCATGACCGAGGTACTGCTGGCGGTGGGCACCCGCAAAGGCCTGTTCATCGGGCGGAGGCGGGGCGGCGGACCCTGGGAGTTCGACGACCGTCCGTACTTCAACGCGCAGGCGGTCTACTCGGTCGCGATCGACACCCGGGGGCCCCGGCCCCGGCTGCTCGCGGGCGGCGACAGCGCGCACTGGGGCCCGTCGGTGTTCCACTCCGACGACCTGGGCCGCACCTGGACCGAACCGGCGCAGCCCGCCGTCAGGTTCCCCCAGGACACCGGCGCCTCCCTGGAGCGCGTCTGGCAGCTGCACCCGGCCGCCGCCGAGCCCGACGTGGTCTACGCGGGCACCGAACCGGCGGCGCTGTACCGCTCGGCGGACCGCGGCGAGAGCTTCGAGCTGGTCCGGCCGCTGTGGGAGCACCCGACCCGCTCGCGGTGGGTGCCGGGCGGGGGCGGCGAGGGCCTGCACACGGTGCTCACCGACGCGCGCGACGCGCGGGCGGTGACCGTGGCGGTGTCGACGGCGGGGGTGTTCCGCACGACCGACGGCGGTGCGAGCTGGGCGCCGTCCAACTCCGGGGTGTCCGCGGTGTTCCTGCCGGATCCGGACCCGGAGTTCGGACAGTGCGTGCACAAGATCGCCAGGGACGGGGTCGATCCGGACCGGCTGTACCTGCAGAACCACTGGGGCGTGTACCGCAGCGACGACGCGGGCGGGCACTGGACCGACATCGGGGAGGGCCTGCCGTCCACGTTCGGCTTCGCCGTGGCCGCGCACCCGAGCCGGGGCGGCACGGCGTACGTCTTCCCGATCAACGCCGACGCCGACCGGGTGCCGGCCGGCCACCGCTGCCGCGTCTTCCGCACCGCCGACGCGGGCCGGACCTGGGAGCCGCTGTCCGAGGGGCTGCCGGAGGAGGCCCACTACGGCACGGTGCTGCGGGACGCCCTGTGCACGGACGACGCCGACCCGGCGGGGGTGTACTTCGGCAACCGCAACGGCGAGGTGTTCGCCTCCGCCGACGACGGCGACAGCTGGCGGCTGCTGGCCGCGCACCTGCCGGACGTGCTCTGCGTGCGGGCGGCGGTGGTCGGCTGACCGGACCGGCGGCCCGGGTCTCCCCGGGGCGGTGCCGCGGCCATCGGTTGATCGCGGGCGGGCGCGCGGCAGTAGGGTGACGCCCGTGGCACCACGACCCTTGCATGAGATCGTCGAACCGGGCTGGGCGAAGGCCCTGGAACCCGTCGCCGGACGGATCGCCGAGATGGGCGACTTCCTGCGCGCGGAGATCGCCGCGGGACGCACCTACCTTCCGGCCGGACCGCATGTGCTGCGCGCCTTCCAGCAGCCCTTCGACGAGGTACGGGTCCTGATCGTCGGTCAGGACCCCTATCCGACACCGGGACACGCGGTGGGCCTGTCCTTCTCGGTGGCGCCCGACGTGCGCCCGCTGCCGCCGAGCCTGATCAACATCTTCCGCGAGCTGACCAGCGACCTGGGGCTGCCCCAGCCGTCCACCGGCGACCTCACACCGTGGACGCAGCAGGGGGTGCTGCTGCTCAACAGGGCGCTGACCACCGCGCCGCGCAGCCCCGGGGCGCACCGCGGCAAGGGCTGGGAGGAGGTCACCGAGCAGGCGATCCGGGCGTTGGCGGCGCGCGGCAAGCCGCTGGTGTCCATCCTGTGGGGCCGTGACGCCCGCAACCTGCGTCCGCTGCTGGGCCGTCTGCCGGCGGTGGAGTCCGCGCACCCCTCCCCGATGTCGGCCGACCGCGGTTTCTTCGGCTCGCGTCCGTTCAGCCGGGCCAACGACCTGCTGATCCAGCAGGGCGGGCAGCCCGTGGACTGGCGTCTGCCGTGACCGGACCGGGGTATCTCGCCGTGGACCTGGGCGGTTCCGGACTCCGGGTCGCCGTCGGAGTCCCGGGGCGGGGACCCTCGGCCCGGCGGGAGACCCGGGAACCGGTCCGCACGGGCACGCGGGGCGTCGATCCCGCGCACCTGATCGCGCAACTCCTCCCGCTGGCCCGGGCGCTGACCGCCGAGGCGGGGGTGGACGGGCTGGGCACCGCCGTCGTCGGCGCCGCCGGGTTCGCCGCCCTGGGCGACGCCCTGCGCGCCGAGCTCCCGGGCGCCCTCGCCGGGGAGCTCGGCGTGCGGAGCGTGGCGCTCGCCGCCGACGCCGTCACCGCGTACGTCGGGGCCCTCGGCGCGCGTCCGGGCGTGGTGCTGGCCGCGGGCACGGGATTCGTCGCGGTCGGCACGGACCTGCGGGGCTGGCGGCGGGCGGACGGCTGGGGGCACCTGCTGGGCGACTGCGGCAGCGGCGCGTGGATCGGCCGGGCGGGGCTGGAGGCGGCGCTGCGCGCCCACGACGGGCGGGACGGCGGCTCCGCCCCGCTGCTGGAGTGCGCCGAGGAGCAGTTCGGCCCGGTGCGCGGCCTGCCCGGCCTGCTCTATCCGCGCACCGACCGGCCCGCCGTGCTGGCCTCCTTCGCGCCCCGGGTGGCCGCGTGCGCCGGGCACGACCCGGTCGCCGCGGGCATCCTGCGCGCGGCGGCCCGGCACATGGCCGAGTCCGCGGCCGCCGTGTGCCCGGCCGCCGGCGAACCCGAGGTGGCGTGCACCGGCGGGCTGTTCGCGATGGGCGATCCGCTCCTCGTGCCGCTCCGCGAGGAGTTGACCCGCCGGCTGCCGCACGCCCGGCGGGTGCCGGCCGAGGGGGACCCGCTGCACGGCGCGGTACGGATCGCGACCGATCTGGCGGCCGGCCGCCTCGCCCTCCCCCGTGATCCCGCCCTGCTGTGCGTGGTCCGCGATCCGGGCTGAACGACGGCTCCCACCTGCGGGTGTGACGCAGTGACCGGTCCGCGCGCCCGGCAGATGCACACACCACGCGTCCGCGGTGCGCAACTCATCAGACAAAACCGGACGGATACCGCTCACCTGCACCCTCCCCGAACGGAGGAACCCAGGAAGCCAGTAACATGCGGCGCCATGAGCTCCCCCACTGGACCCGCGTCCGGCCTGCCCGTACGAATGCCGCGACCCCGCCAGCCCGGACGGCACCGCCGCCCGGAGCCGCTGGTGGCTCCCGAGGGCGCGCCCGCGCTCGTCCTCGCGGTGCCCGGGACGCCCAGCGCCGCCACGCGCGGCCTCGCCGAGGAGGTCGTGAGCATCGCCCGCTCCGAGCTGCCCGGCCTGGACGCGCGGATCGGGTACCTGGACGGGGACGACACCGAGTTCCCCGCGCTCAGCTCCGTGCTGGCGCGCGCCGCCGAGGAGCGCACCGCCCGCTACGAGCAGGCCGTCGCCGCCGGGGTCGAGGGCGTCAAGGAGCCCGACGGCCCGGTCGCCGTCGTCGTCCCGCTGCTGGCCGGTCCGGACAGCTCCCTGCTGCGTCAGATCCGTCAGGCCGTGATGGACAGCCGGGTCGCCGCCGACCTGACCGACGTCCTCGGTCCGCACCCGCTGCTCGCCGAGGCGCTGCACGTGCGGCTGTCCGAGGCCGGCCTGGCCCGCGCCGACCGCGCGCGCCTGTTCACCGTGGCCACCGCCGCGGACGGCATCATCCTGGCGTCCGTGGGCGGCGAGGAGGCCGTCCAGGCGGCCGGGATCACCGGCATGCTGCTCGCCGCGCGCCTGGCCGTGCCGGTGATGGCCGCGGCGCTGGACCAGGAGGGCTCCATCGCCTCCGTCGCCGAGCAGCTGCGGTCCTCCGGCTCGCAGCAGCTGGCGCTGGCGCCGTACCTGATCGGCCCGGAGATCGACGCGGCGCTGCCGGCCGCGGCGGCGGAGGAGGCGGGCTGCTCCACGTCGGAGCCGCTCGGCGCCTACCCGGCGATCGGCAAGCTCGCGCTCGCCAGGTACACGACGGCGCTGGGCATCGCCCCGCAGCAGCCGCAGAACGCCCCGGCCCGCTGACCCGGCCCGGCACGGCGTCCGCATCGGCTCCGGTCACGGCGTCCGCACGGCACGGTGTCCGCACGGCACCGGTCACGGCGTCCGCACCGCGCCGGCACCCGCACGACACAGGGCCCGCTCCCGCAGCGGGCCCTTCGCCGTCCGCGGAGCCGGCCGGCGCTCGACGCCGTCCCTGAGCCGGTGGGTGAGCCGGTGGGCTCCACGCCTCCGCGCCCCCCCGGATCGGCCGTTCCGGCATCCGGCGGGCTCGCCCCACCGCCTCGCCTGCCCTTCGGTGTTCCCCCGGCCGGCGCGCGCAGCGCAGTCGCGGGACCCCGTCGGGCGCCGCCCGCCGCGTCCCCGCACCCGGCGGGACCGGTCCAAGACGACCCACGCGACCCGGCCGGATCGGCCGGACAGGACGCACGAGACCCGGGCGGATCAGCGGAAGACGACGCAGGAGGCGGCGGTGACCCGCACCGAGCCGTCGTAGCGGGGCACGCCGGTCGCCTCGTCCACGGCGAACCAGGTCACGTCGCCGGAGCGCTCGTTGGCCGCGTACAGGAAACCCTCGTGCAGGGCCAGCGCGCGGGGCCAGTGCCCGCCGCAGGGCACCGTGGCGACGAGCCGGAGCCCGTCCGCCCCGACGGCGAGCACGGACAGGACGTCCTCGCCGCGGGTGGCGGTCCACACGAAGCGGCCGTCGGGCGAGACGACGACGCCCGAGGGGTAGGCGTCGCCGGCGGGGGCGCCCGGCAGCACGGGAACCTCGGTCAGCGGCTTCAGGGAGCCGTTCCCCGCGTCCCAGCGGCACACCGTCACGGTGGGGGTCAGCTCGTTGACGACGTAGGCGTGCGCGCCGTCGGGATGGAAGGCCAGGTGGCGCGGCCCGGAGCCGGGTCGCAGGGCGATCTCCCGGTGCACGGCGGGGGTTCCGTCCACGAGGGTGCACACCCGCACCGAGTCGGTCCCGAGATCGACGCTGACCGCCCACCGGCCGCTCGGGTCGGAGAGCACCTGGTGGGCGTGCGGGCCGCGCTGGCGCCGGTCGTGCGGCCCGGAGCCGGTGTGCTGCAGCCGGCCGGAAGGTGCGGCGCCGAGGGTGCCGTCCGGACGCAGGGGTACCGCGGTGACGCTGCCGCAGCCGTAGTTGGCGGTCAGCACGTGCCCGGCGTACAGCCCGAGGTGGGTGGGGCCGCTGCCGCCCACCCGCACGGGGGCGCCGGTGAGTTCCGGCCGGTCGCCGGTGACGCGGTAGGCGGCGACGGCCCCCTCGGCGGTCTCGCTGACCGCGTAGAGCGTGCGGCCGTCCGACGAGAGCGCCAGGCAGGAGAGGTCGGGCACGTCCCGCACGGCGGACAGCACCGTGAGGGCTCCGCTTCCCGGGGCGACCTCCGCGGTCACCAGTCCGGGACCGCCGGCCGCCGTGAACGAGCCGATGTACGCCCGGCGTCCGCCCGCCCTGCCGTGCTGTGCCACCGCTGTCCCCTCTCGGTCGAGCCGGCCGGACCGGCCGAGCCGGTCCGGCACCGACGGTAGCAGCCGACCGCAGCCGGTCTAGACCAGCAGCGTTGAGCGGGGTGCGGGTCTTCGCGGAGCCGTCGAGGCCCCCGGGCCCGGCCGCTCAGGCGCCGGCCACCCCGGAGCCGCTTGGGGCCCGCAGCGGTTCCGCGAGCTCGGCGAGGGCACGCTCAAGGCCGTGCAGGTGGGCCAGCGCCGGCTCGGCGGGCGCCTCCTCGGGGCGGTGCGGCGGCTCGCCGCGGCCCGCGGTCAGGGCCTCGACGGCCGCCTCCACACGCCAGCAGGCTGCGGCGAGCCGGGCGTCGTGCGAGGCCTCGGGGTCCGCTGCCACCGTGACCAGGCCGCGGACCTCGCGGGCGCAGTCGTCGAGCAGGGTGAGGACCCGGCGGGCGCGCGCCTTGCGGGCCGGCATCGGGTTCAGCGGATGCACCAGCGGCGCCACCGAGAGCCGGACCCGGCCGAGCAGCTGCTCCAGCTCGGCCACGCGCGGCGCGGGGTCCGCCGTGGCGGAGCCGGCGAGGCGGGCCGCGGCCTCGGCGGTGCAGGCGTGGACGCAGCGCAGTGCCCGCTGGATCCAGGCGTCGGTAATGGCGTGCGTGGTGACCGGCAGCACGAACAGGACGGCGAGCGCGGCGCCGAGCGCGCCGACGCCGGTCTCGGCGAGGCGCAGGGCGAGGAGCTCCGGGCTGAGGACGCCGAGCAGGCCGTAGAGGAGTTCGGCGAGCAGGGTCACCCAGAGCATCATCCAGGTGTAGGAGACGGCGGCCGTGTAGAAGATGCCGAAGACGCACACCGCGACCAGGGCGGCCGTCGGGACGGGCGCACCGTGGACGGGCACGGCGGTGAGGAGGCCCAGACCGATGCCGATCACCGTGCCGAGGACGCGACGGAAGCCGCGCACCAATGTCTCCCCGCGCGAGGTGGTGTTGACGAAGATCCACCAGGTGGCGCCGACGGCCCAGTACCAGCGCTGTCCCGACACCAGCTGTCCCACGACGAGCGCGAACGCGGCGCCCGCGGTGGCCTGGACCGCCTGCCGTGTGGTCACCCGGGCCAGTCCCCTTCCGCCGGGCGGGGCGGGCACGGCCGCCGGGGGCAGCCGGCGCTCGTAGCACCACACGCCGAACCGCACCACTGCCGCGCTGAGCACGGACAGCAGGACGGCGGTGTACAGCTCGGGCAGCTGGGCGGGCGTGGCGCGCAGGAACTGGGCCACGAAGAACGTCATGAAGGCGAACACGCCGAGGCTGTGCCCGCGCGGACCCCAGCGGCGCGCGTACACCCCGGCGCCGACGACGGCCAGGAAGGTGAGGTCGCGGGCGACGGGGTGGTCGTGCAGCACGGCCGCGGCGGCGAGCACCGGCAGGCCCACGGCGGGCAGCAGGGCGGTGGTGACCGCCTGTCCGCGCACGGTCGGGTCGGTGACGGTGAACAGGGCGAGCAGCGCGGCGAGGCCGCCGGTGACCGCACCGGCGAGTGAGTGTCCGGCGAGTCCGCAGACCACGACCGCCAGTGCGATGCCGAGGACCGCCCGGGCGGCGAAGCGCAACCGCGCCCGGCCCGGGTCCGGAGCCACGAACATCCTCTTCAGCACGCTGCCCTCCCCTGGGTCACGGGATCACCACACAGAAAAGGCGCCGCGGGATCCGCAGCGCCATCGACAGGTACATGAGAGCATCACGGACGTCACTGGCTCAAGTCTGCCCCGCTTCGCTGTTCCATTGGCCCAGTGCGGGCTGCGGACGAGGGTCCGCCGGAATGCCAACGGACCAGGTGGGACCGCAGGCACGGTCCGCTGTGACCTGGGCCATTGGTACAGTCGTCCGTCATGGCCGTGGACGAACTCGACACCCGCATCCTGCGGCTGCTTCTGGAGCAGCCGCGCACCAGCGTGCGCGAGTACGCCCGCATCCTCGGCGTGGCCCGCGGCACGCTCCAGGCGCGCCTGGCCCGGATGGAGCGGGACGGAGTGATCACCGGCACGGGCCCCTCCCTCTCCCCCGCCGCCCTCGGGCATCCGGTCCTCGCGTTCGTGCACATCGAGGTCACCCAGGGCCACCTGGACGACGTCGGCGACGCGCTGGCCGCCGTACCGGAGATCGTGGAGGCGTTCTCGATCACCGGGGGCGGGGATCTGCTGGCCCGGGTGGTCGGCCGCGACAACGCCCATCTGGAGGACGTGATCCAGAAGCTGATCAGCCTCCCCGGCGTGGTACGCACCCGCACGGAGGTGGCGCTGCGCGAACGCGTGCCCTACCGGCTGCTGCCCCTGGTGGAGTCGGTCGGCCGCACGGGCGGCGCCTGACGCACGGCGTCCCACCGCTCCGGCCGCCGTCCCCGCCCGGCCCAACGGGAACACACTCCTGGACGGGGGAGGACGCATGCGGGCGCAGCCCCGCTCCGGGCAAGGAAAGCGCTGGTCGCACGCCCTGTTGCCGGCGGGTCGTGAGGGTGCCGTGCCGGGGCGGTCCCGCGGTGCTTCACCGTGCGCGGCGGGCCGCGGCTGCCTAGCGTGACCCCATGAGCACAGTTCAGGCCCGGACCGCCGCCCCCGACGACCGGCGGTGGAAGGCGCTCGGGGTCTGTCTCGCGGCGGGCTTCATCTCGCTCCTCGACACCTCGATCGTCAACGTGGCGCTGCCCTCGATGGAACACGGGCTGGGCGCGTCGGAGGCGACCCAGTCCTGGGTGGTCTCCGGGTACGCCCTGACCTTCGGGCTCGCTCTGGTCCCCGCCGGCCGGCTGGGCGACATGCGCGGCCGGCGCCAGGCGTTCCTGTTCGGGCTCGCCCTGTTCACCGTGGCCTCCGCGGCGTGCGGGCTCGCGCCCGGCGACTCCTGGCTGGTGGTGTTCCGGCTCCTCCAGGGCACGGCCGCGGGCCTGGTGGCCCCGCAGACCTCGGGACTCATCCAGCAGATGTTCCAGGGGGCCGAACGGGCCAAGGCCTTCGGCCTGCTCGGCAGCGTCATCGGGGTGTCGACGGCGATGGGTCCCCTGGCCGGCGGCCTGCTGATCGACGCCGTCGGCGTCGACGGCGGCTGGCGCTGGGTGTTCTTCGTCAATCTGCCGATCGGAGTCGCCGCGTTCGCGGCGGGGCTCCGGCTGCTGCCGCGCGTCCCGGCGGCGCCGGGGAAGCGCGAGGACGTCGACCTGGGCGGGGTGCTGCTCCTCGGCTCGGGCGTGCTCGCCCTCATGCTGCCCCTGGTGCAGGAGCAGCAGTGGCCCGGCCGGGAGAAGTGGGCGCTGATGCCGGTGGCCGCGGTGCTGCTGGGCGCGTTCTGGGCGTGGGAGAGGCGGCAGGGTCGGCTGGGGCGCGCTCCGCTGGTCGATCTGGCGCTGTTCTCGCTGCGCTCCTTCACGCTCGGCGCGTTGATCAGCCTGAGCTACTTCGCGGGCTTCACCACGGTCTTCTTCGTCCTGAGCCTGTATCTGCAGAACAGCGTGGGCTACAGCGCGCTCGCGGCAGGTCTCACCGTCCTGCCCTTCGCGGCGGCTTCGGCGGTCGGGGCCGCCGCCGGGGGCCGGCTGGTGGTGCGGTTCGGCCGCAAGCTGGTCGTCATCGGTCTGAGCGGGGTGGCGCTGGGGCTGCTCGGGGTGGTCGCGGCGGTGCAACTGGTGCCCGGGCGCGGTGTGGGCTGGGCGGCGGCGCTGCCGCTGCTCGTCGGGGGCATCGGGTCCGGCCTGACGGTCTCCCCGAACACCACCCTCACCCTCACCCGCGTCCCCGTGCACCTGGCGGGCGCGGCCGGCGGCGTGCTGCAGACGGGCCAGCGCGTCGGCTCGGCGGCCGGGATCGCCGTGGTGGGCGCGGTGTACTTCGCCCACCTCGCCAACCACGGCCGCAGCGCCACGGCACTGCAGCTCGGTCTGCTCACCGCCGTGGGCATCATCCTGATCGCGCTCGTCCTGGCGGTCGCCGACCTGCGCGAACGCCAGGTGCGTCCCGAACCGGAGAAGGCCGGGCAGACGCTCCGGCCGGGTTCGGGCGAGGGCGGTCCCGACAGGGTCCGCCCCGGCCGCTGACCGCCCTGCAGCGCTCTCCCGCCGCGCACGGACGCCCCTCTTCCCGGTGCCTGGCAGGACCGGCCGCGTCCGGGGCCCGGCAGCACCGGGCGGCCGCTCGGCCGGGGACCGCCGGCCGGCTTCCGTACGGGACCACCGGCCGACCGGTGGTCAGGAGCAGACGGGGGGGCGGTACCGGCAGCCCGCCGGGCGGGCGCCGGCGGGCCGGGCACGCGGTCTCCCCGGCCGGCCGCGGGCTCAGCAGCGCCGGCCGGCGGAGCAGCTCACGACCTGCGGCGCGGCTTGCCTCGTCCGGCCGGCTTGCCGCCGCCCGCGCCCGAGCGGCCGTGGGCGGCCCGGCCGGACGACCTGGCGCCCCCCGACTTCACGCCGCCCGACTTCGCGCCACCCGACTTCGCGCCGCCCGACTTCGCGCCCGCCGCCTTGCCGCCACCGGACCGGGCGCCCGCCGCCCTGGCCGAAGCCGGCTTCTTCTGCTGGTCCTTCGCCGGTGTACGGCCCCGCGTGCTGTTGACCGTGCGCCCGCGGACGATGCCGATGAAGTCCTCCACCAGGTCGGTCGTGGCCTCCTCCGGCCAGGACAGGGCGACGCTCGACCGGGGTGCGTCCACCACCGGGCGATAGGTGAGGTCCCGGCGGTGGTACAGACGGGCCAGGGACTGCGGGACGACCAGCAGGCCGACGTTCGCCGCCACCAGCTCGATCGCGTCCGGGGTCGTGGCGGGCCGCTCGAACGCCGGTTCGCCGGGCGGGGCGTCCCAGTCGAAGACGTCGTCGAGGGGGTGGAAGAGCACCTCGTCGGCGAGGTCGGCGAGGCTCACCTCGTCCACCGCCGTGATCAGGTGGTCCTTGGGGACGACGACCACCGTGGTCTCGGTGTACAGCGGGATCGCGCTGAAGTACGACCGGTCCACGGGCAGCCGGACGAGACCCGCGTCGGCCTCGCCCGCGCGCAGCACCCCGGGCGCTTCCGCGGCCGGGACCTGGACGAGGGTGAGCGGGACGCCGGGCAGACGCTCGTTCCAGGTCTTCACCCACTTGGCGGGCGTCACTCCGGGAACGTACGCGAGCCGGAACGACGGTGGTTCCTCCGAGCCTGTCACCAGGCCAGGTTACCGGCCGGCGGCGGCCCGCCCCCACCGCCCGCGGACGGCCCGCGCGCACCGGCCGTCCGCGGCCTCAGGTGGTCGGCCCTCCCCCGCACGGCCGATACCCTTGACGGCATGAAGTCGCAGCAGAGCACCCAGACGATGAAGCCCGCGACCGCGGCGAAGAAGCTGGGTGTGTACCTCCCCGCCACCCCCGCCTCGTTCCAGGAGGGCGAGGTGTCGCGCGCCGAGCTGAACGAGCTTCAGGCCGACCCGCCGGAGTGGCTGCGCGAGCTGCGGCGCAACGGCCCCCACCCGCGTCCGGTGGTCGCCGCCAAGCTGGGCGTGTCCATCGCCGGCCTCGCCCGCGGCGGGGTCACCGAGCCGCTGACCACCGAGCAGATCGAGGCGCTCAAGCAGGAGCAGCCCGACTGGCTGGTGAAGGAGCGCGCCACCCAGGCGGAGGTCCGCAAGGAGGCCGAGCGGATCAGGAAGCTGAAGAAGGAGAAGGAAAGCGGCGCAGAGCGCGGCTGAGCGGCCCCACGCGACGACGCCCTCCGGCTCGGCCGGAGGGCTTTGCCGACTGCGTCGCCCCCGCTCCCGGCGCGCGTTCATCGCCGGCGGGGAGCGCGGGGACGACACCGGACGGGCCGCCGTTCCCCCGTGCCGGCGGCCCGTCGGACGCCGCGCGTCCGGGCAGGCCGGTGTCGCCGGACCGAAGTCTGCACCGGCCGGACTGTGGCCCACGCCGGCGGGCTCGGTGGCTCGGCTGTGCGGCGGCGAGGCGGTGATCCGCAAGCTCGACGACTGGAACGAGAGCTCGGGCACGATCGGCACGGCGCCCGCTGCCGCCGCGGAGCTGTCCCGGCTCCGGGACGCCGACCTGGCCTGCTGCGCACGGGCCATCCCTACGCCCAGCCCTTCGCCCAGCACTACGCGTCCCGCGCCGACCGGACGCCGGTCACCGCGCAGCGGGCGCCTGGGCCGCACCTGGCCGGCCGGCCCGACGGCACGCCTGCTCGCCGCGGGCCCTGGGCGCCGACCATGTGCTGGGCGTACCGCTCCCCCGGAGAGCACGGCCCCGGTCACCGGGTGCCTCGTCCACCGCGCCGGCACGGACTTCACCGACGACCACCTGGTGGTGGCGGAACGTATCCAGCCGTTGCCGGCCGCCGTCGAGCGGCAGCGGCAGCTCCTGGAGGAGTGGCGGCGTGCGGCCGGTCCGGCCGCAGCGCCCGATGAGCGGGCGGCGGACAGTGCGCCGACCCCGCGGGAGACCGCCGTCCTGCTGCTGCTCACGGAGGCGCTCACCGCCGAGGCCGTCGGCCGCCGGCTCGGCAGATCGGTCCGCACCGTGCACCAGCACGTCGAGAACGTCCACCGCAAGCTGGGCACCCGTGACCGCGTCGGCACCGTGCTGCGGGCCCAGCGGCTCGGCCTGGTGCCGTCGCCCGCCCGGTCCGGTCCCGCCGGGACCGCCCGGGCCCGCACCTCGTGCTGCGCCGCCCGGCCTACGGCGCGCCCCCGGCTCAGCCGAGGAAGCTCAGCCGTACCCGGCGGTCGGGATTGTCCTTGTTGGTGTCCACCAGGCACACCGACTGCCAGGTGCCCAGCTCCAGCCGGCCGCCGATGACGGGAAGGGTGGCGTGGGGCGGGACGATGGCCGGCAGGACGTGGTCGCGGCCGTGGCCGGGGCTGCCGTGGCGGTGCTGCCAGCGGTCGTCGGCGGGAAGCAGGGTGTGCAGGGCCGCCAGGAGGTCGTCGTCGCTGCCGGCGCCCGTCTCGATGACCGCGATCCCGGCGGTGGCGTGGGGGACGAAGACGTTGAGCAGGCCGTCGCGGCCGGCCGCCACCTCCCGCAGGAATTCCTCGCAGTCGGCGGTGAGGTCGACGACGCGTTCGCGGGAACCGGTGGAGACGTTCAGCATGCGCGTGGTGAAGGCATCGGACATGCCCCCATCCTGACCCATACGCCGGTTTCCACACCCCGCGGCGCCTCGGCGGTCCGACCAGGGTGCCCGGACCCGCGGCGTCCGGTGGGCCCGGACGGATGCATCCGGGATCCCCGGACGAGTGACCGGGGCGGAAGGTCCGGGCGGTGAGACGCCGTTGACCGGGCGCCGGCCGCCTGGTTACGTTCGGCCCCATGCTGCGTTCGGCCCTGCTCACCACGCGCGGTCACATCGACCTGCTGCGGGTGGCCTCCGCCGCGTGTCGCCGCGGCCGCTGACTCCGTCGCCTTCTCGACTTCTCCCTTCCTCCTCTCCCTTCCTCCTCGCGGGCTCCGCCGCGCCTCCCGCACGCCATCGCCGATGCGACGGTGCGCGCCAGGTCGGCACCGGTGTGCCGAGATCTCCTCCTGCCCCGCGGCGTCCGCTCAGGGCGGCGGTGAGGCCCGGAGACCGTGATCCACTGCTTCGAAAGGCTCCCGCTGACATGGCGACCGACCCTCACCGGTCCGTGACCGGCCGCGCGGTGCACGTCGAGGGGCTGACCCGCTCCTTCGACGGCCGCGCCGTCATCGACGATCTCCGACTCGACATCGCCTGCGGCGAGTTCGTGGCCCTGATGGGCCGCAGCGGCAGCGGCAAGTCGACGCTGCTGCGCATCCTCGCGGGCCTCGACCGGGACGTCCACGGCACCGCGCTGGTCCCCCGCCGCCGGGCCGTCGGCTTCCGGGCGCCCCGGCTCGCGCCCTGGAAGAAGGTGTGGCGCAACGTCCTCACCGGCCTGCCGGGCCGGCCCGAACGCGCGCTCGCCGAGCGGGTGTTGCACGAGGTCGGTCTGGGCCATCGCGTCGACGCCTGGCCGAGCGCCCTGTCCGGCGGCGAGGCCCAGGGCGTGTCCCTCGCCCGCGCACTGCTGCGCGAGCCCGACCTGCTGCTGCTGGACGAGCCGTTCGGCGCGCTCGACGCCCTCACCCGGGCCACGGACCGGCGACCGGCCGGCGGGGACCTGTGGCGGCGCCGGGGCTGCGCGGTGCTGCTGGTGACCGCCGACGTGGAGACGGCGTTGCTGCTCGCCGACCGCGTGCTGGTGATGGACGGCGGCCGGATCGTCCACGAGCAGCCCGTGGCCCTCGGCCGGCCGCGCGACACCGCCGACCCCCGTTTCGCCGCACTCCGCTCCCGCCTGCGGGAACGGCTCGGCGCCGGCCCCGCCGCCGAAGCCGCCTGAAGGGCGCCGGTGCAACTGCGCAGAGCCGCCGTGCGCCGGTCCCGCCTCGGGGCGGGCGGGCTCCGTCGCCTCCCGACGAGCCCGCGTCCTGCCGCCGTCGACGCCGGGAAGATCCGGGGGCGGCTTCCTGTTGGGTAGGGCGTGAACGCAACACGCGAGGTCGAGGTCGTCGTCATCGGCGCCGGTCAGGCCGGTCTGGCCGGCGCCTACCACCTGCGGCGCGCCGGCTTCGCCCCCGGCCGTGACTTCGTGGTGCTGGACCACTCCCCCGGCCCGGGCGGAGCCTGGCAGTTCCGGTGGCCCTCGCTGACGTACGGCAAGGTGCACGGGATGCACGCGCTGCCCGGCATGGAGCTGAGGGACGCCGACCCGGCGCGGCCCTCGGCGGACGTCGTCCGGGAGTACTTCGACCGGTACGAGCGCGCCTTCGACCTGCGCGTACGGCGGCCCGTCGATGTGCGGGCCGTACGGGACGCGGCGGACGGGCGGCTGCTGGTGGAGACCTCGGACGGCACCTGGACGGCGCGCGCGCTGATCAACGCGACCGGCACCTGGGACCGCCCGTTCTGGCCCCGCTACCCGGGTCAGGAGACGTTCCGCGGGCGCCAGTTGCACACCGCGCAGTACGCGGGGCCCGAGGAGTTCGCCGGGCTGCGGGCGGTGGTGGTGGGCGGGGGCGCCTCGGGCACCCAGCACCTGCTGGAGCTCGCCCCGTACGCCGCCGCGACCACCTGGGTCACCCGGCGGCCGCCGGTCTTCCGCGAGGGGCCGTTCGACCAGGAGGCGGGCCGTGCGGCGGTCGCGCTGGTGGAGGATCGGGTACGGCGGGGGCTGCCGCCGCGCAGTGTGGTCTCGGTCACCGGGCTGCCCCTGAACGACGCCGTCCGGCAGGGTCTCGCCGACGGGATCCTGGACCGGCAGCCGATGTTCGACCGGATCACCCCGCACGGCGTCGAGTGGCGGGACGGCCGGCACGTGGCCGCGGACGTGATCCTGTGGGCGACCGGCTTCCGGGCAGCGCTCGACCATCTCGCTCCGCTGCGGCTGCGCGAACCGGGCGGCGGCATCCGGGTCGAGGGCACCCGCGCGGTCGCCGATCCGCGGATCCACCTGGTCGGCTACGGTCCGTCGGCCAGCACCGTCGGCGCCAACCGGGCCGGGCGCGCGGCCGTCCGGGACATCAGGCGGCTGCTGGCCGCGGAGCCGGTCGCCGCATGACGTGCCGTCGGCTCACCGGGCCGACGGGTGGGCCGGGGTCGGCGACTGCAGCGGGGTGCGGCTGGGCGGCAGCGGCGTCCCCGAGCGCCGGTGGAGGGCGTTGAACTCGGCCACGTTGCGCAGGTGCTCCGCGTAGTCGGCGGTGAAGCGGGTGTCCCCCGGTCCGACCGTCACGAAGTACAGCCAGTCGCCCGGCGTCGGGTGGTAGGCGGCGCGCAGCGCGTCCTCGCCGGGATTGCCGATCGGGGTCGGCGGCAGGCCCATGCGCCGGTAGGAGTTGTAGGGGCTCTCGATCCGGGTGTCGTCCTGGCTGGTGCGGACGGTGCTGCGGTTCAGCGCGTAGTTGATGGTGGCGTCCATCTGCAGCGGCATGCCGCGCTCCAGCCGGTTGAAGACGACCCGGGCGACCTTGCCCATGTCCGTCTTCGTCGCGGCCTCGGCCTGGACGATGCTGGCGATCGTGACCGCCTGGTAGACGTTCATGACCTCGCGCTGCGCCCCGGCCGCGACCGGCGCCCCGTCGAACCTCCTGTTCGCGGTGTCGACCATCGTCCGCAGCAGGGACTCGGGCGTCTCTCCTTTCCGGAGGGAATAGGTCGCCGGGTACAGATAGCCCTCGGGATTGCCCTGGGCTTCGCTCGGCAGTCTGAGCGCCGCCTTGCCGAGGGACTTGCGGGTGCTGCCCGGAGGCAGTTCCAGGGCCTTGTCGATGGCGTCGTAGACCTGGCTCGCGCGCCAGCCCTCCGGGATGACCAGCGTGGCGGCCTGGGCCTCCTGGTGGTCGGTCGCCAGCGTCAGCAGCGGCACCGCCACGGCGGTGGCGGCCACGACGGCGCCGGCCACGACGAGGAGGAGTCTGCCCCGGCGTGTCAGTCGGATCGTGTTCCGTGGCGGAGTGTTCGTCTGCATGCGGGCACGGTAATACGCATATCCTCACAAACCTGGCATATGTTCAGTTTGTCGGCTGCAGTTGCGCGTCCCGGCGCACAAGGGCCGCGTACCGGCCGTCCAGCGCCATCAGTTCCTCGTGCGTGCCGCGTTCGGCGACCCGTCCGGAGTCCAGGACCACGATCTGATCGGCGTTGCGGATCGTCGACAGGCGGTGGGCGATGGTGATGGTCGTCCGGTCGGCCGACAACGCGTCGACGGCCTCCTGGACCGCGGCCTCGGTGCGGTTGTCGAGTGCGCTGGTCGCCTCGTCGAGGATGAGGACCGGTGGATCGCGCAGGATGGTGCGGGCTATCGCCAGACGCTGCTTCTCGCCGCCCGAGAAGCGGTGGCCGCGTTCCCCGACGATCGTGTCGTAGCCGTCGGGGAGCGCGGCTATGTGGTCGTGGATCTGGGCCGCTCTGGCCGCCGCGTGCAGTTCCTCGTCGGTGGCGTCCGGCTTGGCGAAGCGCAGGTTGTCGGCGACGGAGGCGTGGAAGAGGTACGTCTCCTGCGAGACGACGCCGACCGCGCGGGCCAGGGTGTCGAAGTCGAGGTCGCGGACGTCGACGCCGTCCAGGGTGACGCGGCCGCCGGTGACGTCGTACAGGCGCGGCACCAGGTAGCCGAGCGTGGACTTGCCGGCGCCGGTCGGCCCGACCACGGCGAGACTGCCGCCGGCGGGCACGGTGACGTCGATGCCGTCGAGGACGGGGCGGGCCGCGTCGTCCTCGGCGTCGTACCGGAACGCGACGCCTTCGAAGCGGACTTCGCCCTTGACCCGGTCCAGGTGGACGGGCCGCTCGCGTTCGGTGATGTCCACGGGCAGGTCCAGGTACTCGAAGATGCGCTGGAAGAGCGCGAGCGAGGTCTGGATCTGGACGCCGGTCGCGAGCAGGCTCACGGCCGGGCGGAACAGGCCCTGCTGGAGCGAGACGAAGGCGACGATGGTGCCGAGGGAGACCTCGGGGCCGCCGAACCGCAGGGCGAGGCCCGCGGTCCAGTAGATGACGGCGGGCATCGCGGCCATCACGATGGTGATGACGGCCATGCGCCACCGCCCGGCCATGTTCGACCTCACCTCCAGGTCGACCAGCCGCTCGGACTCCTCGGCGAAGGACGCGGTCAGCGAGTCGGAGCGGCCCATGGTGCGGCCGAGCAGGATGCCGCTCACCGAGAGCGACTCGGTGACCGTGGCCGCCATCGCGGCCATCTGCTTCTGCCGTTGCGTGGTGATCTTCTTGCGTTCGTTGCCGACCCGGCGGCTGATCCACACGAACACCGGCAGCAGGAGCAGGGAGACGATCGTCAGCCGCCAGTCCAGCGCGAGCATCGCGACGACGGTGGCGACCACGCTGGTGGCGTTGGACACCAGGGAGGTGGCGGTGGACGTGACGGTGGCCTGCATGCCGCCGATGTCGTTGGCGATGCGGGACTGCACCTCGCCGGTGCGGGTGCGGGTGAAGAAGGCGAGCGACATGCGCTGCAGACGGCCGTAGACCGCGGTGCGCAGGTCGTGCATCACCCGCTGGCCGACGGTGGTCGAGATGAGGGTCTGCAGCACGCCGAAGACGCTGGACAGGACGGCGCTGAGGACCATGCCGAGCGCGAGGAGGCCGAGCAGGCCGGTGCGGCCCTCGGGGATCGCGACGTCGAGCGTCTCCCTCAGCAGGAACGGCGTGGCCACCGAGACCAGCGACGAGGCGCCGACGGCGAGCCCGACGACGGCGAGCCGCCCGCGGTAGGGCCGGAAGAGTCTGAGGATGCGCCGCACCTGCCGGGGCTGCTCCCGGGCGTCGGCGGGCGGGGTCCAGGGGGGTTCACGGTCGGGGTGCATGGGCTCCTGCGGGGGTGGACGGGTGCCGGTCCGGGATCGGCCGACGGCGACGGAACGGATCGTAGCTCATTGTTACCTATACTCACAATGAACTGCATCCTGATATTGTTCCCGCATGACCGCCCCCGATCCCGACGGCCTGCTCGCCGAGCAGTTGCTACGGCTCACCCGCCGGGTGCACCGCATCCAGAAACGCCACCTGGAGCAGCGCGACCTGGGTGTCACCCCGGCCCAGTCCCGGCTGCTGCGCACCCTCGCCCATTACGCCTCGCCGCCGCGCATGGCCGATCTCGCCGCGCGCCTGGAGGTGGTGCCGCGCGCGGTGACCACGCTGGTCGACGCTCTGGAGGCGGGCGGGAAGGTGCGGCGCGCGCCGGATCCGGCGAACCGGCGCGTGACCCGGATCGAGCTGACGGACGAGGGACGCGCGACCCTGCGCGAACTGCGCGCCGCGCGCCGCTCGGCCGCCGAGGAGATGCTGGCTCCGCTGACGGAGAAGGAGCGCCAGGTGCTGGGGGTCCTGCTGGACGCCCTCGTCGACCGGGACGCGGCCGGGGACTGCTGACGCCCCGCGGCCGTGCCGCCGCGCGCCGGGACCGGCCGACTCACGGCCGGCCGGGGGGATCTGCCCCGCCCCTGCAAGCGCGCCCGGCCGTGCGCGGCCTCGCCGCACCGCCGTCCGGCAGCGGTCGCGATCCCGGGTCAGCACCCCGTGCACCATCGTCGAGGACCGGTCGCCGAGGGCCGGCACGGCCACCGGACCGCTCCGATACCCCCCAGGGTGCAATATATGGGGATATCACCTCGTCCTCCTGTCATAGTGCGCTCATGGAGATCACGACCGCCGTCCCACCGGCGGGAAGCGCCCCCGCGGACCGGGCCCCCCGGTCCCGCGCCCCCCGCGGGTCCCTCCGGTGAGGGCGTGGCGCCCGCGCTCCACGCGCCCGGGGCCGGGGCATCGGCGTCGTGTCCGCCGCACATGCCGCGCGGCGCTCGCCCCGGCCCTGACCTGTGCGGTCGTCCTGACCGGAGCCGCCGCGCTCACGGGTGACGTCCACCGCGCGGAGGGAACCCCGCCCGCGGGCCGCGGCACACCCGCCGCCGGGGCCTCGGCCGGCCCGGTCCCCTCCCCCGGCGCGCCGGGCATCGGCGATCCGCTCATGCCGCTCGCCGGCAACGGCGGCTACACCGTCCGCCGCTACACCCTGGACTTCGACTGGCGGGCACCGCGGACGCCCTTCGCGGCCGGCGCCACCGTCGAGGCCACCGCCACGCAGGCCCTGTCCCGCTTCGACCTCGACTTCGCGGGCAACACGCTGCACCGCGTCACCGTCGACGGCGCACGGGCCGCCGCCGAGCGCGCCGGCGACGAACTCGTCATCACTCCCGCGCGGCCGATCCCCCGCGGCAGCGCCTTCACCGTCCGGGTCGACTACACCGCCGACCCGACGCTGAGGCGCCACCGCGACGACGCGATCCAGGACTACGGCTGGACGCCCACGCCCGACGGGACCGTCATCTGCGCGCAGCCCGACGGCGCCAGACTGGTCTTCCCGGCGAACGACCACCCGAGCCTGCGGGCGCCGGTCACCTTCCGGATCACCACCCCGGCGGGGCTCAGCGCGGTGGCCAACGGCCGGCTCGTCGGCACGCACCGGCGGCCCGACGGCCGGGTGCGGTGGACGTACGACTCCGAGGAGCCGATCGCGGCGCAGCTGGTGCAGATGGCGATCGGGAAGTTCACCTTCGTCGACAGCAGCGGGCCGCGGGGGCTGCCCGTGCGGGACGTGGTCCCGGACGGTCTGGTCAGCGACACGGAGGAGTATCGCTCTCTCACCCGCGAGCACCTGGCCTGGCTGGAGCGGCGGCTCGGCCCGTACCCGTTCCGCCGCTACGGCGTGCTGGTCGGGGACACCGACCAGCCGGTGGCGCTGGAGACGCAGTCGCTGTCCGTCGTGCCGAAGGACGATCTGCTGGGCGACCGGGTCGACGCCGAACGCAATCTCGTCCACGAGCTGACGCACCACTGGACGGGCGACAGCATCGCCCTCCGGCGCTGGTCCGACCTCTGGCTGAGCGAGGGCCACGCCCGTTTCTACGAACGCCTGTACTCCGAGGAGCACGGCGGCGTGAGCCTGGAGTCCGCGATGCGGGCGGCGTACGAGCAGCACGACCGGTGGCGGCACGACGACGGGGCGCCCGCCGAGCCCACCGAGGCGACGCTGTTCAGGGCGATGCGGTACGACGGCTCGGCGCTGGTGCTGTACGCGTTGCGGGAGCAGGTCGGCAGCCGGGCCTTCGACAGGATCGAGCGGGCCTGGGTCACCGCGTACCGGGGCCGTGCCGCCGGGACCGGGGACTTCGTCGCGCTCGCCTCCCGGATCGCGGGCGAGGACCTGCGTCCGTTCCTGACGCCGTGGCTGTACGGCTCGCGCACCCCGCCCATGCCGGGCCACCCCGACTGGCAGGTGGACCCGGTCGAGGACTGAGTCGGCGTCCGCCGGTTCGGAGCCCGGGCAGCACAGTCACTGCCGCCGACCGGGTGGCCTGACGGGGGCCGCTGGTCCACCCCGGTGACGCTCGCCACGACACGGCGCGCCGGGCACGGAAACGTACGAGGGGTGGCGTGACGGGCGACTCCTTTGTCCCGGTTGCGAACCAGCGTGGTTGGGAGAGCCTCTGCTATGAGAAGAACTGTCGCTGCTCGTGTCCCCGGCGCCGTCCGGAGGTGCCGCCGCACCGCCTGTGTGATCGCGGGGGCGGCTCTGCTGCCGCCCTTGCTGATCCTTCCGACGTCCGGCGCCGACGAGCCGCGGGACCGGCGTCTTCAGGACGCCTTCGCGCAGGCCGCGCGCGAGTTCCACGTGCCGCGCAGTGTGCTCATGGGCGTGTCCTACATGCAGTCGCGCTGGGACTCCCACCCGGGGGCGCCCAGCGTCGCGGGCGGCTTCGGGCCGATGCACCTGGTGGACACCGACCGTCCGCCCGCGTCGAAGGCCGACCCGCAGCTCCCGGGCGGCGGCCGCACCGGGCCGCGCACGGGGGAGGCGGGGCCGCCCGGCGCCCGCCCCCCGGACCCCTCGGACGGCCACGCCGTGCAGCCCGCGGACCTGCGCCACGCGGCACGGCTCATCCGCGCCCCGGCCGGACGCCTGCGGACGGATGCCGCCGCGAACGTGCGCGGCGGCGCGGCGCTCCTCGCGGACACGCAGCGCCAGCTCGGCAAGCCGCTCAGCGCCGACCCGGCCGACTGGTGGGAGGCGGTGGCGCACTTCCCCGGCACACGTGACATCACCTCGGCCGTGACCTACGCCGACGACGTCTTCGCCCTGATCCGCCGGGGAGCGCACCGCACCACCGCCGAAGGGCAGGAGGTCACCCTCCCCGCCACCCCCGGCCTGCAGCCGCACCACCGCACCGCCCGCCCGCAGGGCCCACCGCGGCCGGGAAACGTCGAATGCCCCGCCGACCTGTCCTGCGACTGGCTCGGCGCGCCGTACGAGGAGATCGACGACAGCGCGTACGGCAACCACGACCTGGCCGACCGGCCGAGAGACCAGGCGATCGAGTACATCGTCATCCACGACACCGAGGCAGAACTGCCGAGCATGTTCCAGACGGTGCAGGACCCGACCGAGTCGTCCTGGCACTACTCGATCCGCTCCCGCGACGGCCACGTCACCCAGCACGTCAGGACCAAGGACGAGGCCTGGCACTCCGGCAGCAAGTTCGTCAACGCCCGTTCGATCGGCATCGAGCACGAGGGGTTCCTCACCCGGCCCGGAACCTGGTACACGGAGCGGATGTACCGGGCCTCCGCCCGCCTGGTGCGCTACCTGGCGCGGAAGTACGGCATCCCCGTCGACCGGCAGCACATCTTCGGCCACGACAACGTGCCGCCCCCGACCGCCGACACCATCCCCGACATGCACGACGACCCCGGCCCGTTCTGGGACTGGCGGCACTACTTCGACCTCCTCGGCGCGCCGCTGCGGGCCACGGCGGGACCGGACAGCGACATGGTGACGATCCTGCCGGACTTCGCCGCCAACAAGCCGGTGTTCACCGGGTGCGGCGAGAGCGGGACGCCCTGTCCCCCGCACGGCTCCAGCGCCGTCCGGCTGTACACCGAACCGGACGAGGACGCCCCGCTGATCCAGGACCCGGGCCGGAAACCGGACGGCGAGGACTCCACGGTGGACGTCAACGACCTGGGGTCGCGCGTGTCCACCGGCCAGACGTTCGCCGTCGCGGAGCGCCGCGGCGACTGGACGGCGATCTGGTACCTGGGCCGCAAGGCATGGTTCAAGAACCCGCAGAAACACCCGACGGCCGTCGGCGCGAAGGGGCGTATGGTCACGCCGAAGCCGGGCCTGGACGAGATCCCGGTGTACGGGCGCGCCCTCCCCGAGGCGGAGGCCTACCCGGAGGGAGTGCCGGAACAGCCCGAATCACCGCTCCCCTACAGCTTCCCGGCGGGCCAGCGGTACGTGACCCAGTCCGGCGTCGGCAGTTCCTACACCGCCCGATCGTCCATCACCGACGCGCCCGACCCGGTGGTGTGGGGCCGCGAGAGGTACTACGAGATCCAGTTCGGCCACCGGCTCGCGTACGTCCGGGCGAGCGACGTGGACGTGGTGGGCTCGACCGGCGCGGCGGGACCGCCGGGGGACAAGGAACACCGCCCGGCGACGCGGTGAGGCGCGAAGCCGGGGCCGTGGTGAGGCCCCGCCCGGCCGGCCGGACCGGCACGGCCGGGGGCGGGGGCACGATGCCGCCGCCTAGCGCAGCAGGTGCGCCCGGTCCCCCATCACCACGACGGGGTGGCGGGCGGGGTCGAGTGTGCGCAGCAGGGTCTTCATGGCCGACCGGGAGACGCTGACGCAGGCCGAGGTGCCGCTGCCGTGGTCCATGTGCAGCCAGATGCCGCCGCCCTTCTCCTGGCCCAGGGGGCGTGTGGCGTCGCGCGGCGGGGTGCCCCTGCGGCGGTTGTAGTCGATGGCGATGACGTAGTCGAAGTCGTGCTGGTACGCCTTCGGCCACGCGGCGGGCGCCGCGTACGCGACCGTGTCCCGGTCGTAGGAGAGCCGGGTGGCCGGGTCGGCCAGCACACCGCCCGCGTCGGTGAGGGTGAACACGCCGACCGGGCTGCGCTTGTCGCCCTCATGGTGGTGCTCGGTCCAGCCTCTGCGCCCGTTGTGGGCCGGCCAGCTGTCCACCTGACGCCACGTGGCTCCCCGGCGGGTGTACAGCACGACCTCGGCGTCGGCCGAGTCCTCGCCCTTGCCGTACACGGCCACGATCTGGCGGGAGTCGGCGGGTATCCGCCGGTACAGGCGGTCGCCGACGCCCGGGATGCGGGTGAAACGCGCCGTGGGGACGGACGACGGGGCGTGCGTCCGCCCCGGCTCGCCGTGAGCGCCCTGGTGTTCTCGCGTACGGGCGGGGCCGGCGCCTCCGCAGGCGGACAGCGTCCCCAGGAGGGTTCCGAACGCCACCACCGCGACCGCCGCGCGCCGCATCCTGTCGATCTGCACCCGACCATGGTCGCAGATCGGCGGTGCCGGCGGCCGACCCCCTGAACGGCTTCATTCCGCAGGGCTGTTCGCCGGCCGGCCGGAAACGCTGCGGTCGCCGGGGTCGCCGGGAAAACCGTTTGAAATCCACCACCGCGCGACGCGACCCTTTCACGGCTTGTCACCGCTCCTCCGCTCCTCCCCTGACTCGAGCCACTGGGACGTCATGCAGATCACAGACCTTCCGTACGCCGATCCGGGCGTCCCCGACGCGCGTTCGGGTCCTCGCTTCCTCTGGTGGCTGTGGCGCAACCAGCTGGACGGACAGCTGAAGTCCCTCGCCTGGGGCCTGCTGCACTTCGTCGCCGTGTCCGCCCTGCCCTTCTGCGTCGGGGGCGCCGTGCAGGCGATCAGCGACCGCTCCGGCGCCAGACTCGCCCTGACGGGAGGTCTGTTGCTGCTGTGCGGCACGGGCATCGCCGTCGGCGACACCTTCCTGCACCGGGCCGCCGTCACCAACTGGATCACTGCCGCCGCCCGCGTCCAGCAGTTGCTTGCGCGCAAGGCGGCCCGGCTGGGTTCCGCCCTGACCCGGCGGGTCGCGGCCGGCGAGGTCGTGGCCGTCTCCACCGGAGACGTGGAGAAGATCGGCTGGTTCGTCGAGGCCGTCTCCCGGTTCACCGCCGCGGCCCTCACCGTCCTGGTGGTCTGCATCGGCCTGCTCGTCTACCAGCCCGCGCTCGGCGTCGTGGTCGCCGTCGGTCTGCCCGTGGTGGCGCTCGCGGTGCTGCCGCTGCTGCCCCGGGCCACCCGCCGCGCCGATGCGCAGCGGGAGAAGGCCGGCCGGGCCACCGAACTCGCCTCGGACACCGTGGCCGGACTGCGCGTACTGCGGGGCATCGGCGGCGAGGAACTGTTCCTGGACCGCTACCGCCGGGCCTCGCAGGAGTTGCGGCACGCCGCCGTGCGCAGTGCCCGGATGTGGTCGCTGATCGCCGCCGTGCAGGTGCTGCTGCCGGGACTGCTGCTGATCGCCGTCGTCTGGTACGGCGTCCGCCTGGCCCGCGAGGGCCGGATCACGGTGGGCGAGCTCGTCACCGTCTACAGCGCGGTCATGGTCCTGTCCTATCCGCTGCGGCACTTCGAGGAGATCGCCATGGCCTATTCGTTCTCCCGTCCCTCGGCCAGGCGGGCCGCCCGGGTCCTGTCGCTGGAGCGGTCCGCCACCGACGCCGTCTTCCACGCGGCCGACGTACCGGGCGGCGATCTGTACGACCCGGTGACGTGTCTGCTCGCTCCCGCCGGCCGGTTCACCGGCGTGGTGTGCGGTGACCCCGACGCGGCGGGCAGACTCGCCGAGCGGCTGGGCGGCCATCCCGCGGAACCCGGCCGGTCGGTGCTGCTCGGCGGGGTGCCCCTGGACGAACTGCCCCTCGACACCGCCCGGACCGCCGTCCTCGTCCAGGACAAGGACCCGGTGCTGCTGTCCGGCACGCTGGGCGAACTGCTGGACGTGCCCGCCTCCGGCGCCGTGAGCGCCGCGGACGCGCTCGCGGCGGCGCAGTGCGACGACGTGCTGGACGCCCTCGCACAGGGCTCGCCGGACCTCGCCGATCCGCTGAACGCCCGCATCACCGAGCGTGGGCGTTCCCTGTCCGGCGGCCAGCGCCAGCGGCTCGCCCTCGCCCGGTCGCTGATCACCGATCCGGAGGTACTGGTGCTGGACGAACCGACCTCCGCGGTCGACGCGCACACCGAGGCCCGGATCGCGGACGGGCTGCGCCGGCTGCGGTCGGGGCGGACGACGGTGGTGTTCACCTCCTCGCCGCTGCTGCTCGACCGCGCGGACCGGGTCGCCCTGGTCCACGAGGGCGAGGTCGTGGCGGTCGGCACGCACCGCGAACTGGTCGGCGGCGAGCCGCGGTACCGGGCCGTGGTGACCCGGGAGACCGACTCGGAACCGGCGCCGGCCGGCGAAGACGTGCTCCTGGAGAGGGAAGAGATGGAGGAACGCGCATGATCGGCGTCGCGCCGCCGGCGTACGATCCGGCCGCCCCGACCACCGCCAGCACCCTGCCCGTCGGCGCCGCCTCGACCGTACGCGCCTACGTCGTCGAACTGCTTCGCCGTCACCGCAGGGCCTTCCTGCTCCTCATCGCGGTCAACACGGTGGCCGTGATCGCCTCCATGGCGGGCCCGTACCTGCTCGGCGGCCTCGTCGAGCGGGTCACGGACGGGAGCAGGGAACTGCGTCTGGGGGCGACCGCCGGAGCGTTCGTGTTCGCCCTGGCCGTGCAGGCCGTCTTCGTCCGGCAGGTACGCCTGCGGGGGGCGATGCTCGGCGAGCGGATGCTGGCCGACCTGCGCGAGGACTTCCTCGTCCGCTCCGTCGGGCTGCCGCCGGGGGTGCTGGAGCGGGCGGGCACCGGGGACCTGCTCTCCCGTATCACCACCGACATCGACCGGCTGGCCAACGCCATGCGCGAGGCCGTGCCGCAGCTGGCCATCGGTGCCGTGTGGGCCCTGCTGCTGCTCGGCGGGCTCGTCGTGACCGCGCCGCCGCTGGCCGCCGCCGTGCTGCTCGCCGTACCGGTGCTGGTGGCCGGCTGCCGGTGGTACTTCAAGCGGGCGCCCTCCGCCTACCGCTCGGAGGCCGCCGGGTACGCCGCCGTCGCCGCCGCGCTCGCCGAGACCGTGGACGCGGGCCGCACCATCGAGGCGCACCGTCTCGGCGCCCGTCGCGTCGCCCTGTCGGAGCGGCGGATCGAGGAGTGGACCGCGTGGGAGCGGTACACGTTGTGGCTGCGTTCGGTGCTCTTCCCCGTCCTCAGCGCCGTCCACGTCATCGTGCTCGGGTCGGTCCTGATGGTCGGCGGTGTGCTCGTCCTGCACGGCTGGCTCGGTGTGGGCCGCCTGATCACGGGCGCGCTCATCGCGCAGATGCTCGTCGACCCGGTGAACCTGATCCTGCGCTGGTACGACGAGGTGCAGATCGCCCAGGTGTCGCTGGCCCGCCTGGTCGGCGTGCGGGACATCGAGCCCGACGCCGGGGACGCCGCCCTGGCCCCGGCGGGGCGGGACGTGCACGCCGACCGGGTCCGCTTCGGTTACCGGGAGGGCGTCGACGTCCTGCACGGGGTCTGTCTGGAGGTCGCCCCGGGCACCCGGCTGGCCCTGGTCGGCCCGTCCGGCGCGGGAAAGTCCACCCTGGGCCGCCTGCTGGCCGGGATCTACGCACCCCGGGACGGCCGGGTCACCCTGGGCGGGGCGGAGCTGTCCCGGATGCCCGCGGAACGCGTCCGCGCGCACGTGGCCCTCGTCAACCAGGAGCACCACGTCTTCGTGGGCTCCCTGCGCGACAACCTGCTGCTCGCGCGCCCCGGAGCGGGCGACGCCGAGCTGTGGGCGGCTCTGGGAGCGGTCGACGCGGACGGCTGGGCACGCGCGCTCGACGACGGCCTGGACACCGAGGTCGGCTCCGGCGGTCTCGCCCTGACCCCGGCGCAGGCGCAGCAGATCGCGCTGGCCCGGCTGGTGCTGGCCGATCCGCACACCCTGGTGCTGGACGAGGCGACCTCGCTGCTCGACCCGCGCGCGGCCCGCCATCTGGAACGCTCCCTCGCCCGGGTGCTCGACGGCCGCACCGTCGTCGCCATCGCCCACCGCCTCCACACCGCCCACGACGCCGACGTGATCGCCGTGGTGGAGAACGGCCGGATCAGCGAGCTGGGCAGCCATGACGAGCTGGTCGCGGCCGACGGGGCGTACGCGGCGCTGTGGCGGTCGTGGCACGGGTGACGGGGTCGGGGTCGGGGGCGGGGTCGGGGTGACGGCGCGGTGGGGCGGACGGAGGCGCCGGCCGCTTGCGGCCCAGGTCCCGTCCAGGGCGCCGGTACCGGGGCCGGCGCCAGCGTGTCCGCCCGGCGTGCCGGTGCTCGCGCGGGCGGGGCCGGACGGGCCGACCGGGCGGGCGGGGCCGGCGGCGGAGAGGCATGTGGCGCCGGCCTCGGGCGTTTCCCCGGCGCACACCGCGACGGTCCTGCCCGCGGCGCCTGTGCCGTGCGGGGCAGAGACCGCCGGACTGCCGGGCACCGGCGCCCTGCGGCCCCCGCCGCACCCGCTCCAGTGGCATCCGTCCTGGCCGGGATCCGTGGCGTTGCGCGGTCCCGAGCCGGGATGGAAGCTGGAGAGCGACACCGCCCCGGGGAGCGCCCGGCAGCCACTCGGTCCACCGCGGGTGTCCCCCGCCCCGTGCGTGCCGGCGGCCCGCCGCCCGCTGGAGCGGCGCCCGGCCGTCCTCACCACCTGGAGGTACCCGTGACCAGCGCCGACGGTTGGGGGGACGACGTCTACCAGCCCGATCCTTCGGAGATACCGGAGGACACCGGAGTGCTCGACGTCGAGGACACACTGGACTTCGACGGCGTCGCCGAACCGCTCGACCGCGGCTGGTCCCCTCCCGAGCGGCCGTGGGCGGTGGATCACACCGGTGTCACGGCGGCCGAGCGCCGGGCGGGGGAAACCCTCGACCAGCGGCTCGCCGAGGAACTGCCGGACCTCGCCGCACCCGAGGGCGACGGCATCGGCGACTGCGACGGCACCGACGGTGAACTGCTCGACAACGAGGTCGGCCGTCTGCGCTCCGGCCGGCTGGTGGCCCCGGACGAGGGAGCGCACGAGGACGACGAGGCCGCCCTCGTCGCCACCGACGTCGGGATCGACGGGGCCGCGGCCTCCGCCGAGGAGGCCGCGGTGCACATCGTCGACGAGGACTCCCTGCCCGGCTGACCCGTCCGTCCCCGGCCCGAACGCCCCGCACCAGGAGGCGCCATGCAGCAGGACAAGCACCCCGACTACCACCCCGTGGTCTTCCGCGACCGAGCCGCCGGGTACGCGTTCCTGACCCGGTCCACCGCACGCAGCGAGCAGACCATCGAGTGGGACGACGGCCGCACCTATCCCGTGATCGACGTGGAGATCTCCTCGGAGAGCCACCCCTTCTACACGGGCAGGGCCCGCACGGTGGACGCCGAAGGCCGCGTCGCGCGCTTCGAGCGCCGGTACGGCGGGACCGACACGGGCGATGCGGGCTGACGGCGGGGCAGCCGTCAGATCACGTTGAGGGCCGCGGCGCAGCCCACTCCCCCGAGCAGCATGAACACCGGCATCAGCACCTTGACCTCGACCCAGCTGCCGGCCCGGAACCTCATCGCCTTCGGCGGCCCGACCGGGTACCAGCGCTTGCGGCCCACCGGTATCGGCCACAGGATCGGGCAGCCCGACACGGTCAGCGCGTCCCCGATGTCGTGCACCAGCGCGCCCAGCACGATCGGCAGCCCCAGCCACAGGTACTCCTGCCCGGGCGCGGTGAACAGCCAGTCGGAGCCGTTGCCCGGCTTGTCCAGCACCCCCGCGATGATCCAGGCGCTGGTGGCCGCCAGCAGCCACACCAGGACATCGCTGCTGGAGCCGCGTGCCGCCCGCCACAGCAGGCCCTCGATGGCCAGCACCATGTGCACGAAAAGGATCGTCAGCACCGCCCAGCGGCCTCCTGTGATCGCCGCCGCGGAGCAGCCCGCGCCGATCAGTGCCGCCCACACCCAGGTGTGCGTCAGCGTGCGGTGGCCGCCGGAGCGGCGCGGGTCCCCCTGCATCCTCGTGGCCTTGTAGACGGCGTACGACAGCTTGTCCACGATCTCGCAGATCCAGCGGGAGACCGGTCCGAAGGACCGGGAGATGGTGGCCGCCTTGTGGTCGAGGTCCGGGGCGAGCGCGGCGCCGGCGCAGATCAGGGCGCCGGACAGGAGGACCGGCCAGGGCATCGGGTGACCGGCCGCGGCGGCGGCCGCTCCGACGCCCAGCCAGGCCGCGGCCCCCGACAGTGAGTGTGCTGGTCCCATCATCGCCGCTTCCCGCCCCATTCCTCGTATGCGGCTGTCCGGTTGACCTGGTGCACGGACGCCGCGTCGGCGACACAGCGTAGCTGTCGTGATCTTCGCACCCGCAGCCGATTCCCCGCTCGGGCCCGAGGCCAGGCAAGATAAGGGCGTGACCCTCATCGATCAGCTGCCGCCGACCGCCGACCCCGATGCCCTGTACGAAGCCTTCGAGTCGTGGGCGCAGGAGCGCGGCCTCACCCTCTATTCCCACCAGGAGGAGGCGCTGATCGAGGTGGTCTCCGGGGCGAACGTGATCGTCTCGACGCCCACCGGCTCCGGCAAGAGCATGATCGCCGCGGGCGCGCACTTCGCGGCGCTGGCCCGGGACGAGGTCACCTTCTACACGGCGCCCATCAAGGCGCTGGTGTCGGAGAAGTTCTTCGAGCTGTGCAAGCTCTTCGGCACCGAGAACGTCGGCATGCTCACGGGCGACGCCTCCGTGAACGCCGACGCCCCCGTGATCTGCTGCACCGCCGAGGTCCTCGCTTCCATCGCGCTGCGCGACGGCAAGCACGCCGACGTCGGCCAGGTCGTCATGGACGAGTTCCACTTCTACGCCGAGGGCGACCGCGGCTGGGCCTGGCAGATTCCGCTGCTGGAGCTTCCTCAGGCGCAGTTCATCCTGATGTCGGCGACTCTGGGTGATGTGTCCTTCTTCGAGAAGGACCTCACCCGCCGCACCGGCCGCCCCACGGCGGTGGTCCGCTCGGCCACCCGCCCGGTTCCCCTCTCCTACGAGTACAAGTACACCCCGCTCACCGAGACGCTCACCGATCTGCTGGAGAACAAGCAGGCGCCGGTGTACATCGTGCACTTCACGCAGGCGCAGGCCGTGGAGCGGGCACAGGCGCTGATGAGCATCAACATGTGCTCGCGTGAGGAGAAGGACCAGATCGCCGAGCTGATCGGCAACTTCCGCTTCACCACCAAGTTCGGCCGCAACCTCTCCCGCTACGTCCGCCACGGCATCGGCGTGCACCACGCCGGCATGCTGCCCAAATACCGGCGCCTGGTGGAAAAACTCGCCCAGGCCGGTCTGCTCAAGGTCATCTGCGGCACGGACACGCTCGGCGTGGGCGTCAACGTGCCCATCCGCACGGTACTGTTCACGGCGCTGACCAAGTACGACGGAAGCCGTGTACGCACGCTGCGGGCCCGCGAGTTCCACCAGATCGCGGGGCGGGCCGGCCGGGCCGGGTTCGACACGGCGGGACTCGTCGTGGCCCAGGCACCCGAGCACGTCATCGAGAACGAGAAGGCGCTGGCCAAGGCCGGTGACGACCCGAAGAAGCGGCGCAAGGTGGTCCGCAAGAAGGCCCCGGAGGGCTTCGTCGGCTGGACGGAGAACACCTTCCAGAAGCTGATCGAGTCCGAACCGGAGCCGCTGACCTCGCGCTTCCGGGTTACCCACACGATGCTGCTGTCGGTGATCGCCCGCCCGGGCAACGCGTTCCAGGCGATGCGCCACCTTCTGGAGGACAACCACGAGCCCCGCAGGCAGCAGCTTCGGCACATCCGGCGGGCGATCGCGATCTACCGCTCGCTGCTGGACGGCGGGATCGTGGAGAAGCTCGACAAGCCGGACGCCGAGGGCCGCATCGTCCGGCTCACGGTCGACCTGCAGCAGGACTTCGCGCTCAACCAGCCGCTGTCCACGTTCGCGCTCGCCGCGTTCGAGCTCCTCGACCCCGAATCGCCCTCCTACGCCCTCGACATGGTCTCCGTCGTCGAGTCCACTCTGGACGACCCCCGGCAGATCCTCGTCGCCCAGCAGAACAAGGCGCGCGGAGAGGCCGTGGCCGCGATGAAGGCGGACGGCGTCGAGTACGAGGAGCGCATGGAGCGCCTCCAGGAAATCACGTACCCGAAGCCGCTGGAGGAGCTGCTCTTCCACGCGTACAACACCTACCGCAAGAGCCACCCGTGGGTCGGCGACCATCCGCTGTCGCCGAAGTCGGTCGTGCGGGACATGTACGAGCGGGCGCTGTCCTTCACGGAACTGGTCTCCTTCTACGAGCTGGCGCGCACCGAGGGCATCGTGCTGCGCTACCTCGCGAGCGCCTACAAGGCCCTGGACCACACCATTCCGGACGACCTGAAGTCCGAGGACCTGCAGGACCTGATCGAGTGGCTGGGCGAGACGGTGCGCCAGGTGGACTCCAGTCTGCTGGACGAGTGGGAGCAGCTCGCCAATCCGGAGGAGATGACCGCCGAGGAGGCCCAGGAGAAGGCCGACGAGGTCAAGCCGGTCACCACCAACGCGCGCGCCTTCCGGGTCCTCGTCCGCAACGCCATGTTCCGTCGGGTGGAGCTGGCCGCGCTCGACCAGATCGACGAACTCGGCGAGATGGACGCCGGGTCCGGCTGGGACGCCGACGCCTGGGGCGAGGCGATGGACAAGTACTGGGACGAGTACGACGACCTCGGGACCGGCCCCGACGCCCGTGGCCCCAAGCTGCTGGTCATCAAGGAGGAGCCGGAGAACGGCCTGTGGCGCGTCCGCCAGATCTTCGACGACCCCAACGGCGACCACGACTGGGGCATCAGCGCGGAGATCGACCTCGCGGCCTCGGACGCCGAAGGCCGTGCGGTCGTCCGCGTCACCGATGTAGGCCAGCTGTGAGCACAGGAGAATCCCACCGATGACGAACCCCGCCGAGAGACTGGTCGACCTGCTCGACCTGGAGCAGATCGAGGTCAACATCTTCCGCGGCCGCAGTCCGCAGGAATCGTTGCAGCGGGTCTTCGGCGGCCAGGTGGCGGGCCAGGCCCTGGTCGCCGCCGGCCGCACCACCGACGACGAGCGCCCGGTGCACTCGCTGCACGCGTACTTCCTGCGCCCGGGCCGGCCGGGCGTGCCGATCGTGTACCAGGTGGAGCGGGTCCGCGACGGGCGCTCGTTCACCACGCGCCGGGTGACGGCGGTGCAGCAGGGCCGCACGATCTTCAATCTGACCGCCTCCTTTCACAAGCCTGAGCAAGGACCGTTCGAGCATCAGCTGCCGCCGGCCCGGACGGTGCCGGACCCCGAGTCGCTGCCGACCGTCACCGAGGAGATCCGCAAGCATCTCGGCGAGCTGCCGGAGCGCCTGGAGCGGATGGCGCGCCGCCAGCCGTTCGACATCCGGTACGTCGACCGTCTGCGGTGGAACGCCGAGGAGATCCAGGAGGCCGAGCCGCGCAGCGCCGTGTGGATGCGTGCGGTCGGCCCGCTCGGCGACGATCCGCTGATCCACACGTGCGCGCTGACCTACGCGAGCGACATGACGCTTCTGGACGCGGTGCGCATCCCGGTCGAGCCCCTGTGGGGGCCGCGGAACTTCGACATGGCCTCGCTGGACCACGCCATGTGGTTCCACCGGCCGTTCCGCGCGGACGAGTGGTTCCTGTACGACCAGGAGTCGCCGATCGCCACCGGCGGCCGCGGGCTGGCCCGCGGGCGCATCTACGACCTGCAGGGCCGGCTGCTCGTCTCGGTCGTCCAGGAAGGCCTGTTCAGGCCCCTGTAGAGCCTGACAGTGCCCGCGCCAGGTGCTGTCCGGCCCGCGTGGGGCGTGGACTTCTCCACCGCAGCCAGGCCCGCGGACCGGGGGACGGCTGCGGCGGGCCGTCCTGTCCGGTCGCGTGCTCCCGCGGCACGGGTCCGGTCTTCCGGGTCACCGTGCGCGCCATCGGCGGGATCGGCCGGGCCGCCGTCCGCAGCGCCGCAGGGCGGCGGCGCTGCGCCGGGCGGAGGGCCGGTGAGACGGCGCGGGCCTCCTCCGCCGCGTGCGCCAGGGCGCTGCGCAGCCAGCGGATCTCGTCCGCGTCCTGGGCCGTCGTGATCCGCTCGGCGAGGTCCGCAGAAGGTGATTTGGGACCACCACGGCCAGGGGGCGCGGGCCGGAACCGGTCGAGCCGCGCGCGTTCGTACGGGTTCCTGACGACGTCGGCGACCTCGGCGGGCCGGAGGAAGGCGGCCACGGCTCCGGCACGGGCCCATGGGCTCTCGGCCTGCCGCAGCAGGAAACCCAGCTGGCGTCCGCGCCAGTTGCGGGCCCGCAGGTCCACTCCGGCCGCCGACCGGGCGCGCAGACTCTCGGGCGCGCGCCCCTGGAGCAGATGGGTGTTGCGCGCGCTCGCGGCGAAGTCCCGCAGCTCCTCCGCCAGGTAGAGCCAGACCACCGCTCGGTAGCGGTTGAGGTAGAAGCGCACGGGGACGAGCAGACCCAGGCGGGCGAGCCGGGTGAACCGGCCGGCCGGGATGCGCATGAGGGCGGCGCCCTCCGCGGTGCCCACGACCCTCACTCGCTCGCGAAGCGCTTCGGGGAAGCCGTCCTGCGCCTGAAGGCGCTCGATCTCCGCGCGCTCCACCCGCCTGCCTCCTCCGCCCTCACCGGGCACGGCGCGGATGCGGCCGAGATGCAGGGCGAGGTCGAACTCGGCGCGCTGGAGACCCAGTTCAAGGGCGGCACGGCCCGGGGCGCAGGTGCTGGACCGGGCCGTGCCGGAAGTGTTCGGCGACATGGTCGTACTCCCCCGTGGAGTGAGCGGCTCACGCCCTGTGCGTAGGCCGTGCACACACCGTAGCCGGATCACCGCCGGTCGTGGTGAGCCTGTGGATAACTCCGCCGGGCCGGCGGATCCGCAGGTCAGGTGTCCGCTATCCGGGTTCGTTCGGGCTGCCTGACGTCGACGCCGAGGTGTTCGCCGACCCGGTTGACGATCAGGGTCATCTCGTAGGCGATCTGACCGATGTCGGCCTCCGCGCCGCTGAGCACGCACAGGCAGCTGCCGGTGCCGGCCGCGGTCACGAACAGCACGGCGTCGTCGTACTCGATCATCGTCTGGCGCACCCTGCCCGCGCCGAAGTGGCGCCCCGACCCCTTGGCGAGGCTGTGCAACCCGGAGGCCACTGCGGCGAGATGCTCGGCGTCCTCGCGGCGGAGGCCCGTGCTCGCTCCGGTGACCAGCCCGTCGTTCGACAGGACCAGTGCGTGGCGCACATGGTCCACCCGCTCGGTCAGATCGTCCAGGAGCCAGCCCAGTCCCTGGTTCTGCGCCATGTCCGTCTCCCCGTGTGACGACTCCCCCTGGCTGGAGGAACTCTCCGCCAGCCTTCCCCACGACCGGCGTGCGGGCAAGCAGGATGGGAGCCATGGCGGAGAAGATGACCGATGAGGAGTGGCGGGCGTTCGTCTCGGACGGCACCCGCACCGGCAAGCTGTCCACCGTCCGCGCCGACGGGAGCCCGCATGTGGCACCGGTCTGGTTCCTGCTGGACGGGGACGATCTGGTCTTCAACACCGGGAAGGACACGGTCAAGGGACGCAACCTGGCCCGGGACGGCCGGGTCGCCCTGTGCGTGGACGACGACCGTCCGCCCTTCCACTTCGTGGTGCTGAACGGCCGTGCCCGGCTGTCGGAGGATTTGGCCGAGGTGCGTCACTGGGCGACCCGGATCGCCGCACGCTACATGGGCGAGGAGCGCGCCGAGGAGTACGGCGCCCGCAACGGCGTACCGGGGGAACTCCTGGTGCGCGTCGGCATCGAGAAGGTGGTGGCGGTGCGGGATCTCGCCGCCTGAACGGCGGGCTCGGCCGGCCGGGTCCGCAGACAGCCCTCGGGACGGTGGGGAATCATGCGCAGCATGAACGACGACCGCGCTCATGTCCAGGAGTTCTTCACCGCCCGGGCGGCCGACTGGGACAGCCGCTTCCCCGACGACGGGCCCGCCTACGCGGCCGCCGTGGCCGCCCTCGGGCTGCGGGAGGGGGACCGTGTGCTGGACGCCGGGTGCGGCACGGGGCGCGCCCTGCCGCCGCTGCGGGCCGCCGTGGGCCCGTCCGGCGTGGTGCTGGGAGCCGACCTGACTCCGGCCATGCTCGAAGCCGCCGTACAGGCGGGCAGGGGCCGTGACGGGGTGCTGCTACGCGCGGACGTCGCCGCGTTGCCGCTGCGTTCGGGCTGCCTGGACGCCGTGTTCGCGGCCGGTCTGCTCGCCCACCTGCCCCGTCCGGTGGCCGACCTGCGGGAACTGGCCCGCGTGGTGCGGCCGGGCGGCACGCTCGCGCTGTTCCACCCGATCGGCCGCGCCGCGCTGGCGGCGCGTCAGGGTCGCCGCATCACCGCCGACGACGTGCGGGCCGAGAGCAACCTCGGCCCGCTCCTGTCCCGTGCGGGTTGGCGTATGACCTCGTACGTCGACGAGGACGCGCGTTTCCTCGCGCGTGCGGTCCGCGAGGACTGACGGCGCGGACGGGCCGGTCGCGGCCGCGGCTGCCGCCGAGGCGGCTTCCAGCTCTTCCGGCCCGGCGGTCCGCCGCCGCTGTCCTGACCTTGCAGGACCTCGGGTCCCGGCGGGCGACGGCACGGCGGCCGACTCACGCGAGCCGCGAGCTGCGAGCTGCGAGCTGCGAGCTGCGACCGGCTGCTTCTCCTGCGACGGGAACGGCATCCGTACGCCGAGGAACTGACGACGGGTCACCGCAGGGTTTCCCCAGTCATGCGGGCCACGAGCCGGGCCGGACCCGGCCTGCCGCGCGACACCCACACGTCACTCGACGGGGTCGGTGGCGGAGGTCTCCCGGTGCCGCACGGGGCAGCCGCGCAGTCCGGGCACCGGGTGGGTGCCGAGGTCGGCCGCGCGGTAGCCGTGCGGATAGCCCTTGACCTCCCAGTTCTGGCGCGCGAAGTGCGGTGTGCGGCGCGGCGGCAGCAACCTGACCAGCCGGCCGCGCGTCCGCACGGCCCGGCGCACCAGGGCGGAGGTGGCCGCGCCCGGTCGCGGGTAGCGGAACGCGCGCAGCAGCGACTCGTCCAGCAGGGCGAGCGTCGCCGTGCGCACCAACGGCGCCAGCGGGCGGGGATACCAGGACGCCACCAGGTCGAGGGTCGCGTCGGAGACCTCTCGGGACGCCTCGTCCCAGCCGAAGTTCGCTTCTTCGTAGCTGTCGAGAAGGGTTTCGAACTCCTCGTACGTCCGGGGAATGCCGGGGATGCCCATGTGCCGGCCGAGGGTGCGGTAGTACTCGACGGTGGCGGCGATCTCGTGCCCGGACAGCCGCCGCCAGCCGTAGGCGTCGATCCAGCGCCGGGGCATCACGACGAAGGTGCTCAGCACATACCGCATGTCGTCGTCGCTGATGTCGTAGCTGCGGTGCATCTGGTTGATGCGGCGGATCGCGGTCCGCCCCTGCTCGGCGGCGAAGCCGTGCTCCACGATCGTGTCCAGGAGAAGCACGGTGTCGTCGTACCGCTTCTGCGTGCGCTCGGTGAACTCCCCTGTCCGTGCGAGCAGCCGCCCGATGCTCGGCACCGCGTAGGTGCGGTAGAGGGCCAGCTCGAGGGCGCGTGCGTAGTCCCAGGGGAACTCCAGTGCCACACTGATCCGGTAGATCTCGTGCGCGTCCGCCACCGGGTCCAGCCGGCGGATCCGCTCGAGCCGCTCGAACCGCTTTACCACGTCGTCCCCCTTATGCCGCCGGATTCCCAACTCTACGTTGAGAAGCAGCAGATGGGCGATCGACACTGACCCCGTCCGGGGAGAGGGTGGTCCACGTGTTCGACATGATCCGCAGATGCGCCGCCAAGCTCCGCACCGCCGCGCCCGCACGGCCGGCGGGGGCCCGGGAGCGACGTGCGCACAACTTGTTCGAAGCGGCGGCCGTCTATGTCGCGGCCCGCGCGGTGGACGACCAGGACCGGATCGAGGAGGCGGCCTGGGTGTCACCGGAGGCCCTGTCGTTCGGCGTGAGCGAGCTGGCCTGCCGGGCGGTCGTGACGCTGGCCCGCGAGCGCGCCCAGTCGCCCGACGCGGTGGCCCGCGCCCTCCTCGGACTGCCCGCCGCCTGAGCGGACCACCCACGGGGCGAGCGGCAGCTCCCAGGGGTGTCCCGGGTCGTGACAAGCGGCTTCCCGCCGCACTAGGGTGCGCGCCGACGGACGGACCACTGGGGAGGCAGGGATGGCCGGGACGGACGATGAGGCCGTCGCCGCCGCGGACGACGCGCTGTACGTGCTGACCGCGGTGCTGCTCACGCCGGCGCAGTTCCCCGGTGTGCTGGGCGACGACTACCCGGAGGCGTGCGCGGCACTGGGCCTGGCGCCGCGCGCCGACGGATACGGCCTGGTGCTGGGCCAGGACGGCGAGGGCGCTCGCTGGACGGTCGTCATCGATGACGTCTCGCTGGTCGCCGTGGCGATCGCGTCCTGGGACTGCGGCATGGAGTGCGAGCTGTCGCCGGACGAGCGCACGGTCGTCACCGCCCTGCCGGGGTGGCCGCTGGCCGTCGCCGTGGCGGCCCCCGGTGTGCCCGCACCGCACGACCCGCCTCACGAGACGGCGGGCCGGCCACCGCTGAGTCCACCGGACACCACTGTCTGGGGGCCGGCCCAGCGCCGGCTGGGCGCCGACGAGATCGCTCTGCGGTGGTCGGCCTGGCGTGAGCAGATCGACGACACCTCCTTCGCGGCACCGGGCAAAGCGGCGGGGGCTGTCGCCTCGCCGGCGGTCGAGGAACGCCGGGAAGGCGGGAACGGGGCCGCGGCGGGGGGTCACGCGGGGGTACGCCGGGTGCTCGCACAGGCGCGGAGCTACGTCGACGCCCCGCCGCCGCTCGGCCGGGTGCGCTCGTCCTTCGCCCCGGGTGAGGCCCGTATGCTGCGCGCGGACGGGCCCGGGTGGTCGATCGTGGCCCGCACGGACGACATCGCGTTCGTCCTGCTGGACGAGGAACCGGGCGCGGTCGTGCCGGTGGGCCGGGGACCCGAGCTGCCGGGACTGCTGGAGGCGCTCGACAAGCTGGCCGTACGGCCTGCGTGAGCCGGGACGGCCGGAGGGGCACCCGCGCAACCCGGGGCCGTCCTGGCAGGGAGGCACGGCTCCCGCGGCCCTGCCGTCCCGGCCAGGCGCCCTCGCGCATCGTCCTGTGCGGCGCCGCGGCGCCTCAGCGTCCGATCTCCCTGCGGGCGGTCCGGCGCAGCCTGCGCCGCTGCGAGGGGTCCAGCGCCAGATACGCGGCCACCGGGACGCCCACCACGACCAGGAACGCCACCCATCAGGGCAGCCATATCAACAGGATGAGCCCGACCGCCACGCCGCCTGCGGCGATCTTCGCGTGTCCGGACATGAGCGTCGCCTCCTTCGCGGCCACTGCCGCCGTCTGAGGTGAGAACGGCTCGCTGCTCCGCGCGGTTCCGGCACGTCACCCTGATACTTCCCTGAAGCGCGTCCCCTAGTGGGCTGGGCCCGGCGGCCTGCGTGACGCGATCGCCGACCCCGGCCGCCCATCCGGGATGCGCCCTCCCCGTGCGGACCCGCGCCCGCACGGTCGGTCCCGCACGCGTACCGGGCCCGGCGGGGCCCGGTACGCGGACCGCTCAGCTCCGCGCCCCCAGCAGGTGGTCCATGGCCAGCTGGTCGAGCCGTTCGAAGGCCATGCCGCGTGCGGCGGCCGCCTCCACGTCGAAGTCCTCGAAGGATGCCCGGTCCGCGAGCAGGGCCTGCAGGCCGTCGGGCGCCGTCGGCAGGGCCAGCTGGTCCAGCCGCGACGCGCGCAGCGCCTCCTGCACCTCCGGGTCGGCACGGAAGGCGGCCGAGCGCTCCTTCAGGATGAGGTAGTTGCGCATGCAGCCCGCTGCCGACGCCCACACGCCGTCGAGGTCCTCGGTCCGCGGCGGCTTGAAGTCGAAGTGGCGCGGCCCCTCGTAGCCGGCGCTCTCCAGGAGGTCGACGAGCCAGAAGGCGGCTCGCAGGTCACCCGCGCCGAACCGCAGGTCCTGGTCGTACTTGATGCCGGACTGGCCGTTGAGGTCGATGTGGAAGAGCTTGCCCGCCCACAGGGCCTGCGCGATGCCGTGCGGGAAGTTCAGGCCGGCCATCTGCTCGTGACCGACCTCGGGGTTGACGCCGTACAGTTCGGGCCGCTCCAGGCGCTCGATGAAGGCCAGTGCGTGGCCGACGGTGGGCAGCAGGATGTCGCCGCGGGGCTCGTTCGGCTTGGGCTCGATGGCGAAGCGGATGTCGTACCCCTGCGAGGTGACGTACTCGCCGAGGAGGTCGAAGGCCTCCTTCATGCGGTCCAAGGCGGTGCGTACGTCCTTCGCGCCGCCGGACTCGGCGCCCTCGCGGCCGCCCCAGGCGACGTACGTCCGCGCGCCCAGCTCGGCCGCCAGATCGATGTTGCGGATCGTCTTGCGCAGGGCGTAGCGGCGCACGTCACGGTCGTTGGCGGTGAAGGCGCCGTCCTTGAAGACGGGGTGGGTGAAGAGGTTCGTGGTCGCCATGGGGACCGTCATGCCGGTCGCGTCCAGGACCTGCCGGAACCGCTTGACGTGCGACTCGCGCTCGGTGTCCGAGGAGCCGAAGGGGATCAGGTCGTCGTCGTGGAAGGTCACCCCGTACGCCCCGAGCTCGGCCAGCCGCTGCACCGTCTCGACCGGGTCGAGGGCACGGCGGGTGGCGTCGCCGAAGGGGTCCCTCCCCTGCCAGCCGACGGTCCACAGGCCGAAGGTGAACCGGTCCTCGGGGGTGGGCTGGTAGCTCATGCCACGGCTCCTCGCTGCGCTCGACTATTTCGTCATGGCCGTTTACAAATTAGTATGCGGACGCACCTCTGGGAAGAGACAAGATGGCGTGGACCGCCGGGTGTCTTCGACAGCCCACCGGCGCTCCCCAGGTCAACCGCACATCCCGCCGCCCCGCGGGAGAGGGAGAACCCGATGTCAGCAGCCGAGGGTCCGCTCGTCGTCGGCGTGGACACGTCCACGCAGTCCACGAAGGCACTGGTCGTCGACGCGGCCACCGGTCAGGTGGTGGCGAGCGGCCAGGCGCCGCACACCGTGACCTCCGGGGCGGGCCGGGAGAGCGATCCGCGCCAGTGGTGGGAGGCCCTGTGCGCGGCGCTGCACCGGTGCGGCGACGCGGCGCACGAGGCGGCAGCGGTGTCGATCGGCGGCCAGCAGCACGGCCTGGTCACCCTTGACGCGGACGGCGAGCCGGTGCGTCCGGCGCTGCTGTGGAACGACGTCCGCTCCGCGCCGCAGGCCCGCCGTCTGGTGGAGGAACTGGGCGGGCCGAAGGCCTGGGCGGAGCGCACCGGCAGCGTGCCCGGGGCGTCCTTCACGGTCGCCAAGTGGGCGTGGCTGGCCGAGCACGAGCCGGAGGCCGTCCGCGCCACCCGCGCGGTACGGCTCCCCCACGACTACCTGACCGAGCGCCTGACCGCGCAGGGCACGACCGACCGCGGCGACGCCTCGGGCACCGGCTGGTGGGCGTCCCGGTCGGAGGCGTACGACGAGGAGATCCTCGGCCACGTCGGACTGGACCCCGTACTGCTGCCGCGCGTGGCACGACCGGGTGAAGTGGTCGGCACCGTCCGCGAACACCATGATCTGCCGTTCTCCAAGGGCACGCTGGTGGCGCCCGGCACCGGGGACAACGCGGCGGCGGCACTGGGGCTCGGCCTGCGGCCCGGCACCCCGGTCCTGAGCCTCGGCACGTCCGGCACGGTCTACGCCGTCTCCCGGCACCGGCCGGCCGACCCGAGCGGCACGGTGGCGGGTTTCGCCGACGCACGCGGCGACTGGCTGCCGCTGGCGTGCACCCTCAACTGCACACTCGCCGTGGACCGGATCGCGGCCCTGCTGGGCCGTGACCGCGAGGCCGTGGAGCCCGGCGGCTCGGTGACGCTGCTGCCGTACCTGGACGGCGAGCGCACCCCGGACCTGCCGCACGCCTCCGGCGTGTTGCACGGGTTGCGTCATGACACGACCGCCGGTCAACTGCTGCAGGCCGCCTACGACGGCGCGGTGCACGCGCTGCTCGGGGCCCTCGACCTGGTCCTCGACGAGGACGCGGACCGCAGCGCTCCGCTGCTGCTGATCGGCGGCGGGGCGCGGGGGACGGCGTGGCAGCAGACCGTGCGTCGTCTGTCGGGGCGGCCCGTGCAGGTGCCGGAGGCGGGGGAACTGGTCGCCCTGGGCGCGGCGGCGCAGGCGGCGGGGCTGCTGACGGGCGAGGATCCGGCCGCGGTGGCCCGGCGCTGGAACACGGCCTCCGGTCCGGTCCTGGAGGCCGTGGAGCGGGACGGGGCGACGCTGGAACGGATCACCGGGGTACTCTCCGACGCGGCCCCGCTGCTGCAGCGGGGGACGCGGACGCAGTGACCCGGCCGCCGGTGACGGGCCGGACGGCAGACACCGAGGATTGACGGAGGCATGACCGCACCGCTGCACGAGGCCCGCCCGCCGGGTGCGGGGCGCGCGCTGCCGGACACCCAGCAGGGCATACGCCGGCGCAATCTCGCCCGGGTGCTGCACGCCGTCAGCGCCGAGGGTTCGCTGTCGCGGGCGGCGGTGGCCTCACGGATCGGTCTGACCCGGGCCGCGGTGTCGACCCTGGTGGACGACCTGATCCGCTGGGGGCTGGTGGAGGAGCTGGGTCCCGAGCGGCCGGGCCGGGTGGGACGGCCCGGTTCGGCGCTCGCGGTGAGCGGCCGGGGACCGGCCGGCATCGGAGCGGAGATCGGCGTCGACCACCTTGCGGTGTGCGCGGTCGACCTGCGCGGCGAGGTCCGCGTGCGGGCCGTCCGGCACGGCGCGAACCGTGGCCGGGCACCCGAGCCGGTCGTCGAGGAGTTGACGGCACTCGTCCACGGGGTCGTGGCGGAGGCCGAGCGGGCGGGACTCTGGCCCGCCGGACTCGCGGTCGCCGTGCCCGGACTGGTGGCGAGGGACGGCCGGACGGTCGTCCGGGCCCCGAACCTCGGCTGGCACGACACCGACCTCGGCCCCTTGCTGCCCGGCGGATGGCCGGTCACCGTGGACAACGAGGCCAACTTCGGCGCCCTGGCCGAACTGTGGCTCGGCCCCGGCGCCCCCGCTGACTTCCTCCACGTGTCGGCGGAGATCGGCATCGGGGCCGCGGTCGTCGTGGACGGCAGGCTGCTGCGCGGGACCCGGGGGTTCGCGGGCGAGCTGGGGCATGTTCCCGTGCGGCCGGACGGTCCCCCCTGCCCGTGCGGCGGCCGGGGATGCCTGGAGCAGTACGCGGGCGAGGAGGCGGTGCTGCGGGCCGCCGGGCTGGAACCGGGCGAGGATCTGGTGGGTCTGCTCGCGGTGCGCGCCGATCAGGGGGACGCTGCGGTACGGGCCGCCCTGCGCGACGCCGGTGCAGCGCTCGGCATAGCCCTGACCGGGGCGGTGAACCTGCTCGACCCCGAGACCGTGGTCCTGGGCGGGGCCCTGGCCGGGCTCTCGCCCTGGCTGCTGCCGTCGCTGGAGAAGGAGCTGAGGGGCAGGACCGCGGGGCCCGGCTGCCCGGTGACGGTGTCCCGGCTCGGCCCGGAGGGCCCGCTGCTGGGCGCCGCGCACTCGGTCATCCGGGCGGTGCTGGACGACCCGGCGACGGTGGGGGAACGTTCCTGACGCCGGCCACCGCCTTACGGGGATGATGATGATGATGTCCGGAGGCCGGCGGCGGACTGGCTGCCGCACGCCCGAGGGTGTGTCCCGCCGTGACGGGCGGACGCCGCCGGCGGTGTGAACGAACCGACGCCATCCGATCGGGTGATCGAGTTGTCCACATGCCAGGGGTTGTCCACGGAACCGTGGCGCACTCTTCTGCCGAGCCGGTCCGCGCCGTACCTTGAATTTCACGCGCGGCGCAGCCGACGGCCCGTCACTTCCGGCCGGCAGCTGGCGCGATCCGCGATGAGGAGAAGACACCACTGGCAGCGGGCGACGGCGGACCGACAGGATCGGGGGACGCATGCGCGGGGAGACGACCGAGGCGCTGCGGCGCGACGCCATCGGGCTGCGCGAGGTCCTGTTCCAGAGCATCACGGCCATGGCACCGGCCGCCGCGGTGGCCGCGTCGATCCCGTCCGGGGCCGCCTTCTCGGGCGGCAGTCTGCCGCTGGCGGTGCTGATCGCTCTGGTGGCGTGCCTGTTCACCGCCTCGTGCGTGGCCGAACTGGCGCGGGAGCTGCCGTCGGCCGGCTCGGTGGCGACGTATGCGGCGCGCGGCCTGCATCCGGCCGTGGGTTTCCTGGTCGGCTGGGCGTACGTCTTCGTGGAGATGCTGGTGCCGCCGCTGCTGCTGTTGCAGCTGGGCTTCACGGCGGCGGGCACGCTCCACGCGGAGTGGTCCCGGTATCCGGCGGACCTGTGGTGGCCGTGGCCGCTGGCAGGAGCCGCGGTGATCGCCGTCGCCGGCTGTCTCGGCGTCCGGGCGTCGGCCCGGTTCGGCACCGCGCTCGGCGTGTTCGAGATCCTCGTCTTCCTGGTCTTCGCACTCCTGCTCATCGGGAAGGCGGGCAGCGCCAACACCCTGTCGGTGTTCGGTACGTCCCACACCGCCGACGGGTACTCCGGGGCCGCCGGCGTGTTCGCCGGGTCCGTGTACACGGTGCTGGCGTTCGCCGGGTTCGAGGCGGCGGCGCCGCTCGCGGAGGAGACCCGGGACCCCCGGCGCACGATGCACCGCGCGGTCCTCGGAGCGGCCCTGGGCATCGGTCTGTTCTACGTGCTGACGACCTATGCGATGACGGTCTACTTCGGTCCCGACCGCTTCGCCCGGTTCGGTGCCTCGGGCGAGGCGTCCTGGGAGGGGATCGCGCGGGCCTCGTTCGGCCTCTTCTGGGTGCTGGTGTTCCTCGCGGTGGTCAACTCCGCGATCGCTAACGCCAACGCATGCGCGAACGTGTCGACCCGCACCGCCTTCGCCCTGGCCCGCGTTCGCGTCCTTCCCCGTTTCCTCGCCACCCTCCATCCCCGGTACCGGTCCCCCGTGGCGGGCGTCGCCGTGCAGACCGCCGTGGCGGTCGGGGCGGTGCTGGGGCTCGGTCTCGGCTACGGTCCCGTGACCGCGTTCGTGCTCCTCGCCACGGTGATCGTCACGGTCGTCGTCGGCGTCTACATGATCGTGAACCTCTCCTGCGCCGGGCATTTCCTGCGAGCCGGCCGAGCTTCCCTCAAGCCGCTACGGCACCTGATGTTCCCCGTGCTGGGGATCGCCGCGTTCGTCCCGGCGCTGCTGACGGCCGCCGGCCTGCCGGTGTTCTCGTTCGTGACCGAACTGACGGCTCCGGTGTCCTACGCCGGTCCGGTCGTCGGCGTGTGGATGGCGCTGGGCGTGATCGTGCTGCTGGTCCTGATACGGCGTCACCCGGACCGGATAGCCGAGACCGCGCGGGTTCACCTCGACGAGCACGACCCGGCTTCCCCGCACACGGACGGCGCCGTCCCCCGCTGACGGCCCCGCCCTCCTGTGGACCTCAGCGCCGAGCCGGCCCAGGCCCCCGAAACCGCCCGGATGACGAGCGGCGCGGCACCGGCCGCCGGGCCCGTACCCCACGACCGCCCCTCCTGAAGGGAGCCATCCCACGATGACCGATCCCCGGATCTTCACGGTACGACCGGAACCGGACCAGTACGCCTGGACGTTCGGCGGAGCGGCGCCCCTCGCGCGGATCGCGCCCGGCACGGTGCTGGACCTGTTCACGGAGGACTGCTTCGCCGGGCGGGTCCGCTCGGAGAAGGACCTCGTGTCCGAAGTGTGCACGTTTCCCTTCCTCAATCCGCAGACCGGCCCCTTCTACGTCGAGGGGGCGGAGCCCGGCGACACCGTGGCCGTGCACTTCGTCTCGGTCGAACCGGCCCGCGACTGGGCGGCGTCGACCACCGTCCCCCTGTTCGGCGCGCTCACCTCCACGCACACCACCGCCACGCTGCAGCCTCCGCTGGCGGAACGGGTGTGGATCTGGCAGCTGGACCGTGCACGGCGCACCGCCCTGTTCCGGGCCCACGACAGCGACCTCGAGCTGGAGCTGCCCCTGGACCCCATGCACGGCACGGTGGGTGTGGCCCCGGCGAACCTGGAGGTGCGTTCCGCACTGGTCCCGGACGCCCACGGCGGGAACATGGACACGCCGGAGATGCGGGCCGGGGTCACCTGCTACCTGGGGGTCAACGTCGAGGGCGCTCTGCTGAGCCTCGGCGACGGACACGCCCGGCAGGGCGAGGGCGAGACCTGTGGCGTGGCCGTGGAATGCGCGATGAACACGGTGGTGGTCGTGGACCTCCTCAAGGACGTCGCCACACCGTGGCCCCGGCTGGAGTCCGACACGCACATCGTCTCGACCGGCTCGGCCCGCCCGCTGGAGGACGCGTTCCGGATATCCCAGCTCGACCTGGTGCAGTGGCTGGTGCGCGACTACGGCTTCAGCGAGCTGGACGCGTACCAATTCACGACCCAGGCGGTCGAGTCGCCGTTGGCGAACGTGTGCGACACGAACTACACGTGCGTGGCCAAGCTCCGCAAGGAGTGGCTGCCGGCGCGGGAGACGTACCGCGGCCTGCACGCACGGCTCAGGGAGACCGCGCGGGCCCTGCGCCCCTGACGTCTCCCCCCACCCCCCGGACTCCCGAAAGGCATCCCCCGATGGACATGGACCGAGCCCAGCCACGGCTCAGCCGGCGACGGCTGCTGAAGGGCGCGGCACTCGCCGCCGTCCCCTGCGCGCTGCTCCCCGCCCCCTCCGCAGGCGCACAGGTCGCGACCGCCGACTACCCGCCCGCCGAATGGCAGCCCGCGAGCACCTCCAACTACACACCGTCCGACCGCCCGCACGCCTACACCATCGACCGTGTGATCATCCACATCACACAGGAGACGTACGACGACACGCTTGCGATCTTCGCCGATCCGCAGAGGCAGGTCTCCGCGCACTACGTGATCCGTTCGCTGGACGGGCACGTCGCACAGTGCGTGCACGAAGCCGACGTGGCCTGGCACGCGGGCAACTGGGGGTACAACACGCGCAGCATCGGCATCGAGCACGAGGGCTGGGTGGACCAGCCCGCCTACCTCACCCATGCGCTCTACGAGCAGTCGGCGAGACTCACGGCGGCCATCTGCGCCAAGTACGGCATCCCCCGCGACAGAGAGCACATCATCGGCCACTACCAGGTGCCCGGCACCGATCACAGCGACCCGGGCCCCTACTGGGACTGGGTGCGGTACATCAGAATGGTCAACTTCGCCTAGCCGGACTCGTCGCCCGTCGTCACACCCGTCGTCACACCCGTTGTCCGCGCGTCCGCCCGGGGCGACGATGGGACCGGCCGACGTACCGCCGCGCCCGACGCGTCACCGCCGTGCCGCCGTGCCGCCGTCCGGAGCGATCCCCGCCCTTGTCCATGCCGTTTCCGTCCGGGAGGCCGAGTTGACCGATCCGTGGGTGGCCCTGCAGCCGGGGGCCGACCCTGCCGAACGCGTCCGGGTGCTGCGCAGGGCGCACGAGATGTTCACCACGGCGGGCACGGTGCCGCGCCCGGTGCGGTCCGTGGTGGCGGAATCGTGGCGGCGCAGCGCACGGGCCGGGGTCGGCCCGGACGGAACGGCCAGCGTGGAGCTGGCCGACGACGACCTCGGCGCCTACCGCGCCGACCATCCGCTGGCCCGGGTGATGCCCCTGTTCCGTGAGCTGATGGGCACCTTCGCGTCCGACGGCGAGCACCTGCTCGCGGTGTGCGACGCGCACGGCAGACTGCTGTGGGTGGAGGGGCATCCGGCGACGCGGCGCCGGGCGGACCGGATGAACTTCGTGCCGGGGGCGCGCTGGTCGGAGTGCGCGGTCGGCACCAATGCGCCGGGGACGGCCGTCGCCGTGGACCGTCCGGTGCAGGTGTTCGCCGCGGAGCACTTCATACGGCGGGTGCAGCCCTGGACGTGCGCGGCCGCCCCGGTGCACGATCCCCGTACCGGACGGGTCCTGGGCGCCGTCGACATCACCGGAGGGGACGGGCTCGCCCATCCGCACAGCCTCGGCTTCGTGCAGGCGGTGGCCCGGGCGGCGGAGGCACAGCTCGCGCTGCTCGGCACGCCGTCTCCCGGCGAGGCACCGCTGCTGAGCGCACTCGGCCGGGACGAGGCCGAACTCGTCCTGGACGCCCGGCGCATCAGGCTCAGCCGCCGTCACAGCGAGATCCTCGTGCTGTTGTCCCGGCATCCCGAGGGGCTGAGCGGTGACGAGCTGCTGTGCGCGCTGTACGAGGACGGGTCGGTGACCCCGGTGACGCTGCGGGCCGAACTGGCACGGCTGAGGAGGCTGCTGGGGCCCGGTCTGCTGGCCTCGCGGCCGTACCGGCTGACGACCGCGGTGGAGTCGGACGTCACCGCGGTCGAGCGGCGGCTGGAGGCCGGTGCGCTCACCGTGGCGGCGGAGGCGTACACCGGCCCGCTGCTGCCCGGTTCGCAGGCCCCGGCGATCGTCCGGCTGCGGGAGCGGCTCGCCGGTGGACTGCGTACGGCGCTGATCGCGCAGCGCGATCCTGACCTGCTGGCGGACTGGGCCCACGCGCCGTGGGGGGAGGAGGACGTCGAGGTGTGGCGGGCGCTCGCCGCGGTGCGTCCCACGGCCCCGGTCCGCGCACGGCTGGCCGCGCTGGAGGCCGAGCTGACGGCGCCGGCCGGCCGGGCGGGGAGGTGGGCGCGCGGCGCAACGTACTTGCAACGTCCGCCTGCCTAGCCTCGCGACGAGAGCTGCCCAGCGGCGGGCAGCGCTGCACCGGGAGGCACACAGCATGACTCGTTACGCGGCGCCGGGCACGGAAGGCGCGATCGTCTCCTACCAGGCACGCTACGACCACTTCATCGGCGGCGCCTACGTGCCGCCGGTCCGCGGGCAGTACTTCGAGAATCCGTCTCCGGTCAACGGGCAGCCGTTCACCGAGATCGCGCGCGGTACCGCGGAGGACGTCGAGCGGGCGCTGGACGCGGCGCACGACGCGGCACCCGGCTGGGGCCGTACGCCGGCGGCGGAGCGCTCCGACGTCCTGCTGAAGATCGCCGACCGCATGGAGGCCTGCCTGGAGCCCCTGGCGGTGGCCGAGAGCTGGGAGAACGGCAAGCCGGTGCGGGAGACGCTGGCCGCCGACATCCCGCTCGCGATCGACCACTTCCGCTACTTCGCGGGGGCGATCCGGGCACAGGAGGGGTCCTTGGGCGAGATCGACGACGACACGGTGGCGTACCACTTCCATGAGCCGCTCGGGGTCGTCGCGCAGATCATCCCGTGGAACTTCCCGATCCTGATGGCGGCCTGGAAGCTGGCGCCGGCGCTGGCCGCGGGGAACGCAGTGGTCCTCAAGCCGGCCGAGCAGACCCCGGCCTCCATCCACTACTGGCTGAGTCTGGTCGCGGACCTCCTCCCGCCGGGCGTGCTGAACATCGTCAACGGCTTCGGCGTGGAGGCGGGCAAGCCGCTGGCGTCGAGCCCGAGGGTCGTGAAGATCGCGTTCACCGGGGAGACGACGACGGGGCGGCTGATCATGCAGTACGCCTCCGAGAACATCAAGCCGGTCACCCTCGAACTCGGCGGTAAATCGCCGAACATCTTCTTCGACGACGTGTGGGCGCACGACGACGACTTCCGGGACAAGGCGCTCGAGGGCTTCACGATGTTCGCGCTGAACCAGGGGGAGGTGTGCACCTGCCCGTCCCGGGCGCTGGTCCAGCGCGGCCACTACGCCGAGTTCCTGGAGGCGGCGGTCGAGCGCACCCGGCTGATCAGGACCGGTCACCCGCTCGACACCGAGACGATGATCGGCGCCCAGGCATCCAACGACCAGTTGGAGAAGATCCTCTCCTACCTGGACATCGGCCGCCAGGAGGGGGCCAAGGTCCTCACCGGCGGTGAGCGCATCGAGCACGAGGGCGAACTGAAGGGCGGGTACTACGTCCAGCCGACCATCTTCGAGGGCGACAACCGCATGCGGATCTTCCAGGAGGAGATCTTCGGCCCGGTCGTGTCGGTGACCTCCTTCGACGGCTTCGACGACGCGATTTCCGTGGCGAACGACACGCTGTACGGGCTGGGCGCGGGTGTGTGGACCCGGGATGCCAACACCGCCTACCGGGCCGGGCGCGCCATTCAGGCGGGCCGGGTGTGGACCAACTGCTACCACGCCTACCCCGCGCACGCGGCGTTCGGCGGCTACAAGCAGTCCGGGATCGGCCGCGAGACGCACAAGATGATGCTGGAGCACTACCAGCAGACGAAGAACCTCCTGGTGTCGTACTCGCCGAAGAAGCTCGGCTTCTTCTAGCCTCTAGCCTCGCGCTTTCACGAAGCGGGCTGTCCGCAGGTGGCCAGGAATGCAGAAAGTGCCTCTGACCAGCGGAGACAGCGGATTGCAACTGGAGTGCCAGGCATTCTCGTTCGGATCAGTCGGTTGTCGGTCCGGGTGTGCCGTCGACTGATGCGCAGTGGGCGCGGATCGAGGCGTCGCTCCCGGACCGGACGCCGAAGCGGGGTGGCCCTTGGCGGGACCATCGTGAGGTGATCGACGCGATCGCCTGCGCGTTCAAGGACCGGCACGCAGCGGGCGCACCTGCCGGAGGGGCACGCCAACTGGCGGGGCGTCCGCAACCGGCTGCGGCTGTGGGCCGTCGACGGCACCTGGGAGCGGGTCTTCACCGCCCTGGGGGCCCAGGCCGACGCGGACGAGGGCCTCGCCTGGGCCGTGTCGGCGGACTCCACCATCGTGCCGGCCCACCAGCACGCGGCAGAGGCACATCACCAGGCCGCGTCCTCGCCTTCCGGTACCGGGACGGTCCTGGCCGCCGGCTCACGGCAGGTCCCCCTGCTTGCCACCCACTCCTGTAACCCAACTCCGTTGGATTCATTGACATTTGACTCAGCAGACGTACCGTTGGGAGCGCTCCCATGACAGCCTTGCGACTGGAAGGAGTTCCCCCCACATGCGCACACAGAGTCCATCGACCGGGCGTTCAAGGTCGCCCCTCCGCCGGCCTCTCCAGACGCTCGTCATGCTGTTCGCCGTGGTTGTCGGCGCACTGACCTGGGCGGCCCCTGCCCAGGCCCACGGCACCGTCGTCGACCCCGCCTCCCGCGCGTACCGGTGCTGGAAGACGTGGGGCAGCAACCACACGAACCCGGCCATGCAGACGGAAGACCCCATGTGTTGGCAGGCCTTCCAGGCCAACCCCGACACCATGTGGAACTGGATGAGCGCGCTCCGCGACGGCCTCGGTGGCCAGTTCCAGGCGCGGACACCCGACGGGACGCTCTGCAGCAACAACCTCTCGAGGAACGCCAGCCTGGACAAGCCCGGGCCGTGGAAGACCACCACCGTCGGCAACAACTTCTCGGTCCACCTGTACGACCAGGCGTCCCACGGTGCCGACTACTTCAAGGTCTACGTGAGCAAGCAGGGCTTCGACCCCAAGACCCAGACCCTGGGCTGGGGCAACCTCGACTTCATCACGCAGACCGGCCGCTACGCCCCGGCGCAGGACATCACGTTCCCCGTTCAGACCTCCGGCTACACCGGACACCACATCCTGTTCGTGATCTGGCAGGCCTCGCACCTTGACCAGGCCTACATGTGGTGCAGCGACGTGAACTTCGGCTGAGCCGGGGGCGCCGCACGCGGCACCGGCCTCTGCCAGGCGCCGGTGACCCGCGGCTCGGCCGACCGGGCTCCGTCGGGGCAGGGGACCCATGTGGTCACCCTGCCCCGACGGGGCACCTGACCAGGCTGACGCCCGGCAGGTGCCCTCTTCCCGGGTGCGGCCGGCCGTGAGTCGAGACGCGACCCTGCTCCCGATGAGGCGCCGACCCGGAGGAATCCGCGCTCGCCCACCCGCCTCCGGGGAAGTTCACCGCGCACACGCCTGGCCTGCCCTCGCCGGTGCGACAGCTCACTGAGGGCATGGAATTCACGCAGGCGCAACCCGCGGACGGCCATAAAACTGTGGACCTCGCACATTCACCAGGGGGCACAAAAACCGTTCGGCCGCAACAGAAGTGGCGAGAAATTTTCAGCTTGACAGCCTTGCACGGCGTGCTTATGGTCCAGTCGCTCAGGTTCCCGCCGATCGACATCCAAAGGATTTCATGACCGCGCCTCCGACGTTGCCGAATTCGAGGCGTGATTCCCATTGCGGGATCGCAGCCGACCCGCATGGGGAGGGGCCGGTAAGGGCGGCCACTGACGCGCAGGACAACGGGCAGAAATGCGGCGGTGGCCGGGGTGACAGTCAAGCCACGTACCTCCTCGACCGCCATATGTTCGCCCTGTGGACCTGGTCCTGTCGGACGGTGGGAGCCGCCCCGCCCGTCGGTGACGTCCAGAAGGTTGCCTTGGTCGTCCCGACGCCGGACCTTTCCGCGTTCGAGGTGGCCGACGTCGACTGCGCGCTGATCGAGCCGGACGAGCTCGCCGGCGCGCTCCTCGACTCGCCCGGTCGGTCGGTCGATGCCTGGCGGACGCGCATCGCGGGCGGCGATTCGGCCCTGCCCGTCGCCGGGCACGCCGTCCCCGATGCCACGGGTGTCGCCGTGACATCGGCGGAGCATGCCGTGGCCGTCTTCCGTCACACCACTGCGGTGGCGGCCGAACTGCGCACCGCACTGGCCGCCGAGCTGCGGCCGTATCAGGTTCGCGGTGTGAGCTGGCTGCGCGAGGCCGTCGGCGCGCACGGCGGCGCGGTGCTCGCCGACGAGATGGGGCTCGGCAAGACGCTGCAGGCGATCGGCTGTCTCGTCGGGCGCGCCGATGAGGGGCCACAGGTGGTGGTGTGTCCCACGTCGCTGGTCGGGAACTGGGCACACGAGATCGCGCGGTTCGCACCTGGTCTGCGGACGATGATCTGGCGTGGCGGGCCGCTGGAGGCGATCGACAGCAAGACGGTGGTGCTCACCGGCTATCCGACGCTGCGCATGCACAGCACTGTCCCGATGGAGCAGCAGTGGGCCACTGCGGTTTTCGACGAGGCGCAGGTCCTGAAGAACCCCCGCACACAAGTGTCGAAGGCCGCGCGAGCCATCGCGGCCGACGCGAGGATCGCGTTGACCGGAACGCCCGTCGAGAATCACCTCGACGAACTCTGGGCACTGCTCTATCTGGTGGCACCACAGTTGTTCGGGCACAAGGCGCAGTTCCGTCGTCGCTTCGTCCGGCCGATCGCGGACGGTTCCCTCGCCGCCGCCACCCGACTGCGCGCGGCGATCGAGCCAGTCGTGTTGATGCGCAAGAAGTCCCAGGTCGCAGGATCACTGCCGCCCAAGATCCACGCCGATCTGATCTGCGACCTCACCGTGGAACAGCAGCAGCTGTACGACCGCGTGCTGGAGCAGGCGATCGACGACGGCTTCGGCAGCGGCGCACAGCGCCAGGCCCGGGTGCTGGCGGCTTTGACCGCACTCAAGCAGGTCTGCAACCACCCGAGCCTGGTCACCGACGACTGCGACGGGCTGTCGGGGAGGTCGGGCAAGCTCGACCTGTGCACCGACATCGTGGCGAACAACCTCGAAACCGATTCGCCGACATTGATCTTCACCCAATACCGGAAGACCGGTGAGCTGCTGGTGCGGCACTTCGGCGAGCAGTTCCGAGTGTCCGTCCCGTTCTTCCACGGCGGTCTCGATCAGAAAGAGCGGGCCGACATCGTGCGCCGCTTCCAGAACGACGGTGGTCCGAAAGTGCTGGTGCTCAGCCTGAAAGCCGGGGGCACCGGGCTCACTCTCACCCGCGCGGCCGACGTCATTCATTTCGACCGGTGGTGGAATCCGGCCGTGGAAGCGCAGGCCTCCGATCGAGTCCACCGGATCGGCCAGACCCGCACCGTGACCGTCACCACCCTGACCACCAGTACCACCGTCGAGGAGCACATCGCGGCCATGCATGCCCGCAAATCCGCACTGTCCGAAATCGCCGATGCGTCCGGTGTCGCCGAGTTGGCGCGATGGGATGACGACCGCCTCATTGCGACCCTGCGCCGGAAGCGAGTGCGTTGACATGGCGGACGGCGATTTCGGGTGCACGGCGTGGGGGCGGGACTGGGTGCGGCTCGCGCAGCCGTTACGCCAGACCCGACCCAACCCGCTGTTGCCGCGCGCCCGCAAGCTGGCGCGCCTGGGTGAAGTGCAGGTCACGATCGACGGCCGTGTCGTGCGCGGCGTCGTCCGGCGTGGCCGCAGCACATACGTGGCCTGCATCGAGGTGGCGTCGATGTCCACGGAGACGATCGCGTCGATCACCGGCCGGCTGTACGGTGCCCGGCCCCTGCTCACCGATGAGGTGCACCGCGCGATCACCGAGGCGGGCCACCCGCCCGCACCGGTGCTCGCAGGCGTCGACTGCTCCTGCCCGGACGGCACGGGGCGTTGTGTCCACGTGCTGGCCGTCTGCTACGAGATGGCACGACATGTCGATGACGACCCTCGGCTCGCGCTCGCCGTCCAGGACTTCTTCCGCGTCTCTTCCGGTGGCACTTCAGTGTCCGCCGGGGCATCACCGCAGCGGTGGACCGCACTCAACGCCCTCGATCCCGCCCGCTACTTCGCGGTGCCGAAGTAGCCGGACCCGCACGGCCCATACCGACGGCTGGTGTACGGCTCGGCTGCCGGTCGCGAGCGGTGCACCAGCGGACACCCCAGCGGCCAGCTCGTCCATGTCGCGAGCGGAGCGCAGGCAGGCTCCGGCCGTGACGGTGATCGCGGCCGTGCCGTACCCCCACTTCCTGGAAGCGGAAGCCCGGCCCGAGGCCTCGGCCGGGGCAGCGGACTTCCGCCGCGCGCGCCCGGCCGGTGGGCCCGGCGGCCGGCGACACCGCGCCGGGCCGCAGCCGGGCGCGGCGGCCGCGGCCGGGCGCGGCGGGCCCCGGCCGGCCGGCGGTGCGACGTGTCAGGAGGCCGCCTCGTTGTAGACGGCGGCGGCCTCACGGCCGTAGTACGGGTGGTACTCGTAGGCGCCCGCGCTGATGCTGATGTTGCCTGTCTGCATGCCCGTGCCGTTGGCCGGGTCGAAGCGCGCCAGGAAGGGGCCGCCGCTGGAACCGCCGGTCTGCACGCAGTCGATGCCCCAGATGCCGCCGCCGGCGTGCCCGCTCTGAAACGTCTCGGTACCGGCGCACCAGTTCATCTGCTCGCCGTTGCCCTCGGCCGCCGAGCCACCGTAGCCGAAGGAGTACACGTACTGCCCGGGTGTCTGGTCGAAGCCGATGCCCTGCCCGCCCACCGTGTCGACCAGGCGCCGCCCGTTCACGGTGCCCACCGTGACGAACGCGGCGTCCCAGGCCGCGTCGGGGTCGCCGATGCGCTGCGGTTCCCAGTGCAGCGCGGTCGCCGCGAAGGTGCCGAAGGGGCGGTCGCCGTGGTCGTAGGCGGGGATGAACACCCAGTTCCTGTAGGCGGTTCCGTCCGTGTCCACGACGCAGTGGCCTGCTGTGGCGACCACCGACTTGTTGCCGCTGTTGACCGCGTCGCCGGTGCAGGCGTATGTGCCACCGTTCTTGGGGTTGGTGAAGAACACCTTGCCCGCGGTGGTGCGGATCAGGCCGCCTCTCGTCCAGCGCTGCGGAGTGGATGCCGACAGGCGCGGCGTCCGCGCGCCTGTCGGCTGTGCCACCCCGCCCGGGGGCGTCGCCGGAGGAACCGAGGTGGGCCGCGCTCCGCGGCCGGGGCTGCGGGGTGCGGCGCCGTGCCGTTCGGACGGCGGCGGGGCTGTGGGGACCGTGTCGAGATCCACGGCATGCGCCATGCGTTCGGGCGTCCAGAACCTGAGCGCTGCCGCCTGCTGTTCCGCGCCGACCTGGGCGGAGGCGACGGGTACGGGACGGGCCGAGGCCTGGGGAGCGGCCAGTGCCAGCGTGCCGAGGACCGCGGCGAGGGCTGTCAGACCCCCTGTGCGACGGGTTGACAAGGTCTCCTCCTGTTCCGACAACGATGTCGGAGGATGTGGGGGGACCCGCTTCACCAGGAGAAGTGAGCGGGCTCGTTCGCACGACGGCGTACAGCGGCGCACAACGGCGTTACCGGAAGCGCCACTTGGGGTGCACACCCGGGGAGCCGGGCGTTGAGGAGGATGTTCGGGTCAGCGGGTGGGCGTGTCAATACGCGGTTCGGGCCAGTGCGGGCGCAGGCGCGAGAACGCGGGTGCCGTTCCGGACGGCGGTCCGATGCGTCGACTCAGCCGGCGGTGCCCGGAGCGGGCCGGTCGACCGCGGCTTTCAGTTCGTGCAGTCGCAGCGCCAGGTGGAGGCGGAGAGCGGAGTCCGGGGTGCGCCAGTCCTCGCCGAGCAGGACCCCGATCCGGTCCAGCCGCTTCAGCAGGGTGTTCAGGTGGACGTGCAGGGAGCGAGCCGTCCGGCTCAGGTTCCCGGAGTGGGCGAAGTAGGCGGCCGCCGTGGCCACGAGGTCGGTCGCCCGTCGTCGGTCGTACTCCAGGAGCGCGCCGAGACTGTCGGCGAGGAAGCGGTCGAGGTCGTCGGCGCGTTCGGGGTCGAAGACCAGCGCATACATCCCGTACTGCGATGTGCCGGCACCGCGGTCGTGCTCCCCCAGGGCGCGCATCACCTTGATGCAGCGCTGGGTCAGCGTGAAGGAGCGGGACCGCTCCTGGCCCGCGATCCGATCGGCGACCACGAGGGCCGGCACGCCGAGCGTGTGGCGCAGCGCGCGGTGCAGTGTGCGCGCCGTCTCCTCCGCGTCGTCGGCGCGCAGCAGCATCGTCGCCCGGCCCAGATACTCGCCCGCCAGGCCGGACGACTCCCGTGAGAGGGAGGTGAGTCGCCGGACGATCTCGCCTGCGGGTCGTCCGGGGCAGTCGACGACGACGAGGACGTCGAGGTGGTCGACGTCGACGCCGCGGGCACGTGCCCTGTCGCGCTGGGCAGGGTGCAGGGCCGAGCGGGACATCAGCTCCATGAGCAGCTCGCCGCGGACCCGTTCCTCGGCTTCGACGCGGGCGTCCCGCATGAGGCTCAGCAGGCCCATGATCTGGGCGGAGCGCTCCAGCATGCGGATGTCCGCCGGTTCCGGTGCGGCGTGACGCGTCAGGGACAGGAATCCGAAGTGGCTGCCGCCGGCCCGGACGGCCACCACGCTGCGGAAGGCCCCGTCCGTGCCGTGCGCCGAGACGCACCGCCCGGTCCTGCGTGCCTCCTCGCGCAGCTCCCGGGCAAGGTCCTGGCCGGCGTCCTCGTCCCGCTCCTCGGCGCACCGGACCGCGAGGACCCTGTCGTCCCGGTCCTCGACAGCGACCGTGCCCCGCAGATGCTCGACCAGCAGCTGTGCGATGTCGCCGGGACTGCCACCGGTCAGCACGACATGGGTGAGGGCCTCGTGCACGGCCGCGGCCCGTTCCATCGTGGCGACCTGGGCCTCGATGGTGCGATACGCCTCCGTGAGCCGCTGCAGCGAGACGCGGCTCGCTTCGTAGAGCCGGGCGTTGTCGAGGGCGACGGCGGCATGGTCGGCGAAGGCGCGGAACAGCGCCACCTCGTCCTTCTCGAAGGGACGCTCGGTGCGGTCGGCGGCGAAGAGGGCGCCGATCGCCTGATCTCCGGCCATGAGCGGTACGCCGAGCAGTGCCATGAGCCCTTCGCGGGGCACGAGCAGGTCGAACTCGGGGTCGTGCGGCAGAGCGTGGGCCTCGCGGTAGTTGCTGACCCAGTAGGGGGCTCGGGACTCGATGACGCGCCCGCCCAGGCCCAGTCCCGGCGGCACCCGGGCCGACGAGAACTCCGGCGAGATGGTACCGGCGGACGCCCTGAGGGTGAGGTACCCCTCGGCGTCCAGCAGCGACAGGTAGACGAAGTCGCATCCGATCAGCTCATGGGCGTGCCGGACGATCGAACGCAGCACCTCGTCGACCTCGCCGAGCGCGGTCAGCGACCGGGCCGTCTGGTACAGGCTGCTGAGTTCGCGCTCGCGACGCAGCCGGTAGGAGGCCAGTTCACCGTCGCCCGTGGCGTCGGCCGCGCCGGGACCGGTTCGTGCCATCGCTGCCCCCGCCGAGGAATCAGGTGGTGAGTTCGGGTGGTGCGTTCACACACCCGGACTTGGCCATGAGTGTATGCACTTTCCATCTCATGGAGGACGCGTACCGCTCTAACCTCGCCCCACGACACACGGTGGTGAGACGGGACGCAGGCGCCTGTCACACAGCGACCGAAGACGCCCAGCCGGTCGACCGCGCAAGCGCCCGCGTCCGGGCCTCATCCAGGCCGTCCGGGCCTGTTCCCAGGGGAGTGACGAGAATGCCCGCTTCCGCCGCCGGCGGCCTGTACGCCGCCGCGACCCGAAAGGCGATGCTGCGGCTGCTGCCGATCCTGTGCCTCGCCTACTTCATGTCCTACGTCGACCGGACGAACATCGCGCTGGCGAAGACCCATCTGCAGGCCGACGCGGGTATCAGCGCGGCCGCGTTCGGCCTCGGCGCCGGTCTCTTCTTCCTGACGTACGCGCTGTTCGAAGTCCCGAGCAACCTGGTGATGTACCGCGTCGGCCCGCGGCGTTGGATCGCACGGATCGCCGTGAGCTGGGGCGCGGTCACGTCGCTCATGATGTTCATCCACGACGACGTCACCTTCTTCCTCGGGCGCATCGCACTCGGTGCGGCCGAGGCCGGCCTCTATCCGGCGATGATGTTCATGGTGACCCGGTGGTTCGCGCAGCAGGACCGCGCCACCGCGATCGGGTTCATCTACCTCGCGCCCACGCTCGGCCTGCTGCTCGGCGGCCCGCTCGGCGGCGCGCTGATGGAGCTCGACGACCTGGGCGGCCTCCACGGCTGGCAGTGGATGTTCCTGACCGAGGGTCTGGTCACGATGGCCATCGGGTGGGTGGTGCTGGCCTTGCTGCCCGAGGTGCCGGCCGACGCGCGCTGGCTGACCGCGCGGGAGGCGGCGGCGCTGACCGAACAGGCGAACGCGGGCTCCGCACCACGCGGCGGGCACACCCTCAGAGGCAACATGGGGCAGGCGTTCGGCCGGCCGTTCATCCTGCTCGTCGGAGCCGTCTACTTCCTCAACCAGGTCACCATGAACGGCGTGACGTTCAACGTGCCGTCGATCATCGAGTCGCTGGACGTGAGCGGGTCGTTCCTGATCGGACTGCTCAGCGGAGTGACCGGTATCGGAGGCACGATCGGCGTGCTGGTGATGCCGGCGGTCTTCCGCCGCGTCCCGCGCGAGTCCCTCACCATCGGTGTCCTGGCCGCGGCCCCCGCCGTGATCGCGGCACTCTTCCTGGCGGTTGCGTCGCCCGCCGTGCGCATCGTGCTGATCGGTGTCCTGTCCGTGATCCTCTTCGGCACGCTGCCGGTCTTCTGGTCGGTCGCGATGGCCCGGATGTCGGGCATCGTGGCGGCCGCCGGGCTGGCGTTCATCAACACGGTCGGCCTGACCGGAGGATTCGTGGGGCCGTACGTGTTCGGTCTGGCCGAGTCCGATTCCGGTGATCCGGCCTCCGGCTTCTACATCGTGATCATAGTTTCCCTGATCGGCGGCGGACTCGCGGTGGCCCTGCGCCGGGCCCTGCGGCAGGAGGACCGCAAGGCCGCCGCCGCCTCGTCCCCCACCGTCGAGCGAGACCCGGAGGTACTGCCGTGACGTTCCTGCCCGAGGACGGATTCCCGCTGGCCGAGATCCCCGGGGCGTACGCCGCCGAGTCCGGGGACACCGTGGTGGTGCGGGCCGGCGCCGCGTCCCTGACCTGGACAGCACTGCACCGCGGGAGCAACCGGGTCGCGCGGGGTCTGCTGGCCGCCGGGGCGGCCAGGGGGCGGATCGTGTCCCTGCTGCTGCCCAACTCGACGGATCTGGTCCTGGCCGTGTTCGCCTGCTACAAGGCCGGGGCCACCCCGCAGGTCCTGTCGCCGTGGATGAGGCCGGCGGAACTCCACGCGATCCTCGAACTCGGCGACCCCGCCGTGGTGGTCACCGAAGCGGGCAACGCGCTCATCGACCGCGCCGGGGCGACGACCGTCGACGACCTGGGCGCCGGACAGCCCGACCACGACCTGGACGCGGAGGTCGCGACGTCGTGGAAGGCCCCGGTCTCGGGCGGTTCGACCGGCCGGCCGAAGATCATCCTGTCCGGCCGGCCGGCGGTGACCTCCGGCTTCGACGCGGGCATGTGGGGGATCGAGGCCGGGGAGCGGGCGCTGATCACCGCACCGCTGCACCACAACGCCCCGTTCGTCACCGCCCTCTCGACGATCTTCCTCGGCGGGTCGGTGACCCTGCTGACCAGGTTCGACCCGGAGCGGACCCTGTCGGCGATCGACGAGTACGGCGTGAGCTGGGTGTATCTGGTGCCCACGATGATGCGCCGGATCGTGGCGCTCCCGCAGGAGGTCCGTGACCGGTACTCCCTCGCCTCCCTGCGTTCGCTCTGGCACTGCGCGGAACCGTGCCCGGTCTGGCTGAAGCGGCAGTGGATCGAGTGGCTGGGGCCCGAGCGGGTCTGGGAGCTGTACGGGGGCACGGAGGCAGAGGCCGGGTGCACCGTCCGCGGGGACGAATGGCTCGAACACGTCGGCTGTGTGGGGAGGGTGACCTGGGGTGAGATCAAGCTGCTCCATCCCGACGGAGCCGAGGTCACCGAGCCCGGTGTCCCCGGCGAGATCCATATGCGGGTGACCCCGGGGACGGATGCCACGTACCGCTACATCGGCGCCGAACCCGTCGTGCGCGACGGCTGGTCCTCGCTCGGGGACATGGGACGGTTCGACGCCGACGGTTACCTGTACCTGCTCGACCGCCGGGCCGACATGATCACCGTGGGTGGCGTCAACGTGTACCCGGCGGAGATCGAGGCCGCGCTCGTCGAGCACGAGCACGTGCTGACCGCCGTCGTGATCGGCCTTCCCGACGACGACACCGGCAACCGGCTGCACGCGATCGTCCATACGCCGGAAGAGGCCGGCGTCACACCGGACGACATCCGCGCCTTCCTCGACGGCCGGCTGTCGCGCCACAAGCTGCCCAAGTCGATCGAACTGGTCCACGACTCCCTGCGCGACGCGGCGGGCAAGGTCCGGCGTTCGGAACTGCGCGCCCGACGCACAGCCGAGCCGACCCGATGAGGGTCCCCCCGGCACTCGAGGGCGACGGCCGGCCCTCCCCGCTCCCCCACACCGGCACGACCGGAAGGAACATGGCTATGCACCCGATGACCACGACCGGGAGAAGGCGCGGCGTGCGGGTGGGGGCGCTCGCCGCCGTCACCGCGCTCCTGGTCGCCCTGGTGAACGCGGCGCCGGCCGCGGCGGGGGCCGCCGCCGCCGTCACCCGGGCGGGATGCGAGGCACTGGCGGGGACGGCGATCCCCGCGGCCGTCATCTCACTGCCCACCCGCGGCGGCCGGGTCGAGGCCGCGTCCGAGGTGACGGAGACCGTCAGCGGCGCACGCGTCACGTACTGCCGTGTCGACGCGGCGCTCTTCCCCGTCGACCGCTCCGCACCGGACATCGGGATGCGCGTCGCTCTGCCCCGTGCCTGGAACCACAGGTCCATGATGTTCGGCGGGGGCGGCTATGACGGCACCGTCCCCGACATCCGGGCGAACGTCCCCTTCGGGCCGCAGGACGGCCTCACCCCGCTGGCGCGCGGGTACGCGGCCTACGCGAGCGACTCCGGGCACCAGGCGGACCCCGCCGGGCACCCCATCTCGTCGCTGGACGGCTCGTTCGCCCTGAACGGCGAGGCGCTCCGGAACTTCGCCGCGGGCGATGCGCTGAAGAAGACCCACGACGCGGCCCAGTTCCTGATCCGGCAGGGCTACGGGGCGAGCCCCGCGCACAGGTACTTCGCCGGCGGATCGACCGGCGGCCGCGAAGCGCTGACCGCGGCGCAGCGGTGGCCCGACGCCTTCGACGGCGTGATCTCCGCCTTTCCGGCGTGGAACAACCTCGCGGAAGTGCTCTACCTGGGGCACGTGACGCGCCTGCTGGCGCAGCCCGGCGCCTTCCCCGGGCCCGAGAAGCAGACCCTCCTCCACGACAGCGTCGTCCGGGCCTGTGACGGCCTGGACGGGCTGGCCGACAACGTCGTCTCGCACCCGGAGGCCTGCCGCTTCGCGCCTCGGACCCTGCGCTGCCCGGACGGCCGTGACACCGGCCCGTCCTGCCTCTCGGACCGTCAGATCGCCTCGGTCCAGGCCGTCTCGGCCCCCTGGAAGTGGCCGTACCAGGTCGCCAGCGGTGAACGGGGCTACCCCGGCTTCCCGTTCCTCTCCGGCGCCGACATGAGGACGCCGCTGCTGGGCCTCGGCACGACCGCCCCGTCCAGTCCTATGCCGCTCACCAGCGGATTCGGAATGCAGTACTGGGACCAGTGGGTCAAGTACTTCCTGACCCGCGACCCCGGCCACGACTCCTCGGCGGTCGACCCGGCCCGGCCGGGCAGATGGCTCGCGCGGATCAGCGAACTGTCCGAGCTCCAGGACCGCAACGACGCGGACCTGCGCCCCTTCGCGCGGTCCGGCGGCAGGCTCCTGCTCCTCCACGGAGCCGCCGACGAACTGGTCTCGCACCGCTCGACGAACGACTACTACGGGCGGGTGGCCGAGACGGTGGGGCCGCGCGAGACGGACGAGTTCATGCGGTACTACCTCGTGCCCGGCGCCAACCACGCGAACGTCGGCAGCCCGGCCTTCGCCGCTGCCTGGGACTCGGTCACCGCGATCGAGCAGTGGTCCGAGCAGGGTCGGCGACCCGTTGCGCCAGTGGTCGCCGACGCACGCGACGGCAGGACCCGGCCCCTGTGCGCATACCCGCTCTGGCCGCGATACCGGACCGGCGACCCCCGCATCGCCGCCAGCTTCGTGTGCTCCCGCTGACAGCGGGTTCGCCCCGGACCCGTCCTGCCGGTCGGGGCCGCCGGTGGTCGGATCCGGGAAGGAGCGGCAGGCGTTCTCCCGGCTGGCATCGCACATGGCCGGGTCACCGGGGAGCAGCGTGTATGCGGCCGGCGGCCGGGAGCCCCGTGCCGGGCACGACGGCCTCGCGCCGCTCCGTCACCACGTCCTCAGGGCTACGGCATCCGACGGCTGCGGCGCATCCGCCCGACCGGCGGTGGCGGCTCTACGGCGCGACGGGGTCGCCGTCGCCCAGCTGCAGCCACCACACGTCGTCGTGGCCGCGGCTCAGGGAGAGCGTCTGCCGCCGCCCGTCGCCGAAGCGCAGCTCGACGCCGGCCAGGTACGGCACGGCGGGGTCCTGCACGGTCGCCGCGACGGGTTCGCCGGCGTGCGGGCCGTACTCGGCGATCAGCCGTCGCGCCGCCCGTTCCCGGCCGCTGTACCAGGGCGCGCCGATACGGGCGAGGCCGGCGGCGTCGCCCGCCGCAAGGCGCTGGACGTACACCTTGACGAGGAGGTCCACGTCGTCGGCCACCTCCCCGGCCTCGGGACCACCGGAGTGCACGGCGTGGACGGTGACCCGCACCGCCGGCGCCGTGCGCAGCGCGTAGGGTGCGGGGTGCTGCAGCAGCCGCCAGGTGGCGCCGGCCGCCGCCAGGACGGCGAGGGCCAGGGCCGCCGCCCGCAGGGGTGTCGTGCGCGTCCCGGGCATCGGTGCCTCCTCGTGCGACCGGTGTCGGTGCGGGTGCCGCCGTGGCGCGCCGGGACGCTCTCGCGCGGGCGCCCCGTGCCTGCCTCGCGGGGGGGATGTGGCGCCGGCCGGTCGCACGCGCCGGCGCTCACCGTCCGGCGCGGCCGGACCGGAGCACGATCTCACGGAACGACGCGACCACGGGCCGCAGGTCGACCCGGTGCCATGTCGCCCACAGGTGCACGCACCTGTCGTGCCAGGGCAGTTCGCGCACGGCGACGGTGTCCGCCATGCCGCGGACCATGCTCTTCTGCACGAGCGCGAGTCCGAGCCCGGAGGCGACCAGCCCGAGCGCGGTCAGCGGCTCGGCGGCCTCCATGCGGATGTCCGGGGTGAACCCGGACGCGGCGCACGAAGCGACGAAGGTGTCGCGCCAGGCCTCGTCCTGGGGGTTCTCCACGGCGATCCACGGCAGGCCGTCGAGGTCCCCGGGCGACAGCTCCTCCCGGTCGGCGAGCGGGTGCCGTGCGGGCAGCGCGAGCAGCAGGGGGTCCTCCAGCAAGGGCGAGGCCAGCAGGTCCGGATCGTCCGCCGGCGGGGGCTCCTGGACGAGCGCGATGTCGAGGCTGCGCTGCCGCAGCCCCTCGAACTGCTCGGCGGGCGGCAGGCTGTACAGGGCGACGTGGATCGCGGGGCGCTCCTCGTGCAGGGCGCGCAGGGCGCCGGGCAGGACGCCGGTGTGCATGGCGTCGGCGATGTAGCCGATGCACAGGCCGCCCTCCTCGCCCCGGCCGAGCCGGCGCCCCAGGTTCTCCAGGCGGTCGGCGTGCCGCAGCAGCGCCTGGGCCTCGGCCAGGAAGACCCGCCCGTCCGACGTCAGCCGGATCCTCTGCCCGCCACGCTCGAACAGCGTGAGTCCCAGGTTCTTCTCCAGCTGGGCGATCTGCCGGCTGAGCGGTGACTGGGAGATGTGCAGCCGCTCGGCGGCCCGGCCGACGTGTTCGGTCTCGGCGACCGCCACGAAGTAGTGGAGCTGGCGTAGATCAAGCATCAAGACCTCGGAGGACTCAAGTGTGTCCAAGCAAGTCTTGGACAGTCTCAAGTCCCCGATCCTAGCCTCGAACGCGTCGGCACGACCGATCGCCCGCACGGGCCTTCCCGTCGTCGCCCGCCGCACTTTCCGCACGCTTCGACAGAAGGATCTGCACTCATGTCCATCGCCTCCCTCCTGCCCGGCGCCCTCGGCTTCGGCACCGCACCGCTGGGCAACATGTTCCGGGCCATCCCCGACGAGGAGGCCGCCGCCACCGTCGAGGCGGCCTGGGAGCACGGCATCCGCTACTTCGACACCGCCCCCTTCTACGGCGCGGGGCTGGCCGAGCTCAGGCTGGGCGAGGTCCTCGCCGGTCACCCCCGCGACGAGTTCGTCCTGAGCACGAAGGTCGGCCGCCTCATCCTCGACGAGGAGGAGGACCCCTCCGCCCGTGCCCTGGGCGAGAAGGGCGGACTGTTCGAACACGGCCGCCGGAACAAGATCGTCGACGACTACACGGCGGACGCCACGCTGCGCTCCGTCGAGGACAGCCTGAAGCGGCTGCGGACGGACCGGCTGGACATCGTGTGGGTGCACGACGTCGCGCAGGACTTCCACGGCGACGAGTGGCTGGCGGTCTACGAGACGGCCCGCACCGGCGCCTTCCGCGTCCTGCAGAGGCTCCGGGACGAGGGCGTCATCAAGGGCTGGGGCCTGGGCGTGAACCGGGTCGAGCCCCTCGAGCTGACCCTCGACCTCGACGAGCCCAAGCCGGACGCGTTCCTGCTCGCCGGCCGCTACACCCTGCTCGACCACGAGCGCGCCCTGCAGCGGCTGCTGCCGGCCGCCGCCGCACAGAACGTCGACATCGTGGTCGGCGGGCCGTACAGCTCCGGCGTCCTCGCCGGCGGGCAGCACTTCGAGTACCAGCAGGCGCCGCCCGCGGTCGTCGCCAAGGTCGAGCGGATCAAGGCGCTCGCCGCACAGCACGGCATCGGCGTCAAGGCGGCGGCACTGCAGTTCTCCCTCGCCCACCCGGCCACCGCTGCGGTCATCCCCGGAGCCACCCGGCCGAGCCGCGTCGCCGAGGACGTCGCCGCGCTCGGCGAGACGGTCCCGGCGGCCTTCTGGAGCGCGCTGCGCCAGGAGGGCCTGATCGCCGAGAACGCCCCCGTACCCACCGCCTGACCACCCGCACCTCCCCAGGAGACGACCATGGCCCACACCACCGCATCCCGCGACATCCCGGCCGAGCCCGACCGGGTGTGGCAGCTCATCGGCGGCTTCGGCTCACTGCCGGACTGGCTGCCGTACATTCCGGAGAGCAAGCTCAGCGAGGGCGGCCGCGTCCGCAGCCTCACCAATGAGGAGGGCTCGGTGATCGTCGAACGCCTCGAAGCGTTCGACGAGGACGCGCGCACCTACAGCTACTCCATCCTCCAGGCGCCCTTCCCCGTCACCGGCTACCGCTCCACCCTGACCGTGCACGAGGTCCCCGGCTCCCGTGCGTCCCGCGTGGAGTGGTCCGGCACCTTCACCCCGGCCGGCGTCAGCGACGAGGAGGCGATCGCCCTCTTCCACGGCATCTACACCGAGGGGCTGGCGGCGCTCGGCCAGGCGTTCGACGCCTGAGGCGTGCGGGGCGGCGCCCCGTTCGGGCCGCGCCGACCGGCTGCGGCCGATGCTCGGGGGGAAGCCCCGGACTCCGGTCCGGGGCTTCCCCCCGAGGCGGGCTCACCGTGGCGCCCTTCCGGCCCTCGCGTCGCGGCGCCCCCGCGACTGCAGGCGACGTATCGCCGGGCCCGCAGGGGGGCACACGGGAGGATCCGCGCCGGGGTCACACCGGTTCGGGGGACGACGTGCGGTCCGGCCTGCCGTCGTCGGCCCGTCCGTTCACTCGTCCGCGACCAGGGTGTAGCGGACGGTCTGGGCCTGGATGAGCCCGTCGCGGAAGACGAAGGTGTCGACGCCGTCCTCGACCCGCGCCGTGGCGGTGGAGGCCGTCCACTCCAGCAGGAGCACGTCCCCGGCGAACTGCGTCCTCAGGTTCCACTCGGCGTCCGGGAGATCGGCCAGCAGGCGCGCGATGCCCTGCCGGACGCCCTCGCGCCCACGCAGGACGCCGTCCGGCGTGACGAAGACCGCGTCTTCCGCGTAGTTGGCGCTGATCTGCTCCAGGTCCCCCGCCCCCAGTCTCCGGCCGTGGTCCTGGAAGATCTCCTGGGGCGTGCGGGTCATGGCGTTCTCCTCTTCTCGTCTTCTCGGGCCACGGAGCGGATCGAGCGCTCCGGTGTGCTGCCCTTGCCGTGCCCGGGCGCGCTCGACACCCGCCTGACACATGGCCCAACACTTGCATACGACCACAGGCAGCGTACGACGTTTGCTCGTTTTGCATGTAACCCGCGTATGCAACTATTGTGAACGCCCGTAAGGCACCCATGCAATGACGGAAAGGTACGCGCATGCCTCTCGCGCTGCTGGCCCTGGCCACAGGGGCCTTCGGGATCGGCACCACCGAGTTCGTGATCATGGGGGTGCTGCCCCAGGTCGCGGACGACTTCGGTGTCTCGATCCCCACGGCCGGCTGGCTGGTGACCGGCTACGCCCTCGGGGTCGTCCTCGGCGCGCCGCTGCTCACCGTGCTGGGCACCCGGGTGTCCCGCAAGAAGATGCTCATGCTGCTGATGGGCCTCTTCGTGGCCGGCAACGTGCTCTCCGCCGTCGCGCCCGTCTTCGGAGTCATGCTGATCGGCCGGGTCATCGCCTCGCTCGCCCACGGAGCGTTCTTCGGCATCGGCTCGGTGGTCGCCGCCGACCTGGTCGCCCCCGAGAAGAAGGCGTCCGCCATCTCCATGATGTTCACGGGGCTGACCGTCGCCAATGTGGTCGGCGTCCCGCTGGGCACCTACATCGGACAGGCCGCCGGCTGGCGCGTCACCTTCACCGTCGTCGCCGCGCTCGGCGTCGTCGGGCTGCTGGGCGTCGCCCGGCTCGTGCCCGAGCAGGGCCGGCCGGAGGGGGTGCGGGTACGCACCGAGTTCGCCGCCTTCCGCAACGTCCAGGTGTGGCTCGCCATGGCGATGACCGTGCTCGGCTACGGCGGCGTCTTCGCGGCGATCACCTACATCACCCCGATGATGACCGAGGCCGCCGGCTACGGCGAGGGCGCGGTCGCCTGGCTGCTCGTCCTGTTCGGCGTCGGCATGTTCGCGGGCAACCTGCTCGGCGGGAAGTTCGCCGACCGCGCCCTGATGCCCCTGCTCTTCGTGTCGCTCGGGGCGCTGGCCCTGGTCCTGCTCGCCTTCACCGCGACCGCGCACGACAAGGTCCTGGCGGCCGTCACCCTCACCCTCATCGGGGCCCTGGGCTTCGCCACCGTGCCGCCGCTGCAGAAGCGGGTCCTGGACCAGGCCGCCGCCGCGCCCACGCTGGCCTCCGCCGTCAACATCGGCGCCTTCAACCTGGGCAACGCCCTGGCCGCCTGGCTCGGCGGCATCGTCATCGCGGCGGGTCTCGGCTACACGGCGCCCAACCGGGTGGGCGCGCTGCTGTCCGGCTCCGCCCTGCTGCTGGCCGTCCTCGCCGCCGTACTGGACCGCCGCGCCGCGGGTCCGGGCCGGGCCGCGACGGCCGCCGAGGCGCACGTGCCGGCCGCCCGCCACTGATCTTCCCGTCCCCCCCGGCGGGCGCGACCGCGCCCCGCCCGGACACCCACCCCGTCAGGAGAAACGTTCTTGAGCACCACCACCGCCGTCGCCCCCCTGACCACCCGGGACGCCGAGGTCCTCGTCACCGCGGCCCGCCGCGCGGCCGAGGCCGCCGGGGTCGCCGTGAGCGTCAGCGTCCTCGACGCCGGCGGCCACCTGCTGGCCTTCCGGCGGGACGACCGGGCGGTGCTGATCTCCGGTGAGACCAGCACCCGCAAGGCCTACACGGCGCTCCAGCTCGACGCCCCCACGGCGGACCTGGTCGACGCCGTCCGGCCCGGCGGCCCGTTCCACACTCTGCCCACGGCCCTGGACCGGCCCCTGCTCTTCATCGCCGGCGGCCTTCCCGTCCGCCGCGACGGCCGCCTCGTCGGTTCCATCGGCGTCGGCGGCGGATCCCCCGAGCAGGACCACGCCTTCGCCGCGGCCGCCGTCGACGCGCCGGCCTGACCCAGCCCTTCGCACCGACGGCCCGTCCTTCCGCACCCACCCACGACCCGCGAGGAACGCACCATGACTTCCGTCCCCACCGTCCGGCTGAACAACGGCGTGGAGATCCCCCAGTTCGGCTTCGGCGTCTTCCAGGTCCCCGACCAGGAGACCACCGCCGCGGTGAGCACCGCTCTCGAGGCCGGCTACCGCAGCATCGACACCGCCGCCGTCTACGGCAACGAGGCGGGTGTCGGCCGGGCCCTGGCCGCCTCCGGCATCGCCCGCGAGGACCTGTTCGTCACCACCAAGCTGTGGAACGCCGACCAGGGCTACGACGCGACCCTCAAGGCCTTCGACGCCAGCCTCGCCCTGCTCGGCCTGGACTACGTGGACATGTACCTCATCCACTGGCCCGCCCCGGCCCGCGACCTCTACCGGGAATCCTGGAAGGCCATCGGCAGGCTGGTCGAGGAGGGCCGTGTCCGCGCGGCCGGCGTGTCCAACTTCCAGCCGGCCCACCTGCGCCGCCTGATGGGCGACAGCCCCCTCGTACCGGTGGTCAACCAGATCGAGCTGCACCCCGGGCTCCAGCAGCGGGAGCTGCGCGCCCTGCACGCCGAGCACGGCATCGCCACGGAGGCGTGGAGCCCGCTGGCCCAGGGCGCGCTGCTCGGGGAGGCCGCGCTGGCGGCGATCGCCGAACGGCACGGCAGGTCGCCGGCGCAGGTGGTGCTGCGCTGGCACCTCCAGCTCGGCAACATCGTGATCCCCAAGTCGGTCACGCCCACCCGCATCCGCGAGAACATCGACGTCTTCGACTTCACGCTCTCCGACGACGAGATGACCGCGATCGCCGGGCTGGACCGCGGCCTGCGCACGGGCCCGGACCCCGACGCCCTGAACTGAGGACGGACCGGGACCCGGTTCCGCCCGGACCCCGTCCGTCCTCCCCTCGGCGCCTCGCGCGGGCGGTGACCGCCCTGACCCCGCCCGCGCGAGGGCCGGCCACGCCCCGTCTCCTCCCCGGAAAGGTGTGCCCGTCATGCCCGCCCCGTCCCCCACCGCACTGGACCGCCTGGTCACCCCCGGCGGCCCCCTGACGATCGGCCTGGAACTCCCCCTCGACAACGACTGGGGGGCGACCCGGCTGCGCGCCGACCGCGAGGCGGGCCGTCCCTTCGGGGTGCCCTCCCTGACCGGGCACGCGGATCTCGCCCGGCTCGCCGACGAACTCGGCTTCGCGGCCCTGTGGGTACGGGACGTCCCGCTGTACGACCCCGAGCAGTTCGGCGACGCGGGGTCCGTCTTCGAGACGTTCACCCACCTGGGCCATCTGGCGGCCGTCACCGAACGCGCGGTGCTCGGCACCGCGGCGGTCGTCCTTCCGTTGCGGCGTCCGCTGCTGGTGGCCAAGGCCGCCGCGACGGTCGACGTCCTGTCGGGCGGCCGCCTCGTCCTCGGCCTCGCCAGCGGGGACCGCCCCGTCGAATACCCCCTCTTCGGCGAGGACTTCCCCGCCCGCGGGACGGCCTTCCGCAAGGGCGTCGGCATCCTCCGCGCCGCCTGGGCGCGGCGGCCGTCGGACGAGGGACTGGCCCTGCCCGAGCTCGGCCTGAGCGCCGACCGCGGGCTCGACGTCCTGCCGAAGCCGACCGGCACGACGATCCCCATCGCCGTCGCGGGCCATGCGCAGCAGTCCGCGGACTGGATCGCCGAACACGCCGACGCCTCCCTGAACTACCCCCGTCCGCTGGGGGCGCTGCGCCTGAAGACGCGTGAGTGGCAGGAGCTGACCTCCGGGGACCCCAAGCCGTACCTGACCCCGATGCAGCTGGACCTCGCGGAGGATCCGTCCACGCCGGCCCGTCCCATCCGCCTCGGCCTGCGCACGGGGCGGCGGGCCCTGCGGGAGCACCTGCACGCGATGAGCGAACTCGGCGTCGCGCACGTCTCCTTCAACCTGCGGCCGGGCGACCGCCCGGTGCGGGAGGTCCTGCACGAACTCGCGGAGGAGGTCCTGCCCCACTTCCCCTCGCCGGCCGCCGCCGCGACGCGGGCGGACGGCAACCGGGCCGCGGTCTGAGGGCACGGTTCGCGGGGGCGGCGCACCCCCGCTTCGCAGGGCGCCGCGCAGGCCCTCGGCCGCTCCGCGTGGTCGCGTGCCGCCGACGCGCACCGCGGCTCCCGGCGCCCGTGCCGCGCGAACCGCCCGGCGGACCGGACCGGCGGCGCGGGCGGCGGAGCCGGGCCGCCGCCCGCCCGTGTTCGCGATGCCGGTCACGGGCGGCTCCATGACCTTGCGCAGGTGCTCCGGCAGCGACATCGGCCAGGCCGGCTCGCCGCCCCCACCGCCGCCTCGTGCGCCGCGCTGCGGAACGCGTCGCCGGCGGCCGTCACGCCGGACCTCCGGCTGCCCACGCGGAGCGCGCCGCCGTGCCGCTTCGACGTGCGCCGGCGAGTCCCGGGCGGGGCGCCGGGACCTCGCGCGGGCTCCGCGCTCCCGCCCGCGGGCGCGACCGTTCACCGACCGTGACCGTGCACGGATTGACGCTCACCGCGACGGTTCCCAAGCTGGTGGGAGGGGCCGGCGAAGGGACCGCGGTCGTGAGTGGTGGGCAGAACGGACTTCCCCGACTGCTGACGGCAGCGGAGACGGCGGCGCCGGTGGACGCCGTCGACGTGGTCGCCGACGACCTGCGGCGGCGTTTCCAGGCCACGAAGGTCTCCTTCCTCATCGTGGACCTCACGGGGAGGGCGGTGGCCCGGCTGTCCACCGCGGCCGTGGAGGGCGGGCGGGAGGCGGAGCGGATCCCCCTGCCCGGCAGCGTCTACGAGGAGGTCATCCGGACGCAGCGGATGCACCGGGAGGCCGCCGGCCGGAAACAGCGGGTGATCATGCCGGTCACCAACCGGGGCGACGCGATCGGACTGCTGGAACTGCTGCTGCCCGGCGACCCCGGCGGCGACGTCCTCGACGCGGTCGGACAGGCCGCCCACGTCCTGGCGTACATCGTGATCGCCAACGGGCGCTTCACCGACCTCTACACCTGGGGCAAACGCTCCAGGCCCCCCACCCTGGCGGCGGAGATCCAGTACCAGCTGCTGCCCCCGTCGCTGTCCTGCGAGGCCGCGCAGTTCACGCTGAGCGGGAGCCTGGAGCCCTCCGAGGACCTCAGCGGCGACACGTTCGACTACACCCTGGACCGCGACACCCTGCACGTGTCGGTGACCGACCCCATGGGCCACGACGTCGGCGCCGCCCTGGCCGCCACGCTTCTGGTGAGCGCCCTGCGCGGCGCCCGCCGGGCGGGGGCCGGCCTGGCCGAGCAGGCCCACCGGGCCGACCTGGCGCTGCGCGACCACGGCCACGGCCACGCCACCGGGCAGCTGCTGCGCGTCGATGTCCGCACCGGGCAGGCCCGGCTGGTCAACGCGGGACACCCCTGGCCGCTCCGTGTGCGGGAGGGGTCCGTGGAGGTGATCCGCTGCGCGGTGGACCATCCCTTCGGGCTGTCCGAGTTCGCCCCGCACGCCTACCGCGTCCAGGAGGTCGACCTGCGGCCCGGTGACCGCCTGCTCATGTTCACCGACGGCATGCTCGAGCGGCACGGGGAGAACGTCGACCTGACCGGCCTGCTGGAGCAGACCCGGGACCTGCACCCGCGGGAGACCGCGCTGGCGCTGACCTCCGCGGTCCGGGAGGCCGCCGGCGGCCGGCTCGAGGACGATGCCACCGCCGTGTGCCTGGACTGGCACGGGCCCCAGGAGACCCAGCGGCACGTCAGCTCGGGGGCGGACACTCGGCAGGCCTCGGGCGGCCGCGCGCAGCGGCAGCCGTGAGCGCCGCACGAAGCAAGTGGCCGGTGTGCTGAGCGCATTGCGTTGTTTCGCATGGCATGACCCGGATACTCGCAAAGCGCGCAATCGGTACATATACACACGGGCGCGACAAGGCCCCCGCACCGCGTCGACGGACGACGACCGTGCTCAGGGGGCGACGGGGGCGATGTTCTCCCCCTGCCGGTCCTCCACCGAAGCCTGCGGGCCGTCCGCGTCCGAGGAAGGGTGACAACCATGAGTGCTGAGTCCGCCGACGGCGGGGCCGGGCGTGCGCAGGCGGCCGGACAGACCGCGAAAGAACAGGCATCGGCCACGGCAGGCCAGGCCAAACAGGCCGCCGGCGAGGTGGTGGGCACCGCGGCGGACCAGGCCAGGACGGTGGCCGGGGAGGCGCGCCGGCAGGCCGGGAGCGCCATGGGCGACCTTCGGAGCCGGGTGACGGAGGAGGTGGAGGGCCAGACGCAGCGTGCGGCCGGGACGGTGCGCCAATGGGCGGACGACCTGGCGGAGTTGGCACGCAACGCGTCCGGCGACTCCCCCGCCCGGGGCCTGGTGTCCCAGGTGGCGGACGGCGGCCGCCGGGCCGCCGACTACCTGGAGCGGCACGGGGTGCAGGGGATGACCGAGGACCTCAGGGGATTCGCGCGGCGCCGGCCCGGTGCGTTCCTGGCCGGGGCGGCCCTGGCGGGCTTCGCGGTCGGCCGGGCGGCGAAGGCCGGCGGCAAGGCGCAGTCCGGAGCGGGGGCACAGCCGGACGGGGCCGCGGTCCGGGGCGACGGGACGCCCGAGGCGGCCGGGCGGCCGGAGTTCGGCGGGTACCCGGAGGTGTCCGGGACGACCGTGCAGCCGGAGCCGCCGCCCTACCCGCAGGGGACCGTGCAGCCGGAGCCGCGGCCCTACCCGGACGTGCCCCACAGGGCGGCGCAGCCGGAGCCGCAGCCCTACCCGCAAGGCGCCGTGGAACCCGAACCGCGGGCCTACCCGGAGGTGTGACATGTCGTCGACGGCACCGGAGCCGCGCGGCCAGGACCCCTCGGTCGGCGAACTGCTGGCGGAGGTGACCTCGGACGTCCAGACGCTCCTCCGGCAGGAGGTGGAGCTGGCCAAGGCCGAGGTCCGGGAGGAGGCCGCCAAGGCGGGCAAGGCCGCCGGACTGTACGGCGGAGCCGGGTTCGGCGGCTACATGGTCGCCCTGTTCGCCTCGCTCGCGGCGATGTACGGCCTGGCCAACGTGATGGACACCGGATGGGCCGCCCTGATCGTCACCGCCGTGTGGGCGGTGGTCGCGGCCGTCCTGTTCGCGAAGGGCCGCTCCCGGATGCGGGAGGTGTCCCCGAAGCCGGAGCAGACCGTGGAGACACTGAAGGAGGACGCGCAATGGGCACGTCACCCGACCAAGTGAGAACAGAGATCGAGGCGACCCGGGGGCGCCTGTCGGAGAACGTCGACCGGCTGGCCGACCGCACCAGCCCCGGACGGATCGTGCGCCGCCGCACCGACCGGGTGCGCAGCGCGGTCTCCGGTGTGCGCCGGCGCGTCATGGGCAGCGCCTCCGGGACGACGCAGCAGGCCCAGGGCCGCGCGCAGCAGGCTGCGGCGTCGGTGCAGGACAGCGTCGGGCAGACCGCGGACACGGTGCGCGAGGCCGCCGGCCAGGTCGGCGAGGCCGTGAGCAACGCGCCGGCGCAGGCGGCCCGGCAGGCGCAGGGCAATCCGCTGGCGGCCGGTCTGATCGCGTTCGGGGCCGGGCTGCTGGCCGCTTCCCTCCTGCCCGCCTCGCAGGCCGAGGAGCAGGCCGCGTCCCGGCTCACCGAGAAGGCCGGCGCGGCGATGGAGCCGGTCAAGCAGGCGGTGACGGAGTCCGCGCAGCATGTGAAGGAGGACGCCGCCGAAGTGGCCAGGCAGTCCGCCCAGCAGGTGAAGGACACCGCCGCGGAAGCCGTGCGCACCACCAAGCAGGAGACCACCGACCAGGCCGGACAGGTCACGGAGCAGGCCCGGCAGTCCGGCCGTCAGGTGGCCGACGAGGCCCGGCAGCAGCCCCCCGGCGCCCTGTGAACAGCCGGACCCCCTGGACCACCTGACCCCGCCCGACCCACCTGTGGCCGCCGCACCGCCCCGGCTCCGCCCCGGTGCGGCGGCACCGAACGGAGGGGGTTGCCATGGCCCGCCACCGCAGGGACCACGAGTCCTCCCGCCCGGACGGGCGCCCGGCCCCGCCCGCCGAGAAGCCGACCCACCTGTCCAGGGGATCGTGGGGAGGCGTCCTGAGACGGACACTGAAGGAGTTCAAGGAGGACGACCTCACCGACTGGGCGGCCGCCCTGACGTACTACGGCGTCCTGGCCGTCTTCCCCGCCCTGCTCGCGCTGGTCTCGATCCTCGGACTGGTGGGCAGTTCGGCGATCCAGCCGATGATCGACAACCTCGGCAAGGTCGCCCCCGGCGCCGCCCGGGACATCCTCGACAGCGTCCTCAAGCAGCTCCAGGGCAACCAGGGCGGGGCGGGCCTCGCACTGATCCTCGGCATCGCGCTGGCGCTGTGGTCCGCGTCGGGGTACGTCGCCGCGTTCATGCGCGCGTCCAACGCCGTCTACGACATCGGCGAGGGGCGTCCCGTCTGGAAGACCGTCCCCGTCCGGCTGGCCATCACCCTCGTCGTGGTGGTGCTGCTCGCCCTCATGGCGGTCGGCGTGGTGTTCACCGGCACGCTGGCCAGGAGGACCGGACAGGTCCTCGGCCTGGGCGACACCTTCGTCACGGTGTGGAACATCGCCAAATGGCCCGTGATGGTGCTGCTCTTCGCGGTGATCGTCGCCCTGCTGTACTGGGCGGCCCCGAACGTCAAGCGCAAGCTCCGGTGGGTCAGTCCGGGCAGTCTCGTCGCCATCGCCCTCTGGCTCATCGCCTCCGCCGCGTTCGCCTTCTACGTGGCCAACTTCGGCAGCTACAACAAGACCTACGGCAGCCTGGCCGCCGTGATCGTGTTCCTGGTCTGGCTGTGGATCTCCAATCTCGCCATCCTGCTGGGACTGGAACTCAACGCGGAACTCGAACGCGCCCGGGCCATCGACAGCGGCCACCCACCGGGCGAGGAGCCCTACGCCGAGCCCCGCGACACCCGCAGACTGTGACGCCCGCCTCTGGCCGCACGACGACGCGACGACGACGCGACGACGCCGGCACGACGCACGTGAGCATGCGCGCACATAATTTGCTGGAGCGATAATTGCGCGCCCGCATGTACAGTCGTCGCATGAAGGCCATCACGCTCAAGAGCTACGGAACCGCCGACGACCTGGAACTCACCGATCACCCAGAGCCCAGGGTCGCCCCCGGAGAGGTGCTGATCCGGGTGAAGGCCGCCGGCGTCAACCCGGTGGACTGGAAGCTGGGCGAGGGCAGGCTGGACGCCCTCATCGAGAGCCGCTTCCCGCAGATCCCCGGGTGGGACGTGGCCGGAGTCGTGGAGCGCGTGGGCTACGACGTCAGCGAGTTCGCCGCCGGGGACGAGGTGTTCGGCTACATCCGCAAGGACACCGCGCAGCTCGGCGCCTACGCGGAGCAGGTCTCGGCGCACGTGCGCATGCTGGCCCGCAAGCCGGCCTCGCTCTCCTGGGAGGAGGCCGCCGGCATGCCGCTGGCCGGGCTGACGGCGTATCAGGCGCTGGAGCGCGTCGGGGTGCGGGCGGGCTGGACCGTCCTGGTGCATGCCGCCGCCGGCGGGGTCGGCGTGCTCGGCGCGCAGATCGCCGTGGCCCGCGGCGCCCGGGTGATCGGCACGGCCAGCGAGTACAACCACGACTTCCTGCGCGGCCTCGGCGTGGAACCCGTGAGCTACGGAGAGGGCCTGGCGGACCGGGTGGCCGCGCTGGCCCCGGACGGAGTCGACGCGGCCCTCGACTTCGTCGGCGGAGACGCCGTGGACGTCTCGCTGGACCTGCTCGGCAGCCCGGACCGGCTGGCCTCCGTCGTCGACCCGGAGGTCACCGCCCGCGGCGGCCACTACGTCTGGGTCCGGCCGGACCCCGGCCACCTGGCCGAACTGGGCCGGATGGCCGACGAAGGGCGCCTGACCGTGCCCGTCGCCAGGACGTTCCCGCTCGCGGACGCGGCCGAGGCCTGGCGGCTCAGCCGCGCGGGCCGCACCCGGGGCAAGCTGGTCCTCACGATCGACCGGTGAGGGCCCGCCCGACGGCGGCGCTCGTCGCGGCGGGCCGCCGCTCCCCGCCACCGGGGGGCAGGCCGGTGTGGGCCCCGCCGCCCGGCGCCGGCCACGAGTCCGCACCGGCCGCACTCCGGCACGTGCCGTACGGCGACGGCACCGCGCTCCGCCGGGCCGTCACCGCCCCTGCGCGGGAGGCGGAGGGTTCCGGCGCGGCCTGATGGTGGCGCGGGGGAGGACGGGCGCGGGGAGGCGGTCGCCGTCGTAGCCGTCGACGCGGCCGAAGCGGTCCGTGCCGTCCTGCCAGTCCTCGCGCGCCCGCACGATGTCGTCGTGGCTGCGGCCGATGAAGTTCCACCACATGACGATCTCCTCCTCGAACGGGGGCCCGCCGAGCAGCACCAGCCGCGCGGTCCCGCGCCCGGGGTTGGCCAGGGTGAGGGCGGTGCGGCCCGGCGCCGCGTAGCCGAGGTCGGACGGACCCAGGGCGGTGCCGTCGAGGTGCAGCTCGCCGGTGTCGACCAGGACGCCGTGCTCGAAGTCCGGGTCGACGTCGAGGGTGAGGACGGCGCCGGGGGCCACGGACAGCTCCGCCCCCAGCAGCGGGGTGAAGGTGCGCACCGGGGACGTGTCCCCGGCGAGGGAGCCGAGGAACACGCGGGCCTCGCCGCCGTCCAGCGGCACCGCGACGGGGGCGTGGTGCCGGAAATCCGCTGCCGTGTCGCGGTGCCGTTCGGGCCGGGCCACCCAGAGCTGCACGCCGTGCAGGGTCGTGGTGGCGGAGGTGGAGACCTCGGAGTGGCTGATGCCGCGCCCGCTCGTCATGAGGTTCAGCTCACCGGGGCGGACCAGGGCGTGGGTGCCGAGGCTGTCGCGGTGCTCGATCTCGCCGCTGAAGAGCCAGCTGACCGTCTGGAGGCCGGTGTGCGGGTGCGGGGGGACGACCATGCCCCCGGTCGCTTCGACGTCGTCGGGACCGTAGTGGTCGGCGAAGCACCAGGCGCCGATCAGCGTCCGGGCCCGCTGGGGCAGCGTGCGCCGCACCCGCATGGCCCGGGGGCCGCCGAGGGGGACCTCACGGGGGGCGAGGATCTGGATGCCCGCCGGCGCCGGCCCGGCGGCCTCGGCTCCGCAGAGGAGTGCGCCGGGCAGTGCTTCCGTGTTGCTCACCGGCCGACTCCTCATCCGTCGAGGGAAGTTCGATTTTCAACCTTCATTGGACGATGATAGTCCGCACACCGCCGGGCCGCGCGCCCGAGCGGATCGGCACACCGGGGCGGACCGCCGTGACGACCCACGCGGGACACGCCGCCCACGACACTGCACGCATCCTCCATTGCGCACGCATTGTCCCGGCGAGCGCGTATAGCATGCGCATGCAAGCATTGACGCCTGAAGGGAAGTCAGCGGATGCGCATCGATCTGGCAGGACGTACCGCTCTGGTCACCGGCTCGACACAGGGCATCGGCGCGGCCATCGCCTCCGGCCTCGCCCGCGCCGGCGCCCGGGTGGCGCTCAACGGCCGCACCGAGCGGCGCGTGGCCGACGCCGCCGCCCGCCTGGCCGAGGAGGTCCCCGGCGCCGACGTGGTCCCGGTGGCCGCGGACGTGTCGGACGAGGAGGGCGCGGCCCGCCTCGCCGAAGCCCTCCCCCACGTGGACGTCCTCGTCAACAACCTGGGCATCTTCGGCGCCGCCGACCCGCTGGAGATCACCGACGAGGAATGGCGCCGCTACTTCGAGGTGAACGTGCTGGCCGCCGTCCGGCTGACCCGGCTGTACCTGCCGGGGATGATGGAACGCGGCTGGGGACGCGTCCAGTACATCGCCAGCGACTCGGCGGTCGTCATCCCCGCCGAGATGATCCACTACGGCATGTCGAAGACCGCCCTGCTGGCGGTCAGCCGCGGGTTCGCCAAGCAGGCGGCCGGCAGCGGAGTGACGGTGAACTCCGTCATCGCCGGGCCCACCCACACCGGCGGGGTGGAGGACTTCGTGTACGAACTCGTCGACCGGGAGCTGCCCTGGGACGAGGCGCAGCGCGCGTTCATGCGGCAGCACCGGCCGCAGTCGCTGCTGCAGCGGCTGATCGAGCCGGAGGAGATCGCCAACATGGTGGTCTACCTCAGCTCGGACCAGGCCTCCGCGACCACCGGAGGAGCCCTGCGGGTGGACGGCGGATACGTGGACTCCATCCTGCCCTAGGCGCTTTCGTGCGGCTGTTCCCGGTCCGGTCCGGCCCCGCCCGCCCATCCGGCGGGCGGGGGCGGCCGGCGGGGTCAGGCGCCGTGCAGGGCGGCGTGCAGCGCCGTCCAGACGCTGTCCGCGCCCTCGTCGACGACCCGCCGGGCGCCGGTGAAGACCTGCGGTGGATGTACAGGACCACCGGCAGGGTGCCGGCGGCCCCGGCGCGCCGGACGATCCGTACGCGGACGCTTCCGGTGGGCCCGCCCGGGACGGTGATCCACTCCTCGTCGGCCGCCGGTCCGGGCGATGCCCCCGACCGGACCTCGTCGACGGTCCTGCGCCCTTCCGCCGGGGACAGGTCGGACAGGTAGGGCGGGGCGGCGCCCGACCGGCGCGCACGGGCGGGCCGGGCGCGGGATGCTGGTGTGCGGACAGGTCCGCGCGAGGCCAGGAGGCTCGGCCGGTGATCGCCGTCAACCCGATGGACAGCGCCTCGGTGCTGGCCGCCTTCGGCGCGCTGGGCGTCCTCGCGGTGATCTTCGCCGAGTCCGGTCTGCTGATCGTCGGCTTCTTCCTGCCCGGCGACACCCTGCTGTTCCCGGCCGGCGTGCTGTGCGCGGGCGGCACGGGCGGGCCGGGACTCCAGCTGTGGCAGGTGCTGGTGTGCGCGGCCGTCGGAGCCGTGGCGGGCGGACAGGTCGGATACCTGATCGGGCGTCACGGCGGGCGGGCGCTGCTGGCGCGCCCCTCCAGGCGGCGGCTCAGGGACGCGGCGGCACGGGCCGAGGAGCTGCTGGCCCGTTACGGCTACGGCAAGGCGCTGGTCATCGGACGGTTCGTACCGGTGCTGCGCACCGTCCTGCATCCGGTGGCGGGCGCCTTGGGCGTGCCCGCGCGGGCCTTCACGCTGTGGCAGACCGTCGGGGGCGTGCTCTGGTCGCAGACGCTGGTCCTGGCCGGATACACGCTCGGCGCCTCGGTCCCGCACGTCGACGACTACCTGCTGCCGCTGGTGGCCCTGGTCGTCGGCCTGTCGCTGCTGCCGCTGCTGGGCGAGGCCCGCCGCGCCCGCCGGGAACGGCGGGAAGGGCGGGACTCCTCGCGCTGAGGACCGCCCGGTGCGCCGCGGCCGTCCAGCGCGCCGCTGCCGTCCAATGCGCCGCGGGCCGTCCGGTGCGGTGCCGCCGCCACCGCGCGCCGACCGCGGGGCCGGACCTCAGGCGGGGCCGGCGCGGTGTGCGGCCCCGGCGTCCCCGGCGGCCCTCGCGGTGCGGGCGGCGGGGGCGGCGGACCGTGCCCGGCTCCCCCACCGGCCGCGCGGACGTGACCGGGTTCCTCCGGCCGGGAGCCCCCGGCGCACCACCAGGACCGGCGTCCGGCGTCGGCGGTCACGTGCAGGCCGGCCCGTGGACGGTGCACACCGGCCGCGCCTGCCGCAGGCACTTCCATGACCGTGTCCCGGGCGACCCCGTCCGCGAGGGCGACGCAGGTCCGTTCGCCACGTCGGCCTCGTCGGCCCGGCGTGCGACGAGGCACGGCGGTGGACCGCGCCGGGACGGGCCGGGGACCGGGGACGCACCCGCCCATCACGCCCCGGCACGGCCGCGCCGCGTGGTCATGGAGGTCGGCTGGCTCATGACGCTCGCCGCCGCCGGCCACCCCGCCGCAGAGGGGCGTCCCGGACCCGGGCGGGCCGGGGTGTCAGCGCGCCCGGCCCTCGCCGATCCCGGCGCACACGGCAACGACGCACCCTGGACGGGTCGCTGACCGTCCGTGAGACTGGACGGGACCGGCGCCCGGCTCTCAGGACGGTGACATGGACGAGGACGTCCCCCGCGTGGCACTCACCCCGCGCGCCGCGGAGCTGGTGCGCCGACTGCGCGCCCAGCACGGTCCGCTGATGTTCCACCAGTCCGGCGGCTGCTGCGACGGCAGCGCGCCCATGTGCTATCCGGACGGCGAGTTCCGCACCGGCGGCTCGGACGTGCTGCTGGCGGAACTCGCCGTGGAGGGCGTGGCGGAGCCCGTCGCGTTCTGGATGTCCCGCAGCCAGTACGCGGCGTGGAGCCACACCCGCCTGATCGTGGACGTCGTGCCGGGGCGGGGCAGCGGCTTCTCGCTGGAGGCGCCCGAGGGGGTGCGTTTCCTCACCCGTTCCCGCGTCGTCGGCGCCTAGTCTCCCCGCGGGCCGCCCCGATCTGCTGCACTGCCCGTACGGACACTACGTGACACGGTAGTTGACGAGACATCAGGGGGAGCGGTGAGCAGACGTGGCGGACGTTCGGCAGCGGGCAGGGCGTTCCTCGCGGTGGCCACGGTGTTCGGCGTGCTCACCGGGGCGGCCCTGGCGGGGGCGGGGCCGGCCGGCGCCGCTCCGGCGGCCCGGCGGATCGCGCCGGGGGTCACCTACCGGCAGTTCGACGTCGACGCCGCCGCTGGAACGGCCCGCGCCCATCTGCTCACGGTCGATCTGGCCCACCCGCACGTCCGCGTCGACCTGCTGCATCCGGGCGCGGTGGCGGCCCGGGCCACCGTGTCCCGGCTGGCGGACTCGGCCGGGGCCGTCGCGGGCGTCAACGGCGACTTCTTCCACATCACCGAGACGCAGCACCCGGGCGTGGCGGCCACCGGAGCGCCCGTCGGGCCGGCCGTCGCGGGCGGGCGGGTGCTCAAGGCGGCGGTGCCGGACGGCCAGCGGTTCGGGCCGGCGCTGCCGCCGGGGACGTCCGCGCGGGACGTGTTCGGGGTCGGCGCCGACCGGCGGGCGCGCGTGGACCGTCTGTCCCTCGCCGGCGCCGTCGGCACCCCGGAGGGCCGGCTGCCGCTCGGCGGCCTCAACCAGTACGCGCTGCCGGAGAACTCCGTGGGCGCCTTCACCGCGCGGTGGGGCGACGCCTCCCGGGCCCGTGCCGTCTGCGGCACCGACGCCCGGCGGTCCGCGCCGTGCAGCGGCGACGCCTACGAGGTGACGGTGCGCGGCGGCCGGGTGACGTCCGTCTCCGGCGCCCCGGGCGGGGGCGCGATCCCCGCCGGCACCACCGTCCTGGTGGGCCGGGAGGAGGGTGCGCGGCGGCTGCGCGGACTGTCGGTCGGTGACCCGGTCGCCGTCACGCACACCTTGACGGCCGCCTCGTCCCGGGTGCCGTACAGGTTCGCGCTCGGCGGTTTCCCGGTCCTGCGCCACGGCAGACCGCTGCCCGGCCTGGACGACGCCACCGCGGCGGTGCGCACGGCCGTCGGATTCCGGCGCGGGGGGCGGCAGATGCTGCTGCTGGCGCTGGACGGGTCCGCGGACTACCGGACGGGCCTGACGGTCGCGGAGGAGGCGGCCACCATGCGGTCGCTCGGGGCGTCCGACGCCTTCAACCTGGACGGCGGCGGTTCGACGGAGCTGGTCGCCCGGGACGCGGACGCCGATGCCGTGACGGTGCGCAACCATCCGAGCGGGGGCGCCGAGCGTCCGGTGCCGAACGGCATCGGGGTCTTCTCCACCGCGTGACTCAGGGCCGCAGACTGCTCACCAGGTCGGCGGTCGCGGTCAGGCCGCTGTGGATGGTGGGCGCCAGACCGGTGCTGGCCAGGTAGAAGCCGAGCAGCATGCAGACCAGGGCGTGGGAGACCTTCAGTGCGCCGTTGCGCATGAAGATCACGGCCAGGATCAGGAGCAGCAGCACCACAGAGATGGAAATGGCCATCGGAACCTCCTCCGCCACGCCCCGATTGCGGCGTTCGGCCGCAAGTGTGGCGTAGCGGAGGGTTCGTCAGGGCGGCTGACGTGTCCCCCGAACGTGTGGTGTCACACGGAGGTGCGGGCGTCCAGGAAGTCCTCCAGGCCGGCGAGGTCGTCGGTGTTGAGGTGGTCGACGCCCGCGGCGAGCAGTTCCGTCCACACCGCGTCCCGGGCGGGACCCGCCGTGTCCGGGGTGGCCCAGAACCGGACGCGCTGCCCGCGTGCGTGGGCGGCGCCGGTGATGCTGCGCAGCTTCTGCCGCTCGGCGTCCGGGAACGTCCCGACGCCCGACCAGGTGAACTGCTGTGTCCAGTTGTCGCTGATCAGCGGGATCAGCGAGGCCGGTGCGGGGCCGCCGAGGTCGGCGAGCCGGCCGTCGTAGAAGGCGCGGCGCGCGGTCTGGGCCTCCATCGGGGCGCGGGCCGCACGGTCGCCGGAGACGACGGCGGTGACCGGGCCGGGGTGGACGCGGCCGTGCGCGTACCGCGTGAACAGGCGCGGGAAGCGGCGCAGGCAGCGGTCGAGTGCGAGGTAGGTGGAGGACCCCTCGGTCTTGATGTCGACGAGGAGCTGCAGCGGCCGGCGCGCACCCGGGTGGACACGGCCGTGGTGGGCCTCGGCCAGGGCGGCGAGCGGCTCCAGGTAGAGGGACTCCAGGGTGCGGGACGGGTCGAGCTCGGAGGTGTCGTGGCCGATGAGGAGCCGGTCGCCGACGAGGAACACATCGGCCTCGACGCTGCCGAAGCGGTGGTCGAGGGCGTCGAACAGGGGCCGCGGGTGGGCGTAGTCGTTGTGGGCGTGGGCGTGCCGCAACGGGCGGGGGTGGCGGGGGCGTTCGGCGGCGAGGGCGCGGTTCGCGGGCAGGGCGAGGGTGCCCGCGACAGCGGAGCCGAGGGTGGTGAGGGCTCTGCGACGGGTGGTGAGGGCCATGCGCTGCCTCCCTGGCGGGGTGAGGGGACCGGGGAGAGTATGCGTGCTCTCGTCGCCCAAGTGACCCCGTCGTGCCGGGAGTTGGCGTTGTGTTCACCTCACCGCGGCGCGGACGCGGAAAAGCCCGCCCCGGGACGGGGCGGGCTGGAACCGGTGGTGGGTCAGGGCGCCTGGAGGTCGGCCAGTCGGGCCAGGGTCTCGCGGTGGGCGCCCGCGGTGCCGTAGGCGATCGAGTCGGCCTTGGCCCGCTTCAGGTACAGGTGGACGGGGTGTTCCCAGGTCATGCCGATTCCGCCGTGAAGTTGCAGCGCCTCCTCGGTGGCGCGTACGGCGACGGGCGCGGCGTAGGCCTGGGCGACGGCCACGGTGATGTCGGTGTCCTCACCGGTGGCGAGGGCGTCCGCCGCGGCGCGGGCGGCGGCCCGGAGGTGCACCACCTCCAGCCAGAGCGCGGCGAGCCGGTGCTTGAGCGCCTGGAAGCCGCCGACCGGCCGGTTGAACTGCCTGCGCTCCTTCAGGTACCGGACCGTCTCGGTCAGCGCCCAGTCCGCGACGCCGAATTGCTCGGAGGCGAGCAGTCCGCCGGCGGCGCGCAGGGCCCGGCGTACGGCGGGCTCCGCGTCGCCGACGCGGCGGCCGGCGGCGCCGGCGAGGGTGACGGTGGCGAGCGGGCGGGTGAGGTCCAGGGAGACCTGCGGGGTGAGTGCCGCGGCGTCGGCGGCGACGGCGTACAGGCCGCCGTCGTCGGCCGGGACGAGCAGCACGTCGGCGACGGCCGCGTCCGCGATGCCGGTCAGCTCGCCGTGCAGCGTGCCGTTCTCGGCGCGTACGACCGGGAAGGCGGCGTCCGGTGCGGTGTGCAGACCCACCGCCAGCGCGCCGAGGGTCCGCCCGGAGCCCAGGCGGCCCAGCAGCTCCGTGTCGCCGCAGGCGAGCAGCGCCTCGGTGGCGACGACCGCGCTGGTGAGGTACGGCACGGGGGCGACGGCGCGCCCCAGCTCCTCCAGCACGACGGCGGCCTCCCGGGCGGAGGCGCCCTGGCCGCCCTGCTCCTCGGGGATCAGCAGACCGGCCAGGCCCATCCCGTCGCCGAGCAGCTGCCACAGGGCGAGGTCGTGCGGGGCGTCCGACTCGGCGCGGGCGAGCACGTCGGACGGGGCGCAGTGGTCCGTGAGCAGGTCGCGGAGGGCGGCGCGCAGCGCCTCTTCCTCCTCGGAGTACAGCAGATCCGGCTGTGCGCTCATCGGGCCAGGTCCTTCCAGGCGACGTCCTTGTCGGTGCGCGGCTCGGCGGGCAGGCCCAGGACGCGTTCGGCGACGATGTTCAGCAGCACCTCGCTGGTCCCGCCCTCGATGCTGTTGCCCTTGGAGCGCAGATAGCGGTAGCCGGCGTCCCGGCCGGTGAAGTCGACGAGTTCGGGGCGGCGCATGGTCCAGTCGTCGTACGACAGGCCCTCCTCGCCGCGGAGTTCGACCTCCAGTCCGCTGATCTCCTGGTTGAGGCGGGCGAAGGCGAGTTTCATGCCGGAGCCCTCGGGGCCGGGCCGGCCCGCGACGAGCTGCTGGCGCAGGCGTTCGCCGGTGAACCGGGCGACCTCGGCCTCCACCCACAGCTTCAGCAGCCGCTGGTGCAGGTCGTGGGTGCGCAGCTCGGGGCGTTCGCGCCAGGTCTTCGCGACGGGGCCGATCATGCCGCCCTCGCGGGGCAGGGCCATGCCTGAGATGGAGACGCGTTCGTTCATCAGCGTGGTCTGCGCGACCCGCCAGCCGTCACCGACCCCGCCGAGGCGGCGGGCGTCGGGGATGCGGACGCCGGTGAGGAACACCTCGTTGAACTCGGCCTCGCCGGTGATCTGGCGCAGTGGCCGCACCTCGACGCCCGGGTCGGTCATGTCGCAGACGAAGTAGGTGATGCCCCGGTGCTTGGGCACGTCGGGGTCGGTGCGGGCGATGAGGATGGCCCAGCGGGCGAGGTGGGCGCTGGAGGTCCACACCTTCTGGCCGTCGACCACCCAGTCCCCCCCGTCCTCGCGTACGGCGCGGGTGCCGAGCGCGGCGAGGTCGGAGCCGGCGCCGGGCTCGCTGAACAGCTGGCACCACACCTCCTCCCCGGTCCACAGCGGCCGCAGGTAGCGCCGCTTCTGCTCCTCGGTGCCGTGTTCGAGGATCGTCGGCGCGGCCATGCCCAGGCCGATGCCGATGCGCCGGGGGTCGTTGTCGGGGGCGCCCGCGGCCGCGAGTTCGGCGTCCACGACGCTCTGGAGCGTGCGGGGGGCGCCCAGGCCGCCGAGGCCGACGGGACAGTGCACCCAGGCCAGTCCGGCGTCGAAGCGGGCCCGGAGGAACTCCAGGCGGCCGGTGCTCCCGGGCGGGTGCTGCGCCAGCAGCTCACGGGTGCGCCGGCGCAGTTCCTCGGCGTCGCTCATGCGGCTGCTCCGTTCCGCGGCAGGACGACGATCCGGCCGGTGGTCACCCCGTCGGCGACCCGCTGCACGGCGCCGGCCGCGCCGTCCAGCGGCACGCGCTCGCTGACCAGGGGCCGGATCGCCCCCCGGGCGGCCAGGTCGGTCAGCTCCCCGTGGCAGCGCCGGACCAGCTCCGGGTTCCTGGCGGCGTACAGGCCCCAGTGCAGGCCGAGGATGGAGTAGTTCTTCACCAGGGCGTGGTTGAGGGCGGGGCTCGGGACGGCGCCCCCGGCGAAGCCGACGACGACGATCCGGCCCTCGAAGGCGACCAGCTTGGCGGACTGCGCGTAGGCGTCGCCGCCGACGGGGTCGAAGACCACGTCGGCGCCCCGGCCGCCGGTGGCCTCCTTCACGGCGGCGACGACGTCCTCGGTGTGCCGGTCGACGACCGCGTCGCAGCCCAGCTCCCGGGCGACGGCGGCCTTCTCGGCGCCGCCCACCACTGCGATCACCGTGGCGCCGGCCGCCTTGCCGAGCTGCACGGCCGCGCTGCCCACACCGCCGGCGGCGGCGTGCACCAGCAGGGTCTCCCCGGCCTCCAGGCGGGCGCGGCGGTGCAGCCCGAACCAGCCGGTCTGGTAGCCGATGTGCAGTGCGGCGGCCTCGGCGTCGTCCAGCGACTCGGGCGCGGGGAGCAGCGCGCGGGCGTCGGCGAGGGCGTACTCGGCGAAACCGCCGTACGGCAGCGCCGGGTTGGCGATCACCCGGCGGCCGTCCCCGGTCTCGCCGCAGATCTCCACACCGGGTGTGAAGGGCAGCGGCGGGCGCACCTGGTACTGGCCCCGGCACAGCAGCGCGTCCGGGAAGTTGACGGCGGCGGCGCGCACCCGGAGGAGCACCTGCCCGTCACCGGGCACGGGCCGCTCCACCTCCGTCAGGCGCATCACCTCGCCCGGTTCGCCGTTCTCGTGCACGTGCCATGCCTGCATGCGGGCCTCCACGGGACTGCGCCCCACTCGTTCGCCTCAGGGCGGCCTCGGCGGGTGTCGCCTGACCGGTCCGACGGCATACTAAGCGGTCGCTTGCCGAAGAGGGAACAGTCCGTGCGATGCGATAGGTGTACGTCACTCCCGGCGGGGCCGCGCCCGGACGTGCATGCGCTCGCCCTGCGGCCCGAACAGGCTGAGGAACTCCACCGGCCCCTGCCCCGCCGACCCGAACCAGTGCGGCACCCGCGTGTCGAACTCGGCCGCCTCCCCCGGCGACAGCACCACGTCGTGCTCGCCGAGCACCAGCCGCAGCCGCCCCGACAGCACGTACAGCCACTCGTAGCCCTCGTGGGTGCGCGGGTCGGGCTCGGCCGTCCGCTGCGGTTCGATCACCTTGTAGGCCTGCAGTCCGCCCGGCTGCCGGGTCAGCGGATACATCGTCCGCCCGCCCCGCACGATCGGCTTGGCGCGCACCCGGGGATCGCCGACGGGCGGCGCGCCGACCAGTTCGTCCAGCGGCACCTTGTGGGCCTGGGCGATCGGCAGGAGCAGCTCCAGGCTCGGCCTGCGCAGCCCGGACTCCAGCCGGGAGAGGGTGCTGACGGAGATGCCGGTGGCCTCGGACAGCGCCGCCAGGGTCACCTCCCGCTGCTTGCGGATCCGCCGCAGCCGCGGGCCCACCTCGGCGAGGACGTCGTCGGTACTCATGCCCTCATTGCAGTTTCGGCAACTTCGTTTGTCAATGCCGCAGATCCCGGGCAACCCTCGGGCACGGAGGTGGTCACCATGACCGACAGTTACGAGGTGGTCGTCGTCGGCGGCGGGGCGGCGGGACTGTCCGCCGCGCTGGTGCTGGGCCGGTCCCGGCGCCGCACCCTGGTCGTCGACGCGGGCGAGCCGCGCAACGCCCCGTCCGCGCACATGCAGGGCTATCTGTCCCGGGACGGCATGTCCCCGGCCGCGTTCCTGGCCGTGGGACGCGAGGAGATCGCCCGGTACGGGGTGGAGCTGGTCCGGGACCGGGCGGTGGACGCGGCCGGGGACGGGGACTTCTCCGTGGTGCTGGCCGGCGGCCGGACGGTACGGGCCCGGCAGCTCGTGGTCGCCACCGGCCTGAAGGACGAGCTGCCGCCGGTGCGGGGACTGGCCGGACGGTTCGGCCGGGACGTCGTCCACTGCCCGTACTGCCACGGCTGGGAGGTCCGCGACCTGCCGACCGGGGTGCTCGCGACGACCCCGCTCAGCGTGCACCAGGCGCTGATGGTGACGCAGTGGACGAAGGACGTGCGGCTGTTCCTGCACGAGGTGAGCGAGTCGCAGCTGACGGACGACGACCTGCGCCGGCTGGCCGCCGCCGGGGTCGCGGTCGTGCCCGGGGCGGTGGCGGAGGTCGTGGTCGCCGGCGACCGGCTCACCGGGGTCCGGCTGGCGGACGGCACGGTCCACGACCGCCGGGTGCTGTACGCCGCGCCGCGCGCCGTCCCCCGCACCGAGCTGCTCCTGCGGCTGGGCGCCGAGATGCGCGAGACGCCGTTCGGCCGCTACCCGGTGACCGACGAGCGGGGTCTGACGAGCGTCCCCGGACTGTGGGCCGCCGGCAACGCCGGCGGCTTCGCCGAGCAGGTGGTGAACGCCGCCAGCCGCGGCTACCGGGCCGGGGCCGCGATCAACGGGGCGCTGCTGATGGCCGACCTCGACGGCCAGGTCCCGTAGCGCAGCGGGCGGCGCGCGCAGCGCCGCCCGCGCCCCGGCAGGGCGCCGCGCATCCGGCACGGCGCTGAGGCACCATGGCTGCATGCTGCTGGCCCGGTTGGCGGAGGTGTCCCGGGAGGTGGCCGCGACGGCGGCCCGGTCCCGCAAGATCGCCCTGCTCGCGGAGCTGTTCCGGGAGGCGGAGCCGGACGACGTGCCGGTCGTCATCCCGTACCTGGCCGGGCGGCTGCCCCAGGGCCGGCTCGGGGTCGGCTGGAAGGTGCTCGGCCGCCGGGTGCCGCCCGCGGCGGAGCCCGCCCTCACGGTCGGCGAGGTGGACGCCCGGCTCACCGAGCTGGGCAAGGTGTCCGGGCCCGGCTCCCAGGCGGAGCGGGTCCGGCTCGTCGGCGAGCTGATGGGCGCCGCCACCGAGGAGGAGCAGCGTTTCCTGCTCGGCCTGCTCAGCGGTGAGGTGCGGCAGGGCGCGCTGGACGCGGTCGCGGTGGAGGGGCTGGCCCGGGCGACGCGGGCGGACCCGGCGGACGTACGGCGGGCGGTGATGCTCGCCGGATCGCTGCAGACGGTCGCCCGGGTGCTGCTGGACGAGGGACCCGGCGCACTGGACCGGTTCCGGCTCACCGTCGGCCGCCCGGTGCTGCCGATGCTGGCGCACAGCGCCTCCTCGGTCGCGGAGGCCGTGGACAGGCTCGGGGCCTGCGCGGTGGAGGAGAAGCTGGACGGCATCCGGATCCAGGTGCACCGGGACGGCGACACCGTGCGCGTCCACACCCGCACGCTGGACGACATCACCGGCCGGCTGCCCGAGGTGACCTCGGCCGCGCGGACGCTGCGGGGCCGGCGCTTCATCCTGGACGGCGAGGTGATCTCCTTCGACGCCGGGGGCCGGCCCCGGTCCTTCCAGGAGACGGCGGGCCGGGTCGGCTCCCGCACGGACGTGGCCGGGGCCGCCGGCCGGACCCCGGTCTCCCCCGTCTTCTTCGACGTCCTCTCCGTCGACGGCCGCGACCTGCTCGACCTGCCCTTCGCCGAACGGCACGCGGAGCTGGCCCGGCTCGTGCCCGAGCCGATGCGGGTGCGCGGGACGGTTGTCTCGGGCCCCCGGGACCTCCCGGAGGCGGAACGGTTCCTCGCCGACACCCTGGCGCGCGGTCACGAGGGCGTGGTGGTCAAGGCGCTCGACGCCCCCTACAGCGCGGGCCGGCGCGGCGCCTCCTGGCTGAAGGTCAAGCCCGTGCACACCCTGGACCTGGTGGTGCTGGCGGCCGAGTGGGGCCACGGCCGCCGCACCGGCAAGCTCTCCAACCTCCACCTGGGCGCCCGCGGTCCCGACGGCGCCTTCACCATGCTCGGCAAGACCTTCAAGGGCATGACGGACGCGATGCTCGCCTGGCAGACCGAGAAGCTGCGGGAGCTGGCGGTCGAGGACGACGGCCGGGTGGTCCGGGTCCGCCCCGCACTCGTCGTGGAGATCGCCTACGACGGCCTCCAGCGCTCCTCCCGGTACCCGGCCGGTGTGACCCTGCGCTTCGCCCGCGTGGTCCGCTACCGCGAGGACAAGCGCCCCGAGGAGGCCGACACGGTGGAGGCCCTGCTGGCGGCCCACCCGGAGGTCGCGCCGTGACGGCGCGCCCGGCGAGGCGCAGCGCCGGACTGCTGTTGTTCCGGCGCACCGGCCAGGGGCTGGAGGTGTTGCTGGGACATATGGGAGGTCCGCTCTGGGCGAAGAAGGACGCGGGCGCCTGGACCGTGCCGAAGGGCGAGTACGAGCCGCGGGAGCCGGCCTGGGAGGCGGCCCGCCGGGAGTTCCGGGAGGAGCTGGGGCTGCCGCCGCCCGACGGGGAGGCGGTGCCGCTCGGCGAGGTCGTGCAGCGCAACGGCAAGATCGTCACGGCGTGGGCGGTGGAGGCGGACCTCGACCCGGCGGCGATCGACCCCGGGACCTTCACCATGGAGTGGCCGCCGCGCTCCGGCCGCCGGCAGCGGTTCCCGGAGCTGGACCGGGTGGCGTGGTTCGCCCTGGACCGGGCCCGTCAGGTGATCGTCACGGCGCAGGCCGCGTTCCTCGACCGGCTGGCGGAGCACTCGGGCTGAACAGGGCCGTACGCGTTGCGACGGGCGCGGTCGCGCGCGAAGGTCGAGACAGGCCCGCTCCCAGGGAGGTCAGCCATGCCCATCGCGACGGTGAACCCGGCGAACGGCGAGACGCTCAAGACGTACGAGCCCATGGGCGAGGAGGAGCTGGAGCGCCGGCTGCAGCTCGCCGAGGCCACGTTCCGCACGTACCGGACGACCTCGTTCGCGGACCGCGCCCGGCTGCTGGACCGGGCCGCGGACCTGCTGGACGAGGACCGGCGCGAGATCGGCCGGGTGGTGACCACCGAGATGGGCAAGCCGGTCGCGCAGGCCCGCGCGGAGGCCGCGAAGTGCGCCAAGGCGATGCGCTGGTACGCCGCGAACGCCGAGCGGCTGCTGGCCGACGAGGAGCCCGCCGAGTCGGACGTGCGGGACTCCGGCGCGTCCCGTGTGCGGGTGCGGTACCGCCCGCTCGGTCCCGTGCTCGCGGTCATGCCGTGGAACTTCCCCCTCTGGCAGGTGATCCGGTTCGCCGCGCCGGCGCTCATGGCCGGCAACGTCGCACTGCTCAAGCACGCCTCCAACGTCCCGCGGACGGCCCTGTACCTGGAGGACCTGTTCCACCGGGCGGGCTTCCAGGAGGGCTGTTTTCAGACCCTGCTGATCGGCTCGGCCGCGGTGGACGACATCCTGCGCGACGAGCGCGTGAAGGCGGCCACCCTGACCGGCAGCGAGCCGGCGGGCCGGGCGGTCGCCTCCACCGCCGGGGAGATGGTCAAGAAGACGGTGCTGGAGCTCGGCGGCAGCGATCCGTACGTCGTCATGCCCTCCGCCGACCTCGACCGCGCGGCCGAGGTCGCGGTCACCGCACGCGTGCAGAACAACGGGCAGTCCTGCATCGCCGCCAAGCGGTTCATCGTGCACTCCGACGTCTACGACGCGTTCGCCGAGAGGTTCGTCGCGGGCATGCGGGCCCTCGCGGTCGGCGACCCGCTGGATGAGGACACCCGGCTCGGGCCGCTCGCCACCGCGCAGGGGCGAGCCGACCTGGAGGAACTCGTCGACGACGCCCGGCGCAGCGGGGCCGGGGTGCTGTGCGGCGGCGAGCGGCCGGACGGACCCGGCTGGTACTACCCGCCGACCGTGCTCACGGGCATCACCCGGCAGATGCGCATCCACCGGGAGGAGGCGTTCGGGCCCGTCGCCGCGCTGTACCGGGCCGGTGACGTCGACGAGGCGGTCCTCATCGCCAACGACTCGCCGTTCGGACTGAGTTCGAACGTGTGGACGCGGGACGAGAGCGAGGTGGACCGCTTCGCCCGGGACCTGGAGGCCGGCGCCGTGTTCGTCAACGGGATGACCGCCTCCCACCCGGCGTTCCCGTTCGGCGGGGTCAAGCGGTCGGGGTACGGACGTGAGCTGTCCGGGCACGGAATCCGGGAGTTCTGCAACATCACCACGGTTTGGCAGGGTGCGTGAGCACCGCGCGGCTACCATCACGTTCTGTGAACCGCGAAGTGACCCTGCCTCTGATCGTCGACGACCGCGGTGCCCTGCAGGTGGCTGCGGCCGATGTGAGCAAGCTGCTGCGGACCGTGGGCGCGCGGTGGCTGCACCTGGTCGAGGCCGGGGAGCAGGGGCTGGACGAGGACACGGTCGCCGCTCTGACCATCGAGCTGGCGAAGCTGGCGGATCGCATCGACGTGGCCTGCATCGCCCACAGCAGCGGAGCGCCCTGACCGTCACGCCGGCCGGTGCCGTTTCTTCCCACGTCAGAACCGTGAAGTAACCCTGCGTGCCCGGCCCTGGGTCCCCGGTTCGGAGTAGTCCAACGAGAGATCGTCGGCCTGCCGGGTGACGGTGGGTGGAGCACCCACAGAGGTGAACCACCTTCCGGCAAGCGGAAAGCAGGGACGGTTCATGGCGACTTTGTGCAGGCCCTCGGTGTCGGTCCCGGAGCACGTGATCACGATGGAGGAGACGCTGGAGCTGGCGCGCTCCCGCCACGCGGACCACCCTCAACTGCCACTCGCGCTGCGGCTGATCGAGAACACGGGCGTGAAGACCCGGCACATCGTGCAGCCCATCGAGGAGACCCTGAAGCACCCGGGTTTCGAGGAGCGCAACAAGCTCTACGAGGCCGAGGCCAAGGCCCGGGTCCCCGAGGTCATCCAGCGCGCCCTGGACGACGCCGAGCTGCTCACCAGCGACATCGACGTGATCATCTACGTCTCGTGCACGGGCTTCATGATGCCCTCGCTCACGGCGTGGCTGATCAACGAGATGGACTTCGGCAGCACCACGCGCCAGCTCCCCATCGCCCAGCTGGGCTGCGCGGCGGGCGGTGCGGCGATCAACCGGGCCCACGACTTCTGCTCGGCCTACCCGAACGCCAACGCCCTCATCGTGGCCTGCGAGTTCTGCTCGCTGTGCTACCAGCCCACCGACCTCGGCGTCGGCTCGCTGCTGTCCAACGGCCTGTTCGGCGACGGCATCGCCGCCGCCGTGGTGCGCGGGCAGGGCGGCACGGGCGTCCAGCTGGAGCGCAACGGCTCGTACCTGATCCCCAAGACGGAGGACTGGATCGCCTACGACGTCCGGGCGACCGGCTTCCACTTCCTGCTGGACAAGCGGGTGCCCACGACCATGGAGCCGCTCGCCCCGGCGCTCAAGGACCTGGCCGGCCTGCACGGCTGGGACGCGTCCGACCTGGACTTCTACATCATCCACGCCGGCGGTCCCCGAATACTCGACGACCTCAGCACCTTCCTGGAGGTCGATCCGCACGCCTTCCGGTTCAGCCGGGCCACGCTCACCGAGTACGGCAACATCGCCAGCGCCGTCGTCCTGGACGCGCTGCGCCGGCTGTTCGACGAGGGCGGCGCGGAGGACCGGGCGCGCGGACTGCTCGCCGGTTTCGGGCCCGGCATCACCGCCGAGATGACGGTGGGCCGCTGGGTCACCGCCGACGGCCACGGGGGGAAGGCATCCCGGAACGGACGCGCGCGCCGGGCCTCCTCGGACGGGGACGGGCGATGACCGAAAAGACGCTCACCGCGACGCCGCCCCCGGTGCGGCGGTGGCCCGCCCTCGACCTGGCCGGGACGGACTTCGACCCGGTGCTGGCCGAGCTGATGCGCGAGGGCCCGGTCAGCCGCATCCAGCTGCCCAACGGTGAGGGCTGGGCCTGGCTGGTCACCCGGTACGAGGACGTGCGGGCCGTCGCCAACGACCCGCGCTTCAGCCGTGAGGCGGTGATGAACACGCCGGTCACCCGGCTCGCCCCGCACTTCATCCCCGACCGCGGAGCGGTCGGCTTCCTCGACCCGCCCGACCACACCCGGCTGCGCCGCTCGGTCGCCGCCGCGTTCACGGCGAGGGGCGTGGAGCGCGTCCGCGCCAAGGCACGCGGCATGCTGGACGCACTGGTCGGCGACCTGCTCGCGGCCGGGCCGCCCGCCGATCTCACGCGCGCGGTCCTCAGCCCGTTCCCCATCGCCGTGATCTGCGAGCTGATGGGCGTCCCGGCCGGTGACCGGCACGCGATGCACACCTGGACCCAGGTGATCCTGTCCTCCGCGCACGGCAAGGAGGCCAGCGAGAAAGCCAAACGCGAGATGAGCGCCTACTTCTCCGACCTGATCGGACGGCTCGCGGACAGCGCGGGCGAGGACGTCACCTCGCTGCTCGGCACGGCCGTGGGCCGGGGCGAGGTCACACCGGAGGAGGCCGTCGGCCTCGCCGTCCTGCTCCAGATCGGCGGCGAGGCGGTCACCAACAACAGCGGGCAGATGTTCTACCTGCTGCTGACCCGCCCCGACCTGATGGAGCGGCTGCGGGCGGAACCGGGGATCCGTCCCCGCGCGATCGACGAACTGCTGCGCTACATCCCGCACCGCAACGCCGTCGGCCTGTCCCGGATCGCCCTGGAGGACGTTCAGCTCCAAGGCGTCCGCATCCGCGCCGGCGACCCGGTCTACGTCTCCTACCTGGCCGCCAACCGGGACCCGGACGTCTTCCCCGATCCGGAGACCATCGACTTCTCCCGCAGCCCGAACCCGCATGTGGCGTTCGGCTTCGGCCCGCACTACTGCCCCGGCGGGATGCTGGCCCGGCTGGAGGAGGAGCTCCTGACGGACGCCCTGCTGGACCGGGTGCCGGGCCTGAGGCTGGCCGTGCCGCCGGACGAGGTGCCCTTCCGCAAGGGCGCGTTGATCCGGGGACCCGAGTCCCTGCCGGTGACCTGGTGAGCGGCCGATGACACAGACCGAGGGACTGTACGTGCCGCCGGGCCACGGCCGCGTCGTCGAGACGCCGGCCCAGCGGGTGACGTTCAAGGTCACCGGCAGCCACTCGCGGATGGCCTCCACCTTCGAGGTGGAGGTCCCGCCGGGCTTCGACGTGGGCGCTCATGTGCACACCCGCAGCGAGGAGTTGTTCTACGTCCTGGAGGGCGAACTGGACGTGCTCGCCTTCGAGCCGCGCGTCCGCACACCCGACCACTGGCGCGCCTGGGAGTCGAGCTCGGGCAGCCGGGTGGTCCGGGCGACCCCGGGCACGGTGATCGTCGTGCCCCCGGGCTGCCCGCACGCCTTCGCCAATCCGACGGACGGGACGGCGCGGATGTTCTTCCAGGCCTCTCCCCCGCCGGACCACGAGCGCTACTTCGAGGAGCTGCTGGAGATCCTCGCCGACGGCGGGCCGCCGGACCAGGAGGCCATCGAGGCGCTGCGCGCCAAGTACGACATCGAGCAGCTCACACCGCTGCGGCACCGATGAGCGCCCCCGCCGGGGCGGGACCGGCCGGGACGCGCCGGCGCCCGCCCCTCACCGTGCTAGCGGATCGGCATCCCGGACAGGGTCCGCGCGATGACGAGCCGCTGGATCTCGCTGGTCCCCTCGAAGATGGTGTAGATCGCGGCGTCCCGGTGCATCCGCTCGACCGGGTACTCACGCGTGTACCCGTTGCCGCCCAGGATCTGGATCGCCTGGGCGGTGACCTTCTTCGCGGTCTCGCTGGCGAAGAGCTTGGACATCGACCCCTCGGCCGCGGTGAACGGCTTGCCATTGACCGCCATCCAGGACGCCCGCCACACGAGCAGACGGGCGGCGTCGATCTGCGTCCGCATGTCCGCGAGCTGGAAGGCCACCCCCTGGTTGTCGATGATCGGGCGGCCGAACTGCTTCCGGGTCCGGGCGTAGTCGAGGGCGACCTCGTAGGCGGCCCGAGCGGTGCCGACGGCCATCGCGCCCACCGCGGGGCGGCTCGCCTCGAAGGTGGCCATCGCCGCGTTCCTGACCCTCTCGCCCCCGCCGGCCTTCGCCCTCTCCCGCGCCCGGGCGAGCCGCTCGTCCAGCTTGTCCTTGCCGCCGAGCAGGCAGGAGCCGGGGACGCGGACGTCCTCGAGGACGACCTCGGCGGTGTGCGAGGCGCGGATGCCGTGCTTCTTGAACTTCTGGCCCTGGGAGAGTCCGGGCGTGCCCGGCGGGACGATGAAGGAGGCGTGGCCCTTGGGTCCCAGGTCCGGGTCGACGACGGCGACGACGACGTGGACGTCGGCGATGCCGCCGTTGGTGGCCCAGGTCTTGGTGCCGTTGATCACCCACTCGTCCTTGGCCTCGTCGTACACCGCCCGGGTGCGCAGGGAGGCGACGTCGGAGCCGGCGTCCGGCTCGGAGGAGCAGAACGCGGCCACCTTGACGTCGTCGGCGTCGCCGTACATCTGCGGGATCCAGGTGCCGATCTGCTCCTCGGTCCCGTTGGCGAGGACGCCCACGGCGGCGAGGCCGGTGCCCACGATGGAGAGGGCGATGCCCGCGTCGCCCCAGAACAGCTCCTCCATCGTCATCGGGATGCCGAGGCCGGTGGGGTCGAAGTACTGCTGCGCGTAGAAGTCGAGGGAGTAGATGCCGACCTTCGCGGCCTCCTGGATGACCGGCCAGGGGGTCTCCTCGCGCTCGTCCCACTCGGCGGCGGCGGGCCGGATCACGTCCGCGGCGAAGCCATGGAGCCAGTCCCGGACCTCTTTCTGTTCGTCGTTCAGCTCCATGGTGAACTCGGCCATGTCCCCTCCAGCGGCGGCGCGATGTTACTTGCGGTAACGGAAGTCTGTTACCGGCCGGTAGGAAAGTCAACCGACCCCGGCCCCTCGCCCTCCGTTCGATGTCAGGACCACCGTCAGTGTTAGTTTGCGCAGGCGTCACCGAATCAGCACGGGTGGGAGAGCACATGGACACCACGCAGCGGACCGATCAGCAGCGCTCCGCCGACCGCCGACGGCGCGAGCTGCTGGAGGCCGCCGACCGGGTGGTGCTGCGCGACGGCCCGCAGGCGTCGATGAACGCGATCGCCGCCGAGGCGGGGATCACGAAACCCATCCTGTACCGCCACTTCGGCGACAAGGGGGGCCTGTACGCGGCCCTGGCCAAGCGGCACACCGACGCGCTGCTGGACTCGCTGCGGGCCGCGCTGGACGCCCCGGCGGGCCGCCGGGAGCGGGTGGAGTCCACGCTGGACACCTATCTCGCCGCGATCGAGGCCCGGCCCCAGGTGTACCGGTTCCTGATGCATCCCGCCGAGGGCGGCGCCGGGGGCGACCAGGGGTTCGACGTCGGCAAGCATTCGGCTCCGCTGCTGCGGCGGATGGGTGAGGAGCTGGCCCGGGTCATCGAGGAGCGGGTGGACCTGGGGCCGGGCAGTCAGCAGCTGGCCCGGGTGTGGGGGCACGGGATCGTCGGGATGATGCATGCGGCGGGTGACTGGTGGCTGGGTGAACGGCCCTGCTCGCGAGCCGAGTTGGTGCGCTCCCTCGCCGACCTGCTGTGGGGCCGCCTGGCGGCCGCGGGAGACCGGGTGGGGGGTCCCGGGTTCTGACGGCCACCTCCCGTGTGCGGGCGGGGCACGCCGCTCCCCGCGGCCCGCGTGACCGATGTCACCGGTGCCACGGAGCCCGGGAGATCTGCCGCATCAGCCGGCGTTTGCGCCAGCCCGTGAGGCGGTCGGCGTACACGCGCCCCGCCAGGTGGTCGCACTCGTGCTGCAGGCACCTGGCGAAGAATCCGGTGCCGTGCACGGTGACCGGCTCCCCGGTGACCGTGAAGCCCTCCACGACCGCGTGGTCGTGACGTTCCGTCGCCGCTTCCAGCCCGGGCAGGGACAGGCACCCCTCGGGGCCGCGGACCACCACGCCGTCCGTCTCCACGAGGCGGGGGTTGACGACGTGGCCGAGGTGACGGACGTCCTCGTCGTCGGGACAGTCGTACACGAACACCCGCAGACCGACGCCGATCTGATTCGCGGCCAGGCCCACCCCCCGGGCCGCGTACATCGTGGCGAACAGGTCCTCCACGAGGGCGGCCAGCCCGGGGCCGAAGTCGGTGACGTCCCGGCACGGCTCGCGCAGCCGTGCGTCGCCGAGCAGGGTGAGGGGCCGGACGCGCCCGCGGGCGCCCGGGATGGATCCGTGTCGCATGGCGGCAAGGGTACGGTTCGTTCAGCTCAAGCCCGCCGCCGAAGGCGTGGGCCGGGATTCGGGTGTGCGAACGGATCTCGATAGGCTGAGGTTCACACCACGCTGCCGGATGGCCCCAGTCGCGGCGCGTACGCAAGGAGGATCGAGAACTGATGGCAGGCAACTCGGACCCGCTCACGCCGCGGGCCAAGCTGGCCGTGACCGCGGCCAAGGCGGTCGCTGCGGCATCGCGCGCCGCGGGGCGCGGCAGCGGGTCGGTGATCGGTGGCCGGGTCGCGCTGAAACTCGACCCCGACCTGCTCGGGCGGCTCGCCCAGAACCTGGACGTCGTCCTGGTCTCCGCCACCAACGGCAAGACCACGACCACCCGGCTCATCGCCGAGGCGCTGCGGGCCGCGGGCCCCGTCGTGTCGAACGCGCTCGGCGCCAACATGCCGGCCGGCATCACGTCGGCGCTGGCGGGCAGCTCGGACGCGAAGTTCGGGGTCATCGAGGTCGACGAGAAGTACCTGGCCGGAGTGGCGCGGGACACCGCCCCCAAGTGCATCGCCCTGCTCAACCTCTCCCGCGACCAGCTCGACCGCGCGGCGGAGACCCGCATGCTCGCCGAGAACTGGCGTGAGGGCCTGGCCGGCTCCAAGGCGGTCGTCGTCGCCAACTGCGACGACCCGCTGGTGGTGTGGGCCGCGTCCTCGTCCCCCAATGTGATCTGGGTCGCGGCCGGTCAGATGTGGAAGGACGACGCCTGGTCCTGCCCGTCGTGCGGCGGCGTCATGCAGCGCCCCGGCGACGACTGGTTCTGCGGCGAGTGCGGATTCCGCCGGCCCACCCCGAGCTGGGCGCTGTCCGGGGACCACGTGCTCGACCCGCACGGGTCCGCCTGGCCGATCCAGCTGCAGCTGCCGGGCCGCGCCAACAAGGCGAACGCGGCCAGCTCCGCGGCCGTCGCCGCCGTCTTCGGGGTGCCGCCGCAGGTCGCCCTGGAGCGGATGTACCAGGTGCAGGCCGTGGCCGGCCGGTACGACGTCGTCCAGTTCCAGAACCGGGATCTGCGGCTGCTGCTGGCCAAGAACCCGGCCGGCTGGCTGGAGACGTTCTCCCTCATCGACCCGCCGCCCGCTCCGGTGATCCTGTCGGTGAACGCCCGCTCCGCCGACGGCACCGACACCTCCTGGCTGTGGGACGTGGACTACACGCGGCTGACCGGCCACCCGATCTTCGTCATCGGCGACCGGAAGCTGGACCTCGCCGTCCGCCTGGAGGTCGCGGACCAGCACTTCCAGGTCTGCGACGACCTCGACCAGGCGGTGCAGATGTGCCCGCCGGGCCGGATCGAGGTCATCGCGAACTACACCGCGTTCCAGGACCTGCGCCGCCGCGTCGGCAACTGATCTTCGAAGGGCGATCACCTCATGAGCGACAACCAACTGCGGCTGGTGTGGATCTACCCGGACCTGCTGAGCACCTACGGCGACCAGGGCAACGCCCTCGTCGTGGAGCGCCGGGCCCGGCAGCGCGGCCTGGACGTGGCCCGGCTCGACGTGCGCAGCGACCAGCCGGTCCCCACCTCCGGCGACATCTACCTCATCGGCGGCGGCGAGGACCGTCCGCAGCGGCTGGCCGCCGAGCGGCTGCGCCGGGACGGCCATCTGCAGCGGGCGGTGGAGAACGGCGCGATCGTCTTCTCCGTCTGCGCGGGCTACCAGATCCTCGGCCACGAGTTCATCAACGACCTCGGCCAGCGCGAGCCCGGCCTCGGCCTGCTCGACGTGGTGTCGGTGCGCGGCGAGGGCGAGCGGTGCGTCGGCGACGTGCTGGCCGACATCGACCCGCAGCTCGGCCTGCCGCAGCTCACCGGGTTCGAGAACCACCAGGGCGTCACGCACCTCGGGCCCACCGCCCGTCCCTTCGCCCGGGTGAAGATCGGCCGGGGCAACGGCACCGGGGACGGCACCGAGGGCGCGTACAACGGGACGGTGTTCGGCACGTACATGCACGGGCCGGTGCTCGCCCGCAACCCGCAGATCGCCGACCTGCTCCTGAAGCTGGCGCTCGACGTCAACGCGCTGCCGCCGATCGACGACCGCTGGTACGAGGCCCTGCGCGACGAGCGCATCGCGGCCGCTCAGCAGCCCGCCTAGGCGGCGCTCCCGCGCTTTCCGGCGTGGTCCGGCAGGCTCCCGGCGGGCCCGGCTGACGGTCCGTCCGCTCACATGTGCGGGTGCGTCCAGCAGGCGGACGCCCGCTGTGGAGCCGCCCCCTCGCGCCGGTAGGGTGGCCGGGAATCCGCCGGACAACGTGGTCCGGTCTCCCGGCCCACGTCGAGAAGGTAATTCGGGCTATGCGCATTGGTGTCCTCACGTCCGGCGGCGACTGCCCCGGCCTGAACGCCGTCATCCGGTCCGTCGTGCACCGTGCCGTCGCCGACCACGGCGACGAGGTCATCGGTTTCCGGGACGGCTGGAAGGGCCTCCTGGAGTGCGACTACGTCAAACTCGACCTGGACGCCGTGGGCGGCATCCTGGCGCGCGGCGGCACCATTCTCGGCTCCTCCCGGGTCCGCCCGGAGCACCTGCGGGACGGGGTCGAGCGGGCCAGGGGCCACGTCGCGGAGCTCGGCCTGGACGCGATCATCCCGATCGGCGGCGAGGGCACGCTGAAGGCGGCCCGGCTGCTGTCGGACAACGGCCTGCCCATCGTGGGCGTGCCCAAGACCATCGACAACGACATCGCCGCCACGGACGTCACCTTCGGCTTCGACACGGCGGTGGGCGTCGCCACCGAGGCGCTGGACCGGCTGAAGACCACCGCCGAGTCCCACCAGCGCGTGCTGATCGTCGAGGTCATGGGGCGGCACACCGGCTGGATAGCGCTCCACTCCGGCATGGCGGCCGGCGCCCACGCCATCGTCGTGCCCGAGCGGCCGTTCGACATCGAGGAGCTGACGAAGAAGGTCGGCGAGCGGTTCGCGGCGGGCAAGCGGTTCGCGATCGTCGTGGCCGCGGAGGGGGCCAAGCCCAGGCCCGGCTCCATGGAGTTCGACGAGGGCGGCAAGGACGTCTACGGCCACGAGCGCTTCGCGGGGATCGCGCGGCAGCTCTCGGTCGAGCTGGAGCAGCGGCTCGGCAAGGAGGCCCGGCCGGTGATCCTCGGGCACGTCCAGCGGGGCGGCACGCCGACGGCGTACGACAGGGTGCTGGCGACCCGTTTCGGCTGGCACGCGGTGGAGGCGGTGCACCGCGGCGAGTTCGGCATGATGACGGCGCTGCGCGGGACCGACATCGTCATGGTGTCGCTGGCCCAGGCCGTGGAGACCCTGAAGACGGTGCCGGCCGAGCGGTACGACGAGGCGGAGTGCGTCCTGTGAGCTGAGCCCGCGCTGACCCGCCGGGCGCGGGTGCGTCACGGCTCCTGCGCGGCCCCCGGTGCGTCGCCGCCCCCGGTCGCAGAGGCGACCGGGGGCGGTTCTACTCTTGGGGGCGGACAGACGCGCACAACCCCCATGAAACAGGAGCCGGCGGATGGATCACAGCGGGCACGGCATGATGACGGATCTGCCGCCGTTCACGCTGGGGCGGGGGCTCCAGTGGTCGGCGGATCCGTTCTTCCTCGTGGCCTGCCTGGCCGGGCTGGCCCTGTACGGGTGGGGCGTGCTGCGGCTGCGGCGGCGCGGGGACGCGTGGCCCGCGGCGCGCACGGTGTCGTACGCCATCGGTGTGCTCACCGTCGCGCTGGTGATGTGCACCCGGCTGAACGACTACGGCATGGTCATGTTCAGCGTGCACATGGTGCAGCACATGGTGATCAGCATGCTCTCGCCGATCCTGATCCTGCTGGGCGCCCCGGTCACGCTGGCGCTGCGCGCGCTGCCGACCGCCGGCCGGGGCCGCAAGGGCCCGCGCGAGCTGCTGCTGATGCTGCTGCACAGCCGGTACATGCGGGTCGTCACCCATCCGGCGTTCACCATCCCGTTGTTCATCGCGAGCCTGTACGCCCTGTACTTCACCCCGCTGTTCGACTTCCTGATGGGCTCCAGGACCGGGCACGCCGCGATGATGGTGCACTTCCTCGCGGTCGGTGTGGTGTTCTTCTGGCCGATCATCGGCGTCGACCCGGGGCCGCACCGGCCGGGGCACCTGATGCGGATGCTGGAGCTGTTCGCGGGCATGCCGTTCCACGCGTTCTTCGGGATCGCGCTGATGATGGCGTCGACGCCGATGGTCGACACGTTCCGGCGCCCGCCGTCCTCGCTCGGCATCGACGCGCTGTCCGACCAGAGCGCGGCGGGCGGCATCGCCTGGGCGTTCAGCGAGATCCCGTCGGTGCTGGTGCTGATCGCGCTGCTGTTCCAGTGGTACGGCTCCGAGCAGCGGCAGGCCAAGCGCAGCGACCGGGCCGCCGACCGGGACGGCGACCGGGAGCTGGAGGCCTACAACGCCTACCTCGCCTCGCTGAACGCCCGCAAGGGCTGAGCGTCCGCATGGGCTGAACGCCCGCATGGGCTGAACGCCGGCGAGGGCCGAGCGCCGGGGCCGGTTCCGCACGGGCCGTCGGCCTCGGCGGCGGCCAGGCCGTGCGGCCGTCTGCCGCCCGGGCGGCGGCCGGGGCACCATGGTCGGGGACGGACCATGAGGAGGCTGCCGCGATGCACGGTTCCGGACAGGGTTCCACCAAGGCGATGGGGGCGCTCACGGTCGGCGGGCTGGTCGTGGTGACCGCCTACACGGTCGCGCTCGGCAGCAACGGCTGGCTGTGGTTCGGATGGGTGGTGCTGGGCCTGCTGACCCTCGCCATGGCCCTCACCCGGCCCTGAGCCGGTCGCGGGGGCGCCCGTTCACTACAGTGCCCGCATGAACAGCAGGACGCCCCCCTTCGACGAGCTGGACCGCCAGATCATCACCGCGCTGATGGGCAACGCCCGGACCAGCTTCGCCGAGATCGGCGCGGCGGTGGGGCTGTCCGCGACCGCGGTCAAGCGGCGGGTGGACCGGCTGCGGGAGACCGGGGTGATCACCGGGTTCACGGCGACGGTGCGGCCCTCGGCGCTGGGCTGGCGCACGGAGGCCTACGTCGAGGTGTACTGCGAGGGCGCTGCCCCGCCCCGGCGGCTGGCGGAGGTCGTCCGCAACCATCCGGAGATCGCCGCGGCGATGACGGTGACCGGCGGCGCCGACGCGCTGCTGCACGTGCGGGCCCGGGACGTGGAGCACTTCGAGGAGGTGCTGGAGCGGATCCGCGCCGAGCCGTTCATCCGGAAGACGATCAGCGTGATGGTGTTGTCCCACCTGCTCCCGGAAAGCCCGGAGGCGGGCGCCACCCATCCGGCTCCGGAGTGACCCGGCAGCGCGCAGCATCCGTGCGCGACCCGCGACACCAACGCAGCAATGCTGCGCTTGTGCGCAGCTCACAGCACTTGTCTGCCACCTCCCTCGGTTCTTAACGTGGTGTCACCCCCCAGTGACACACAGGAAACCGGAGGAACCCCTCTGTGCCCGATGTCCGTGTGCCGCGTCCCCGGCGGTTCCTGGTCTGCGAACCCAGGCACTTCGCCGTCCAGTACGCGATCAATCCCTGGATGCACCCCGACAGGCCGGTCGACGTCGACCTGGCCCAGGAGCAGTGGCAGGCGCTGATCCGCGCCTACCGCGCCCACGGCCACACCGTCGAAGCCGTCGAGCCGGTCCCCGGGCTGCCCGACATGGTGTTCGCCGCGAACGCCGCGTTCGTCGTCGACGGGCGGGTCTTCGGCTCCCTGTTCCACGCCCCGGAGCGGCGCCCGGAGTCGGAGCACTACGACACCTGGTTCAAGGCGTCCGGCTACGACGTCCACCGCCCGGAGTCGGTGTCCGAGGGCGAGGGGGACCTGGTGTGGACGGGCCGGTACGTGCTCGCCGGCACCGGGTTCCGCACCACCCGCGAGGCGCACCGGGAGGCGCAGGAGTTCCTCGGCCACCCGGTGATCGGCCTGACCCTGGTGGACCCGTACTTCTACCACCTGGACACGGCGCTGTTCGTCCTGGACGACGACAACATCTGCTACTACCCGGAGGCGTTCTCGCCGGGCAGCCGGGAGGTCCTCCGGCGCCTGTATCCGGACGCGGTGCTCGCCACCCGCGAGGACGCGATGGCGTTCGGCCTGAACTCCGTCTCGGACGGCCGGCACGTCTTCATCGCGCCCAGGGCCGAGGCGCTGGCCGAGCGTCTCGCCGGACACGGCTACGTCCCCGTCCCCGTCGACCTGTCGGAGTTCCACAAGGCCGGCGGTGGCATCAAGTGCTGCACCCAGGAGATCCGCTGATGACCGCACCCGCGCGCACCCGTACGTCCGCCGACCTGATCCGCGCCGAGGAGCCGGTCCTCGCGCACAACTACCACCCGCTGCCCGTGGTGGTGGCCCGGGCGGAGGGCGCGTGGGTGGAGGACGTCGAGGGCAACCGCTACCTCGACATGCTGGCCGGTTACTCGGCCCTCAACTTCGGCCACCGGCACCCGGCGCTGATCGAGGCCGCGCACCGCCAGCTCGACCGGCTCACCCTCACCTCCCGCGCCTTCCACAACGACCGGCTGGCCGAGTTCGCGGAGCGGCTGGCGGAGCTGACCGGTCTGGACATGGTGCTGCCGATGAACACCGGCGCGGAGGCGGTGGAGAGCGGCGTGAAGGTCGCCCGGAAGTGGGCGTACGACGTGAAGGGCGTCCCGGACGGGCAGGCGACGATCGTGGTCGCCGCGGACAACTTCCACGGCCGCACGACGACCATCGTCAGCTTCTCCACGGACGAGACGGCCCGCGCCGGGTTCGGCCCGTTCACGCCCGGTTTCCGGATCGTGCCGTACAACGACCTGGCCGCGCTGGAGGCGGCGGTCGACGACACGACGGCGGCCGTGCTCATCGAGCCCGTCCAGGGCGAGGCGGGCGTGATCGTCCCGGACGACGGCTATCTGGCCGGGGTCCGCGAGCTGACCCGCCGCAAGGGCTGCCTGTTTATCGCGGACGAGATCCAGTCGGGCCTCGGCCGCACCGGCCGCACCCTCGCCGTCGAGCACGAGGACGTCGTCCCGGACGTGGTGCTGCTGGGCAAGGCGCTCGGCGGCGGCATCGTGCCGGTGTCGGCGGTGGTGGGCCGGCGCGACGTGCTGGGCGTGCTGCATCCGGGCGAGCACGGCTCGACGTTCGGCGGCAACCCGCTGGCGGCGGCGGTCGGCACGGCCGTGGTCGAGCTGCTGGAGACCGGCGAGTTCCAGCGCCGGGCGGCCGAGCTGGGGGTGGTCCTGCGGGACGGGCTGACCGAGCTGGCCGGCAAGGGCGTCACCGGTTTCCGCTCGCGCGGGCTGTGGGCCGGCGTGGACGTGGACCCGGCCCTCGGCACCGGGCGCGAGATCAGTGAGCGCCTGATGCGCGAGGGCATCCTGGTCAAGGACACCCACGGGTCCACGATCCGGCTGGCCCCGCCGCTGACCGTCACGGCGGAGGAACTGCGCTCCGCGCTGGCGGCCCTGGAGAGGGTGCTGGCCTGAGCGGGCAGGGGCGGGGGCCGGCGGCGGCCCCCGCCCCGCGGTTCAGCCCCTGCTCAGCTCCTGCCCGACTCGTGCTCGGCCGGTGCCGAGAAGCCGCCTCATCCGCCTGATCCCGGGGTTCTGCGCCTTCTCGATGCGCGCGGCGCGCTCCTTCACGTGGGCCGAGGAAGCCCGCCCGCCGGGACGGCGGACGCGCCGCCGTGGTGCTCTGCGCCGTGGTGCTCGCTCCCGGTGCCGCCGTGGGCGGCCAGGGCGAGGACGGTCACCGCGGCGCCCGCGTACGGCGGGGCGTGCGGCCCTGGCGGCCTCCGGACCCGCAGGAGCCGCGGTCCGGCCAGGCCGGGCGGCCCACGGGCGCCCTCGGGAGCCGCCGCCGGAGGGAAGCGGGCCCGGTGCGGCAAGGGGGCGGGCCGCCGGGGCGGGCGCCGGCAGCCGGGGGCCGCCGTCCACCGCGCCCCGGGCGCGGCCGGGGCCGACGTGGTGCAGCCGCCGGCCCCCGCGGTGACCGTCGCCGCCCGGGCACTCCTCCGGCGCGATCACCACGGCGCCGTGCGCGGCCGGGGCGTGCCCCGTGTGCCGCATGCCGCCGCCGGGCATGCCTCCGCCCGGCGCCGGAGCGTGCGCCCCGAGCACCCCGGCCGGCACCGCCGGCACGAGCAGCGCGCGACGCCGCCTCCGGGGCGGTCGCGCGGGGTGCGGCGCGATACGGTCATCGGCGCCCTCGTACGGTGGCAGGACGTGACCGGCGGGCGGGAGCGCGTCGCTGTCCGGTCGCACGGGCGCGCAGGCACGCTCCCTCCTTGCGGCGCGGCCCGCCCGTGAGCCGCCAGGAAGGCGCCGCCGGGCGGGATCCGGCCGCGGTGGCGGGGAACTCGGTCACTGCCTCGCCGGGCGGCGCCGGAACCGTCCGTGCCGCCGGACGGCGCGCGAGGTTGCCCCGCGACGGGGCATACGGCAACCAGGCGTGCGGACGAGCGCACGTCACGGCCGCGGCGGCGCGACGAGCCAGGAGGCGAGGACATGGCGGAACCGGAGCACACAGCCGGCGATCGGCGGCAGTTCCCGGCAGCGCCTCCTGCCCGGCTCCCGGACGCCCTGGAGGCCATAGGGGCGGGTGCGTACGTCGTGGACGAAGAAGGCCGCATCATCGCCGTCAACCGCCGCGCCGAACACCTGCTGGGCCGGAGCGCCGAGGAACTCGTCGGCCATGACGCCCACGACCTGCTGCACCGCGGGCCCGAGGGCGACCCGCTGCCCACCAGCCGGTGCACCATGCGTCCGGCGTTCCACGCCGGGCGCCCGGCCCAGTCCGCCGAGGACTACTTCGCGCGCCCCGACGGTTCCCTGCTGACGGTGTCCTGGCTGATCACCCCCTACGCCGTCGCCGACCACCGGGACGGCACGCTCGTCGTCTTCCACATCCCCGAGCAGCCGTCCGGCGCCGCCCGCCCCCCGCGGCAGGCCGCCGAGTCGCTGAGCGAACTGGAGCGGCTGGCCCTGCTGGCGGAGACCACCACCCGGCTGACCTCCACCCTGGACGTGGACGAGGCGCTGCACAGACTGGTGAGCCTGGTCCTGCCCCGGCTGGCGGACTGGGCCGTCATCGACCTGATCACCGAACGCGACGAGGTGTGGCGCACCGCCGTGGTCCAGGCCGACGGCGACAAGCTGGTGCACCACGAGGATCTCCAGGGGCCGATGCCGCCGGTCCCGGAGGAGTCCCCGATGCCGCTGTCCCGGGCGCTGCGCGGCGTGGCCTCCACCCTGGCCGGCCCCGAGACCTACCACCGGTCACCGGACTCCGGCATCGCGGTAGAGCAGCGCCGGCTGTTCGACGCCACCGGCATCCACTCGGCCGCGATCGCCCCGATCCGCACGGCCCGTGAGGTCCTGGGTGCGCTCACCCTGGGACGCGCCGGGAAGCCCGGCGACTTCACCATGGCCGACCTGCCGCTGATCGAGGACATCGCCCGCCGTGCGGGGCTGGCCCTGGACAACGCCCGCCTCTACCAGCGTCAGCGCAAGGTCGCCGAGACCATGCAGAACCATCTGCTGCCGCAGGTGCCGCAGGTGCCCGGGCTGCAGATGACGGTCCGCTATCTGCCCGCCCCCGACGCCTCGCAGGTCGGCGGCGACTGGTACGACGCCTTCACCCTGTCCGACGGCGCCACCGCCCTGGCCATCGGGGACGTCGTCGGCCACGACCTGGAGGCCGCCGCGGGCATGGCCCAGCTGCGCAACATGCTCCGCGCCTACGCCTGGGCCCAGGAGGAGCCCCCCAGCCGTATCGTCGAACGGCTGGACGAGGCGATCATGCCCATCACCGACGTCGCGATGGCCACCCTCGTCCTCGCCCGGGTGATCCGGAACGACAGCGGGTACTGGGAGCTGTCCTGGACCAACGCCGGGCACCCGCCGCCCCTCCTGGTCAGCCGTGACGGCCTGGCGCAGTACCTCACCGACGGGCACGCGCTCCTGCTGGGCACCGGAGTGCTCACACCCCGGCCCGATGCCACGGTCGTGCTGCCTCCCGGCTCGACCCTGCTGCTGTACACGGACGGCATGATCGAGGCGCCGGGCCACACCCTCGACGAGGGGCTGGACCGGCTCCGCCAGCACGCCGCCGCCCTCGCCCACCGCCCGCTGGAGTCGTTCACGGACGAGCTCCTGCGCCGCGTGCACCCGCCCGGCCTCGACGACGTCGCCCTGCTGGTGCTGCGCACGCCCGCACGGGCCCGGTAGACGGCGCCGCCGCCCCGCCCGGCACGGCACGGGCCTGGGTCAGCGCACGGGGGCGGGGTAATCCGCCGCCGCGACGCGCGCGACGGACTCCCTGACCGCCTCCAGGGCGGCCGTCCGTTCCCGGTCGGTCATGCGGGCCGGCCCATAGGTGATCACCGGGTCGAGGACCTGGAAGCCGACGAACTCCAGCATCCCGCGGTGGATGTGGTACAGGAAGTCGTCCATCGGGCCGAAGGCGCCGCCGGGCCGGAACGAGTCGGCGGGCCCGCCCGTCGTGAACAGCAGCATCGCTCGTTTCCCGGCGAGCGCCGCGTCGCCGAAGAGCCCGTGCTTCCCGCCGAAGACGGCACCCATCACGAAGACCCGGTCCACCCATCCCTTCAGGACGGCGGGCAGCGAGAACCACCACATCGGGAACGACAGCACGAGCAGGTCAGCGGCGAGAAGCCGGTCGAGATGGGCCCTGACGGCCGCGTCGAGCGTCCCCTCCTCGACCGCGCGCATCTGCTCGGCCTGCGGCTTGAACGGGCCGTCCACCGGTGCGAACTCCTCGCGGCCGAGGACCGGGGCCCATCCCTCGGCGTAGAGGTCGAGGACGTCGACCCGGTACCCGGCCTCGCGCAGGGTCTGGGCGGCGGTGGTCATCTGGGCGGTGCTGAAGGAGAGCGGCTCGGGGTGAGCGTGGACGATCAGAGCGGTGGGAGCGACATCGAGATTCGACATGCCAGCATCATATCGACGTATTGCGATACGTCAATTAGCGGCTGGGGCGCCGCCGTCCCGGCCTGCACACCCGTCCGCCCCGGGGCGGACGCCCCCCTCACCGCCACGGCGCCCGCCGCCGGTACGACGCGACGCCGCCACTCCCGGAAGGGCAGGAGTGGCGGCGTCGCGTCCTGGTGGGGCGCCTGGGCGGTGGGCCGGGAAGGCGGTGACGAGCGTCAGCCGACCCCGCGGTAGGCGGCGCCCACCTCGTTCGCGGCCGAGCCGTCGTACAGGCCCGTGCCGTCACCGCGGCTGGTGGACAGCGTGAACCACGCGTAGCGCTCGACGAACGAGAGCTGCCCGAGCATGGCGGTGGACTGCCGGACGAACTCCGCCTGCTGGGCCCGGCTCGGGTAGCGCGGGGTGCCGGAGGAGAAGTCGGTCAGGGCGTACTCGGTGAGCCAGACCGGCTTGTGGTACCGGTCGTACACCGCCTGCAGGTACGACCGCAGCTGGCCGGTGGCGCGCGCCGGGTCGAAGTCGGCGCCGTACCAGTGCACCGGGATGAAGTCCACCCGGTAGCCGCGGGCGGAGGCGCCCTGCATGAAGCGGTCGAGCCAGCCGCCGGGGGTGTCCCCGCCGTAGGCGACCGCGGGGGCGCCGAGCCGCAGGCCGGTGGACTGCAGCCGGGGCCACAGGTCGAGAGCCTGCTCCACGGTCATATTGGCCTGCCCGGGCATGTCGGGCTCGTTGAAGCCGAGCAGCGTGGTGCCCTGCTGCTTGGCCCGGCTCAGTTCGGCGTCGGTCACGGAGCCGGCGCCCCAGATCATGGGAACGAACTCCACCCCGGGCGGGGCGGTGATCTGCTGGGGGTCCGACGCCCACGTGTAGAACCAGCCGGAGCCCGAGTCCCGCAGCGCGTCGGTGACGCCGGGGAAGTTCCACGCGCTGACGCCCTTCTTCTTGACCGCGTCCGCGGCGGCCGGGGCGTCGGTGGCGGCGCCGGCCGTGCCGGTGGCGGCGAGGGCGGCCAGCAGCGCCAGCAGAACGGTGATGACGCGTATCCTGCGCACGGTGGTCGCTCCCCTCACGCGCCGGCGTGGAACTCGACGGTGAAGCCGCTGCACGAACTGCACTGCTGCATCACCTGGTTGCCGGGCTCCTGGTCGTGCCGCGACCAGGCGTAGGCCTTCGGGCAGTGCGAGGCGACCATGTTGCTGTAGGCGGTCTTGGCGTCCCTGTTGGGGTTGGTGCACAGCATCGGCTTGCCGTCGGGCCACCGGGTCAGATTCTCGGCCGGACACAGCGGCAGCAGGTTCTCCGAGCAGCCCATCGCGGCGCAACCGCCGCCGCCGGGGCCGACGTTGACCGGAGTGATGGTGATGGGCACCGAGAAGGCGTTGACGTAGCTGACGTCGTACCAGGGGGCCAGGCCGTCGGCGGTGTCGAAGTTGAACTCCGCCAGACTGACCGGCTGTTCACCGGTCTCGCAGTGGTCGGCGTACTTGCCGCAGTCGCCGAGCCGGCAGTGGAAGTCGCTGCCCGAGGTGCCGCTGCAGCCCATGCGGGCGAAGAACTTGCCGCGCCAGTGGCCGGGATCGGACGTCTCGGGGACGGTGATGGTCGCCGACTGGTCCGGCTGCAGCACCGGCAGCCCGGTGAGCTGCTTGGAGCCGTCGGCGTTGACGGTGCTGCCGACCCACACCGTGCGTCCGGTGTGGTTGACGAACGTGACCGTGTGGGCGGTCGCGGCGGCCGCCGCCGGAGCCGCCGAACGGGACACCGGGGTGGGGTCGGCGCCGGCCGCCGCGCCGGTGTGCGGCGTCACCGCCACCAGGACGGCGGCCGCCGCCGCGGCGAGGGTCGTCAGGATCTTGCGCACGGCTCCTCCGTGGAAAGCCTGTGAGTGGGGGGTGGGGCCGGCGGGCCGGACGGCCGAGAGCGTCCGACATCGTTGTCGTGCGCGCATTTGGTCCAGTCGTCACCAACCGAACCCTCGGTCGACCCGGAGCCGACAGCCGCCTATGACACCGACACCCGCCTTCCGTGTCAATGGTCCGGACCGATCGCCGATTGCTTCCGGACATGCGGGCAGGGGTGTCGGCGAGGGGGCGGCCCTCGTGCATACAGCGTCCCGGCGGGGGCAGACGAGTCTCGGAGGAAGCTTCCTCTCCCCTTTCCACCGGGTGCCGTCCGGCGGCGCGGGCCCGTGCCCCGGCCGCCTTCGAGAGAGGTTGTCGCAGTGTTGCTGCCTGCGGAGAAGGAACTGCGTGCGGTGCTGGCCCGCTTTGCCGAGGCTCGTTTCCGCCATGATCTGCAGCCGACCGGCCAGTCGAGCCGCGAACTGGAAGACGCCTCGTACACGCTGTGCGTCATGACCGGCACCCCGTCGGTGGACGAGGCCCTCGCCGCGGCCGACGCTCTGCTGGACCGGATGCGGGCGGACCGTCGCCCGTCGACCGAGGCGCCCCAGATCCTGGCCGCCTGACCGGACCGGCTCCGCGGGACCGCGGGGGCGAAGGACGCGGGACGGCGGCCGACGCCACGCGGCTCGGCGGGCCGGCAGGGACGGGCCGGATCCGCCGACGTGGTCCAGGGGCCGCTGTCCCGGTCGAGCGGAGGGGCGCCGCCCGGCACCGCCGCCGCTTCCGTTCAGCGGGAGCAAGGTGTCCGGATGCGCGGTGGTGACGAAGAAGGCGACGTCGGCCCTGTGCTCGCGGCGGGCGGTACCGACGAACGTCCGCATGTCCCGCGAGGACACACTCCGGTGCGGACACACTCCGGCGCGGCGCATACTTCTTGCACTGGACGACCGGCTTGCGGCCGTCGGCCAGGTACCCGACGACATCCGCGGCCACATCGCCGCTCCCCACGACGGTCGGCGACCGTCCGGACCTCCCCACCGAACGGGCCACCACCGCGCCGGGACGGCCGGACCGGGGCGTCGCGCTCGCGGAGGGTGACGGCCGAGGCTCGCTCGCCGGATCAGCCGGCTGCCAGCAGCGCGCTCAGGGCGGAGGCCTGGGTGCGCCAGTCCCGGATGTCGGGGTGGTCGGTGGTGCCGCCGCCGGACCAGCGTTGACCGAGGCGGTTGAGGCTGTCGCGGGCGGCGGACCAGACACTGTCGGCCTGGGTGGCGGCGAAGGCGAGGTAGGCGTTGCCGGTGGCGGAGTTCAGGTCCTGGAGGTACCGCATGAAGATGCCTTTGAACTGCTTGGCGTTGTCGTCGCAGTCCGAGGGGCCCGAAGCCGGTGCGTCGCAGGACTCGGTGAGGATGCCGCTGCTCACCAGCGCGGGTGAAGCGAGGGCTGCGTCGGCGAGGCGGCGGGCGGCGGCGAGCGCGGCGGCACTGCCGGTCGCCCGCCGGATCTCCACCGCGGCGCCGATCGCCAGACCCTGGTTGTAGCTCCAGACGGTCTGGCCGTTGTTGGCGCAGTCGCGGGTCAGCCCGTCGTTGACCAGGCCGGAGGCGTTGACCAGGCCGCTGCCGAGGAACCAGTTCCAGGCGGTGGTGGCCCGGTGGAGCCAGACGGTGTCGCTGGCCAGCCGGTTGTGCAGCGCGGCGGTGAGACGGACGTACAGCGTGGTGGTGACGGCGTTCTTGTACGTCCGCTCGCGGTCCCACCACACTCCGCCACCGCACCTTCCGGTGTCCCAGTATCCGCTGACGTAGTCCGCGATGGTGACGGCCTCGTCGAGGTAGCGGCGGTCGTGGGTGAGGTCGTAGGCGTCGATCCAGGCCAGTGCCCACCATTCGCTGTCGTCGGTGGCGCGGCTGATGAAGTGTCCCTCGATGGGGTCGGAACTGCGCGCCCCGGCCGGAAAGGCCACCCGGTTGGTGCGGAAGGTGCGGTCGACGATCCAGGTGTACCGCGTGTCGCCGCTCTTCCTCAGGTAGTCGATGACGGTGGTCAGTGCCACCGCGGAGTTCCACCAACTGGAGGGCCAGTAGGCCGTGGTGGGGTCGTAGGAGTACATCAGCGCGTCGGCTGCCGCGGCCGAGCGGGTGGTCACCGGCCGGGCCCAGGCGGTGCAGCTGCCGTTCTGGCCCTCCACCGCACGGCCGCAGGCCCGCACTGCGCCGCCGTAGAGGCGGCCCAGCGGGTCCGTGGCGTTGAACCGCGCGGTACCGGTACCGGTCGCCCCGGCGGGCACCGGCAGCCGGCCGAGCGAGGATCCGTCGGGCCAGCTCTCGCCGCCGTTCCAGGACCGGTCCAGCCAGACCTCGTCGCCCGCCCGGCCGCCTGCCAGGGTCGCCCAGACCCTCCCGGCGCTGTCGGCGTGCAGTGCGACGGTCCGTCCGGCGAGCTCGGTGGGGGCCACCGGCCGGGTGTCGCCGGGGGCGGTGCCCGTGCCGTCGCAGACCGGTGCGCAGACCGCCGTGTGCGCCCACGCGGTGCAGGTCACGCCCTGGGCGTCCCCGCAGGCGCGCAGCAGGCCGCGCCGGTGGGCGCCGGGGTCGTAGAGGTTGTACATGAGCGTGCGGGCACCGGTCCGGGTCGCCGGGACGGCGGCCTTCCCCAGCAGTCCCTCCCAGGTGGCGCCACCGTCCCAGGAGCGGTCCAGCCAGACGGCGTCGTCCGGCCTGCCACGGTCGATGCTGGCCCAGGCCATCCCCGCGGCGTCATCGACGTGCAGCCGCAGCAGACGGCCGTTGACGTTCACCTCGGCCACCGGGAAGGTCTCCTGGGTGGCCCGCGACGGGTCCGTCGCGTCGCAGTGCAGGGAGCAGACCGCGGCCGGCGCCAGGGGGCGTGGCGCGGCGGCTTCCGGCGCCCGGATCCGGCCCGCGGCGAGCAGCAGGGGGACCAACGCCAGCACCAGCAGGAGTCTCGGCAGGGGACGGACGGACACGGCTGGTCCTCCTCGCGCAGGCTGCGGGGGAAAGCTGTGGGACGTCGCCGGCCGCGCCGAGGCGCCCGAGGGTCGGCCGGGGCGCCGCGGCTGGTCCGGACGTGGCTCAGGTCCGGGCCGGGTTGCCGGCGGGCGGCCTTCGTTTCGACGGTGCAGGGGAACGCGCTGAGCGGATGACACCACCGCCACGCGGTCATGTCCATGCCTCAGACGGAAGTCGCCGGCGGCACCGGTGTTCCAGTGGGCCCGAGGAGTGGTTTCTCGCCGTCAGGGCCGCCGGGGATGTGACCGGGGGTCAGTACGACGATCCCGGTGTGGCGGCGGCGCGGGCCCGTCGCCGGTCCGGAAGCCGGTGGCCGTGCACGGGCACCGGCCGGCGCCCGTGCACGGCCTGCCGGGTCACGGCACGGAGGGGACAGGCGACGCCCGCACCCTCACCCTCTGGGCCGGTCCTGCGAGGGGTGCACAGGCACGTCGGACGAGACTGCCCAGGGCATCACCCGTGCCAGGTCGCGGCGTATACGGTCGGCTTCACCGCGTACCTCGGCGACGATGTTGCCGCGCTCGGCGACGAGGCGGCTGAAGATGGGGGTTTCCTGGAACACGCGTACGGTCTGCTTTCTACTGGTGGGCGGCCGTCGGCCGGTGCGGGGAGCTTACAGATGCGGGGGTGAGGCCGGTCCGGGACGGCGAGCGGGCCGGCGGCGTACCGAGGTGCGTGCGCAACAGCGTCCAGGAGCGGGCCATGTCCGGCACCCTATGGGGTGCCGCTGACAGTGCGGCACCCGGCCGTTCACCCGGCCGTTCGAAGGGGGAAGCGCCGCGCCTCGGCGCCACTGCTTCACGCACCTGCGGTGACCGATGAGCCCGCCCCTGATCGCCGACGGGTGCACCAGCACTTCGACAGACGCGCCGTGCCGGGTGCGGGGTCAGTCGCTCCTCTGCTTCTCCTTCTCGCCGCGGTGTGCGTCCGCCGCCTCGGAACCGGCCTGCGACGTCCTGGAGCGCCGGCGTGCGTCGGTTGCCCAGACGATCAGCGCACAGGTCGCGAACCCGGCCCCGAGGAGGCTGGAGGCGGCCCAGCCGTGCGAGGTGAGGACGGAGGTGGTGGCGGCCGCGCCGAGGGCTGAGCCGAGGGAGTAGAAGACCATGTAGCCGCCGATGACGCTGCTCGTGCGCTCCGGATGCACGGTGGTCAGCAGGTGCTGGTTGCTCACGTGCACGACCTGGACCGCGAAGTCGAGCGCCACGATGCCGATGACGAGCAGCCACAGCGACCAGGACAGCTGCGCGGTCGCGGCCCAGGAGGCGATGAGCAGGGCCAGCGCGAGGCCGGTGACCGGGACCGCCCGTCCTGCGTCCGCCCACCGTCCCGCACGCGCCGCGCCCAGTGCGCCGGCGAGTCCGGCGATGCCGAACAGTCCGATCCGGCTCTCGCTCAGGTGCCACGGCGCGTTCGCCAGCGGCAGGGACAGCCCGCTCCACAGGGTGCCGAACGATGCGAAGAGGAAGAACGCGATGAGACCGCGCGTCAGGAAGAGACGCTGCCCGAACAGCGCGCCGAACGAGACGACGGCCTGCCGGTAGCCCGCCGGCCGGCGAGATCCGTCGTCGGGCGGCAGCGCGCGCAGCACCAGGGCGGCGAGGGCGGCGGCGAGCACACCGAGCACGGCGTACACGCTCGGCCAGCCCCACACCTGCGCGAGCACGCCGGTGACGAACCGCGCGCCCAGGATGCCCACCACCACGCCCGACGTCACGACACCGATGGTGCGTCCGCGCTCGGCGGGCGGCGAGACCGACGCGGCGTAGGCCACCGTGGTCTGCACCACGACAGCGAACATTCCGGCCAGCGCGAGCCCGGCGAAGGCCGCCCACGCAGCCGAAGCCGCAGCCGTGAGGAACAGGCCTGCCGCGGTGGCGGCCATGTGCACCGCGATGAGCCGACGCCTGTCGGCGACCACGTCGCCGAGCGGCACCAACAGCACGAGACCGGCCAGATAGCCGATCTGGCCGGTCGAGACGATCCACCCGGAGTGCCGTGCGGACACCCCCAGGCTGTCTCCCATGGACGCCAGCACTGTCTGCGCGGCGTAGACGCTCGCTACCGCGACACCGCACACGGTCGCGAGGAGTAACCGTCGCCCGACGTCCATCACGCCCCTGAGGAGATGAGTAGCAATCTGAAACCAATTCGACCGTAGGGCATGATGGTCTCACTGTGCAACTCATCGGGAGGTGTCATGCCGCGCCCCTCCACGGGCTCTTCGAGCCCTGCCTGGACCGATCCCGACTGCCCGGTAGCCCGCGCGCTCGACCTCGTCGGTGACCGGTGGAGCCTCCTGGTCGTCCGGGATGCGATGGACGGGGCACGGTCCTTCACCGAGTTCCAGCGACGGACCGGCATCGCCCGCAACATCCTCACCGACCGCCTGCGCAGGCTCACCGCCCACGGAGTCCTGACCCAGCGGACCGCGCCCTCGGGCCGCCGGCGGCAGTACGTCCTCACCGACGCCGGCCGCGACCTGTTCCCGGTCCTGCTCACCCTCCGCCAGTGGGGGGAGCGCCACGCCTTCGAACCCGGCGAGCCGCACTCCACACTGGTCGACCGGCACGGCGCCCGGGTGCCGGAGATCAAGCCGACCGGCGCCGACGGCGCCCTCGTCGACGCCGACACCACTCACGTGCAGAAGACCGGCGGCGAACGGCGCCGGGCGGCCCCGGCGGCCGACTGCCCGTCAGCCGACCCGGCCGGAGGGTCAGCATGAGACCGCCGGAACGTGGTTACAGATGACGGCAGGTGAACATCAGCCGATATCCGTGCTCCCCGGGCTGCGCCGGGGAGACGCCGGTTCGAAGGGGAGCCGGCAGAGTGAGGAGCGAGCCGTGTTCTACTACCTGCTCAAGTACGTGGTCCTGGGACCTGTGCTCAGGCTGGTCTTCCGGCCGCGGATCGAGGGACTGGAGCACGTGCCCGCGTCGGGGGCGGCGATCATCGCCGGCAACCACCTGTCCTTCTCCGACCATTTCCTGATGCCGGCGATCCTGAAACGGCGCATCACCTTCCTGGCCAAGGCGGAGTACTTCACCGGCCCCGGGCTGAAGGGCCGGCTCACCGCGTTCTTCTTCCGCAGCGCCGGCCAGATCCCGGTGGACCGCTCCGGCAAGGAGGCCGGTCAGGCGGCGGTGCGCGAGGGGCTCAAGGTGCTGGGTCGGGGCGAACTGCTGGGCATCTACCCGGAGGGCACCCGCTCGCACGACGGCAGGCTGTACAAGGGCAAGGTGGGCGTGGCGGTGATGGCGCTGAAGGCCGGGGCCCCGGTCGTGCCCTGCGCGATGATCGGCACGTTCGAGGCGCAGCCGCCCGGCAAGGTGGTGCCGAGGATCCGTCCGATCACCATCCGCTTCGGCGAGCCCCTCGACTTCTCGCGCTACGCCGGGATGGAGAACGAGAAGACCGTGCTGCGGGCCGCCACCGACGAGATCATGTACGCGATCCTCGCGCTCTCCGGCCAGGAGTACGTCGACGAGTACGCGGCCGATGTCAAGGAGCGTCAGGCGGCCGCGAAAGGCGCGAGGGAGCGCAGGTTCCCGCGGGCGCCGCTCAGTTGACCCGTGCCCCCACCGAGGGGCGCTCACCGCGAAGGGGCGGCCGGAAAGCTCCGGCCGCCCCTCGTCGCCGCAGGGATGCGGTTACGGCTTGGGCGTGGCGTGCGGGGCGCAGGTCACGTCCTTGCGGTCCAGCGTGCCCTTGAGCAGGTACGCGTCGACGCGCTCGTTGACGCAGGGGTTGACCAGGCTGGTGACGCCGTGGGAGCCCGCGTCCTTCTCGGTGATCAGGCGGGAGCCCTTGAAGCGCTTGTGCAGCTCGACGGCGCCCTCGTACGGGGTGGCGGCGTCACGCGTGGACTGCACGATGAGGACCTTCGGCAGGCCCTTGTGCGTCCTGACCTCGACCGGGGTGCGCTGCTTGGCGGGCCAGGTGGCGCAGGGCAGGTTCATCCAGGCGTTGGCCCAGGTCATGAACGGGTGGTCCCGGTGGAGCCGGGTGTTGTCCCGGTCCCACTTCCTCCAGCTGGTGGGCCATTTGGCATCGGTGCACTCGACGGCCGTGTAGACCGCGTTGGAGTTCTCCGAGGCGATGTTGCCCGCGGTGTCGGACAGGTCGGGGGCGGCGGCGTCGATCAGTGCCTGGGTGTCGCCGGCGACGTACTTGCTGAAGACCGTCGCGACCGGCACCCACGAGGAGTCGTAGTACGGCGCGCTCTGGAAGAAGGAGATCAGCTCGGCCGGGCCGACGACCCCGCCGATCGGGCTCTTCTTTGCCGTGGCGCGCAGTTCGAGCCACTTGGCCTGGACGGCGGCGCGGGTGGTGCCGAGGTGGAAGGCGGCGTCGTTCGCGGCGACCCAGTCCTGCCAGTCCTTCCAGCGGCCCTCGAAGGCGACGTCCTGGTCCAGGTTGGCCTCGTACCAGATCTTCTCGCGGGAGGGGTTGACCACGCTGTCCACGACCATGCGGCGCAGGTGCCCCGGGAAGAGGGTGCCGTAGACGGCGCCGAGGTAGGTGCCGTAGGAGACGCCGAGGTAGTTGAGCTTCCTCTCGCCCAGCGCGGCGCGGACGACGTCCAGGTCGCGGGCGGTGTTCGGCGTGGTCATGTGCGGCAGCATCCAGCCGCTGCGCTCGGCGCAGCCCTGGGCGTAGGCGCGGGCCAGCTTGCGCTGCGCGGTCTTGTCGGCCTCGCTGTCCGGGACCGGGTCCGGCTTCGGGGCCTTGACGAACTCCTGCGGGTCGACGCAGGAGATGGGCGTGGAGTGGCCGACGCCGCGCGGGTCGAAACCGACGAAGTCGTAGGCCTTGGCCGCGTTGGCCCACAGCGCGTTCTTCGTGGTGACCCGACGCGGGAAGCGCAGGCCGGAGCCGCCGGGGCCGCCCGGGTTGTAGACGAGCGCGCCCTGGCGCTCACTCTTGCTCCCGGTGTTGCCGATGCGGTCCACGGCGAGCTTGATCTGCTTGCCGTACGGGTGGGCGTAGTCCAGCGGCACCGTGACCCAGCCGCACTGGATGGGCTTCTCGAGCCCCCAGTCGGCGGGGCAGTCCTGCCAGTCGACGCCCGCCTGGGCGGCCCGGGCGGCGGCGATCCGGACGCCGTTCGCCTCCCGGTCCTGACTGTGCCGGCCGACCGCGCCGGCCGTCGGAGCGGACACCGCCCCGGCGATCAGGGTGGCGGTGACGAGCACTCCGGCCGAACTCAGCGCCGCCACGCGGCTTTTCGGTCTGTAGTCCCTCAAGTGGGCCCTCCCCGTGCTTCGCTGCGAGTGGTCAGGCGGGGATCCTCTCGACTGCGAGCCCGCTGAGGACAGGGTTTACCGCCCTTCTTTACCAATCCGATAACCGGATGATCACGTCTCGCTGAGCGGAACCTCGGTCACCGGTCGATCTGTCGGCGTGTCGCGCGCCGCGGCCGCAGCGTCCCACGCGGGACCGTGGGCCAGCACGGCACTTCTGGCGAGCGGCACGCGCGTGGGCGGGGCGCACTCCCCCGGCATCGCCGGGGTCGGGGCGCTCGGCATGGGACGGGCGGCTCGGCGGTTCCGCCCGCCGCACGGGGTCTTCGGAGCGGTCCCCGCTCCGACGGGAACGGCCGCGGCGACCCCGCGAGGACAGCCGTCCGGTGGGTGCGGCGTTCGACGCCCGCGGTCGCGGGCCGCACGGCAACCGTCCGCGGGGAAGCACGGCGGCTCGCGAGCCCGTCCGGCGCACCCGGTCGCGGAGCTGCTGGGACATGGGCTGTGGGACGGGCGCCCGTCGGCAGGCGCCGGCGGATGCCGAGCGCGGTCCCCGCTTCAGCGGATCGGGCCGGTGGCCCGCGGGGTCAGCCGTCCGGTGAGCGCCGGCCTCGGCGTCCTCACCGGTTCGGGCCGGGCGCTGCACCGCGGGGCCGGGGGCACCCGGCGAGCCGGCGTCCACCGGGCTCCGGGCTCCGGGCTCCGGCGAGGGGCCGGTGCCCGGCGCGGCTCAGGTGGTGCCCGGCCTCCTGTGTTCCGCGGCGATGCCGAAGCGCTGCTGCTCGCGCACGGCGGGCCCGGTCTCGCGCACCAGGGACACGGAGCGGACGATCTGCTCCTCGCCCGGCTCGTCCAGGGCGTCCAGGCGTTCCAGGTCGGCGGCCGAGACCAGGGCGACGAGGGGCTTGCCGTGCCGTGTCACGACGACGCGCTCACCGCCGTACACCACGCGGTTGATCAGGTCGGCGAGCTCAGCCCTGGCTTGCGTCACCGGAATCTCGTAGGCCATACCCCCAGCTTACGGGCACCCCCTGACAACCCCCTCGGCCGTCGCGCGCACGGGCTGCCATCCACCCGGCCGGGCGGGCCGGGTCCGGAAGGGCGCGCGGCAGCACCCTCCAGGTTCCCTCCCTCGCCGCCCGACACCCCACCACTCTGTACGTCCTGTACATTTTCAACAGACGAGCCGGCCGACGGCTCCGCCGCGAAGAGGGGTGTGCCCATGTCCCGACCATCCGCCCGCCATGTCCTGCCCGAGTTCACCGAACGCACCGGATCCGCCGTGCGGACGCTCGACCCCTACGCGAAGCTCTTCGAGGACCGGGTCGTGTTCCTCGGCACGCCGATCGACAACGCGGCGGCGAACGACGTGACCGCGCAGCTCATGTACCTGGAACACGCGGTTCCGGACCGGGACATCACGCTGTACATCAACTCGCCGGGCGGTTCCTTCGACGCGATGGCCGCGATCTACGACACGATGCAGTACGTCAGCTGCGACGTGGCGACCTACTGCCTGGGCCAGGCCGCCTCCACGGCCGCCGTGCTGCTCGCGGGCGGCGCCCCCGGCAAGCGGTTCACGCTGCCCGGCGCGCGCATGGTGCTCGGGCAGCCCGCACTGCCGGAACCGGTGCGCGGGCAGCCCAGCGACCTGCTCATCCAGGCCGGGGAACTGACCCGGGTACGGGAGCTGCTGGAGGCGATGCTCGTCCGGCACACGGGGCGCACGGCCGCACAGGTCCACCAGGACCTGGAGCGGGATCTCGTCCTGGACGCCCCCGGAGCGCTCGCCTACGGCCTGGTGGACGGCGTCGTGCCCAGCCGCCGGGACGCGCTGGGCGCACCGGGCGCGCGGTGAGCCCCCGATGCTGCCGGAACTTCCGCCGCTGCCCGCCCTGACCCGGGCCGAGGGCGAGCTGATCGACTGTTATCTGGAGGCGGTCGACCTGCTCGGCCGCGTCAACCCGGCCCGGAGCGGTGACACGTACGGCGGTCTGCGCGCGGCCCAGGCCCTGGTGCGCAAGGCGGCAGAGCTGCGTGACGCCCTTGCGCTGATGCACCAGCGGGGCGAGACGGAGCTGCACGGGGACACGCTGGCACGGGCGTTGCGGGTGCTGGACGGTGAGCGCCGGACCGCTCGCGTCGCGCTCCCGACCGACGGCGTGGGCTGAGACGGACACACGTCCGGACCGATGGGTTCGCCCCGTCGACGCGTGCCGTTCGGGCCGGACTTGAAACGGCCCGAACGACGTACGCCCGACCGGGTTACATCCCGAGCCGTTCCCGGGTTCCCCGAGTTGCGCGCGGCGGGGGCCCAGGAAGCGTCGCGTGACGCTTCGTCGCAGGTCGGGGGCTACGTACGGGAACTGACGGAGGTTCGAACACAGCGCGGTCCACCCGGACGGGTGAGTGGTGAGTAACACCACAAATCCCCGATTCCGTTGGGATTTTCGGACAGGTGTGAGTGAAGATCCCGTCTGACGACAAGCCCCCGCCACAGCGGCGGGGCGGTCCGGGCGGACGCCGAGTCCTGCCGCCGCCTGGATGACCGGTCGACGGAGTGGATCGGCAGGAGTGGAGGACCCGAGCAAGACGGGTCGCCGGCGCGGAAGCGCGTCTGCTCGACGCAGACGGGCGGAGGTTCCGGGCGATCCTTGGGGTGAAGCCGCGGCAACGCGGCCGGGCAACTTCGCCAGCCCGAATCCGACAGGTCATCCTTCACAGGCGGCTGACGAAGGGTTGCGCATGACTGCGCTGAATCGTGTCCCGTCGCTGATGGCCCGGGCCGGCACGGCCTCGGCTCTCACCCTCGCCGCCGTGGGCGGCTCGATCGCGGTGCCCGGACTGGCCACCGACGCCTCCGCCGCGACCACGGCGACGAAAGCACTGCACATCGCCGCGTCCAAGAAGGGCTCCCCGTACCGTTACGGGGCCACCGGGCCGCGCAGGTTCGACTGCTCGGGGCTGACGCTCTACTCGTTCAAGAAGGCGGGCAAGAAGCTGCCGCGCACCGCCGCCCAGCAGTACAACAAGACGCACCACATCTCCGCCAAGCACCGCAAGGCCGGCGACCTGGTGTTCTTCCACTCTGGTTCCAGCGTCTACCACGTCGGCATCTACGCCGGTCACGGCAAGATATGGCACGCCCCGAAGACCGGTGACGTGGTGCGGCTCCAGAAGATCTGGACCAAGAGCGTCTGGTACGGCCGGGTCAGCTGACCGCCGCCGACGCGGGAGCGGCTCCGGCTGGGGAGCCGCTCCGAGCCCGCCGTCGCCGCCCCGGCCGCCCGCCCGCACCGCACGGGCGGCCGGGGCGGCCACGGCCGCCCGCCCCGCCGTTCACCCGGCGCGGCGGCCGCCCTGGAGGCGGCCCCTGCGCCGGTCTCCGGGCGACCGCCGCGGCTTCCGGGCCGCCGCGGCGCCCCCGGTGCGCACGCCGGGCCTCGGCCCGCAGCCGCCCGCCCGGCAGCGCACAGGCCCGGACCGACGCGGGCACGGGCACGCGTGACGCGGGCACGGGCACCCGCGGCCACGCACGAACGGCCCCCTCAGCGGTGCGGGCCCCGCGACCCCTGCCACGCGGGCAGGGCCACCGGCACGGCCGCTGCGCCGGCTGCCGGCGGTGCGGTGCGGTGCGCACCCCGGCGCTCCCCCGCGCCCGCTCTCCCGGCCGGGCGCCCACACCCCGCGCGCTCGCCGTCCGGACCGCGACCGAAGCGGCCGGTGCGGCCCGGACGAGGGCGCCCGCCAACCCCTCCGCACGACGTGCCGCCCGCCGCGCGGAGGTGACGCATCCGGCCGCATGCCTTTCGCGCGCCCCTGCGCGCGCCACCGGGCCCGCCGGCTGCGGGCGTCAGGGGCCGGGCCGGCCCACCGGGGGGAGCGGAGCGGCCGGTGCGGCCCAGGGGAGTTCGATGCAGACCGTCTTGCCGCCCTCGCGGGTGGGGCGGACGCGGAGCCTGCCGCCGCACTCCGCGGTGAGCCACCGGATGATGACCATGCCGCGGCCGTTGTCCTGCTGGACGGCCGCGGGCAGTCTCTTCGGGAAGCGCGGGTGGCTGTCCGTGACGCCGATGTGCAGGTGCTCGTCCCGGTCCAGCGCGATGGCGACCGTGAAGGTGGGCGACTGGCCGAAGGTGTGCTGGACGGCGTTGGTGGCGAGTTCGGAGACGATGAGCCGCACGGTCTCGGCCGCCTCGGTGTCCGACGGGAGGCCCCACTCCGCGAGCGTGCCCACGACGTAGGAGCGGGCCGCGGAGACCGAGGCGGGATCGCTCGGCAGAGTGACGGATGCTTCCAGGTGGCCTGCCATGGCGACGTCGTCCCTTCCCGCGGGACCGCGGTCCGACATACAGCGGAGGGTTCGCGTACGGTCCCGGACTGGTGCTTGTCCGCCAGACTGCCACCGACGGGCCGGTCACGGGGGGCGATCCACCAAGATATGCATATATCTGTCGCTCGATGCGGTGAACTCCGCGCCGCGGGACCGTATGCGGGCGGCCCGGTCGGAGTAAGGAGGAGCCCATGCAGAACGGTCCGGCGGTGCGCCGCCGCAAACTGGGCGCCGAACTGCGCATGCTGCGTACCGGCGCCGGGCTCACCAGCGGTGAGGCCGCCCGGCTGGTCGGCTGGCACCAGTCGAAGGTGAGCCGCATCGAGACCGGCGCCAGCGGTGTGAAACCGGCCGATCTGCGCTTGCTCCTGGACGCCTACGCGGTGCGGGACGGACAGCTGCGCGAGTTACTGCTGATGCTGGCGGGGTCGGACGAGGCGGGCGGACGGCACCGCTGGTGGCACGCCTACCGGGGGGTGCTGCCGCCCACCTACCGCGACTTCATCAGCCTGGAGTCGCAGGCGCGCGCGATGCGCACCCTGGAGACCACGGTCGTGCCCGGCCTGCTGCAGACCGCCGACTACGCCCGCGCGGTCACCCGGGCGGCCGTGAAGGACCTGGACGAGGACCGCCTGGACACGCTGGTGGAGGTGCGGCTGGCCCGGCAGGACGTGCTGCGTGCGGACCCGCCGCTGCTGCTGAGCGCCGTGCTGGACGAGGCGGTGCTGCGCCGCGAGGTCGGCGGCCCGCAGGTGATGGCCCGGCAGCTTCAGTGGCTCACGGAGGCCGCCCAGCTGCCCCAGGTACGGCTCCAGGTCCTGCCGTTCGGGGCCGGGGCCCATGTCGGCCTCACCGGGCCTTTCGTTATCTTCTCATTTCCGAGCACTTCTGACCTGGACGTAGTAGTTCTCGACCAGTTGACGAGTAGCCTCTATCTGGAACGGAAAGAAGACCTCGTGGCCTACTCCGAGGCCTTCCGCACCCTTCAATCCCAAGCCCTCTCCCCCGAAGACTCGGTGGACTACATCGCCGGGATAGGTGACGGCGCGTAAGGAGGCACCATGACCGCACTGCCTCGGAACGTTCCTGCCAGTACCGACCTGCGCGGCGTGCGCTGGCTGCGCAGCAGCCACAGCACGGGCGCCAACAACTGCGTGGAGACGGCCCAACCGGGCTCCGGCCCCGGCGCCGGCCTGCTCGCCGTGCGCGATTCGAAGAACCCGGCCGGACCCGCGCTGCTCTTCTCCACCGGCAGCTGGACCGGTTTCGTGACCGCCATCTGATCGGTTTCGATCGCCCTCACCCGTCCTCCGTGCGACTCACGGCCGTGTCACCCCGCCTCACGGCGGCGTCACGGCGGCCTCACGCCGCCTCACGGCCGTGTCTCGCCGATGACCCGTACAGCGCGTTCGATCTCGGCCTCGGACAGGTCCGCGCGGGCGGTCAGCCGCAGCCGTGAGATGCCGTCCGGCACGGAAGGCGGGCGGAAGCAGCCCACGGCCAGTCCCGCCGTACGGCAGTCGGCCGCCCAGCGCACCGCCTGCTCCGGGGACGGAGCCCGCACGGAGACCACCGCGGCGTCCGGACGCACCGCTTCCAGGCCCGCGGCGGTCAGCCGTGCGTGCAGGGCGGCGGCCACCTCGCGGGCCCGCGCCGCCCGCTGCGGCTCGCGTTCGAGCAGCCGCAGCGCGGCCAGCGCGGCCCCGGCCGCCGCGGGCGCCAGTCCCGTGTCGAAGATGAACGTCCGGGCCGCGTTGACCAGGTGGTCGATCACCCGGGCGGGGCCCAGCACCACTCCGCCCTGGCTGCCCAGCGACTTGGACAACGTCGCCGTCACCACCACGTCGGCGGCGCCCGCGAGTCCGGCCGCGTGCGGCGCGCCCCGGCCGCCCTCGCCCAGCACGCCGAGCCCGTGGGCGTCGTCCAGGACCATGCCCGCGCCGTGTTCCCGGCACGCCGCGGCCAGCTCGGCCAGCGGGGCCCGGTCGCCGTCGACGGAGAAGACCGTGTCGGAGACCGCGATCGCCGCTCCCCGGTGCGCGGCGAGCGCCTTGCGCACCGCCTCCGGGTCGGCGTGCCCGACGACCTGCGTGCCGCCCCGGGCGAGCCGGCAGCCGTCGATGAGGGAGGCGTGGTTGCCCGCGTCGGAGACGATCAGCGAGCCGTGCGGGCCGAGCGCGGTGACCGCGGCCAGATTGGCTGCGTAGCCGGAGGAGAACACCAGCGCCGCCTCGAAGCCGCAGAACGCGGCCAGCGCGCGCTCCAGTTCGGTGTGCAGCTCGGTGGTGCCGGTGACCAGCCGGGAGCCGGTGGAGCCGCCGCCCCAGACCCGCGCGGCCCGGGCCGCCCCCTCGGTGACCTCGGGATGGCGGGCCAGGCCCAGGTAGTCGTTGCTCGCCAGGTCCAGCAGCGGCGAGCCGGCGGGGCGCGGACGCAGGGTGCGGACGAGTCCGGCGCGGCGGCGCGCCCCGGCCTGCTCGTCGATCCAGCCGAACGCCATGGGTCCTCCGTGGCTTTTGTAGGTAGCGGACAGACATTAGCGGGACGGCCCACCGCCCAGGGTGTGGCAATACCCACACGGCGAACCGCGCCCGTTGTGCGACCCCTCCTTGGCCGGGGGCGGTCCGGTAGGACAGGATCGGGCCTCATGGACCTGCTGAACACGCTCGTGGACAAGGGGCTTCGGCGCGAGCTGCCGACCCGCGAGGAAGCGCTCGCCGTGCTGGCCACCTCCGATGACGACCTGCTCGACGTGGTGGCCGCGGCCGGCAAGGTGCGCCGGCACTGGTTCGGCCGCCGCGTGAAGCTGAACTACCTGGTCAACCTCAAGTCCGGCCTGTGCCCTGAGGACTGCTCGTACTGCTCCCAGCGGCTCGGTTCCAAGGCCGACATCCTGAAGTACACCTGGCTCAAGCCGGAGGAGGCCTCGCAGGCAGCCGCCGCGGGCCTCGCGGGCGGCGCCAAGCGGGTCTGCCTGGTGGCCAGCGGCCGCGGTCCGACGGACCGGGACGTGGACCGGGTCTCGGAGACCATCAAGGCGATCAAGGAGCAGAACGAGGGCGTCGAGGTGTGCGCCTGCCTGGGCCTGCTCTCCGACGGCCAGGCGGAGCGGCTGCGCGAGGCGGGCGCGGACGCCTACAACCACAACCTCAACACCTCTCAGGCCACGTACGGGGACATCACCACCACCCACACGTACGCCGATCGGGTGGAAACGGTGCGGAAGGCGCACGCGGCCGGTCTGTCCGCCTGCTCCGGGCTCATCGCGGGCATGGGCGAGAGCGACGAGGACCTGGTCGACGTCGTCTACTCGCTGCGCGAACTGGACCCCGACTCGGTGCCGGTGAACTTCCTGATCCCGTTCGAGGGCACCCCGCTGGCCAAGGAATGGAACCTCACCCCGCAGCGCTGCCTGCGGATCCTGGCGATGGTCCGGTTCGTCTGCCCGGACGTGGAGGTCCGCATCGCGGGCGGCCGCGAGGTCCATCTGCGCACCATGCAGCCGCTGGCGCTGCACCTGGCCAACTCCATCTTCCTCGGCGACTACCTGACCAGCGAGGGCCAGGCCGGCAGGGCGGACCTGGAGATGATCGCCGACGCGGGCTTCGAGGTGGAGGGCGCCGGGGAGGTCACCCTGCCGGAGCACCGGGCCACGGCGGCCGGGGGCGGCTGCGGGTCGCACGCGGACGAGGGCCCGGGCGAGGGTCGCGGGGCGCACGCCGGGGGCGGCTGCGGCCCGGACGCCGACGCCGCGTGCGGCTCGCACGCCGGCGGCGGGGTCTGCGGCACGGCGTCCGCGCCGGCCGCGGCCGGGCCGCGCCCCGACCTCGTCGCCGTCCGCCGCCGGGGCGCGGGAACGGACCTCGCGCCCAATGCCTGAACTCGGGGTGCCGGAACTGCTGGAGCTGGACCGGCGGCACGTGTGGCATCCGTACGGCCCGATGCCCGGACGCGCCCAACCGCTCGTGGTGGAGGCCGCGAGCGGGGTCCGGCTGCGGCTGGCCGACGGCTCCGGCGAGCTGATCGACGGCATGTCGTCGTGGTGGTCGGCCGTCCACGGCTACAACCACCCGGTGCTGAACGAGGCCGCGCGGCGGCAGCTCGGGCGGATGAGCCACGTGATGTTCGGCGGGCTCACGCACGAGCCCGCCGTCCGCCTGGCCAAGCACCTTGTCGACATGTCGCCCGAGGGTCTTGAGCATGTGTTCCTGGCCGACTCGGGATCGGTGTCGGTCGAGGTCGCGGTGAAGATGTGCCTGCAGTACTGGCGTTCGCTCGGCCGGGCCGGCAAGCGGCGGCTGCTGACCTGGCGGGGCGGCTACCACGGGGACACCTGGCAGCCGATGTCGGTGTGCGACCCGGAGGGCGGGATGCACGAGCTGTGGTCCGGCGTGCTGCCCCGCCAGGTGTTCGCGGACGCGCCGCCCGCGGAGTACGAGGAGTCGTACGCGGAGCACCTGCGCGAGCTGATCGGCCGGCACGCGGACGAACTGGCCGCGGTGATCGTGGAGCCGGTGGTGCAGGGCGCGGGCGGGATGCGCTTCCACTCCCCCGGTTACCTGCGGGTGCTGCGCGAGGCGTGCGACGCGCACGACGTGCTGCTGGTGTTCGACGAGATCGCCACCGGTTTCGGCCGTACCGGCGCGCTGTTCGCGGCGGACCACGCGGCCGTCTCCCCGGACGTGATGTGCGTGGGCAAGGCGCTGACCGGCGGCTATCTGACGATGGCGGCCACCCTGTGCTCCGCGCGGGTCGCCGACGGCATCTCGCGCGGCGAGGTGCCGGTGCTCGCCCACGGTCCCACCTTCATGGGCAACCCGCTGGCGGCGGCCGTGGCGTGCGCCTCCATCGAGCTGCTGCTGGGACAGGACTGGCGGGCGGAGGTCAAACGGATCGAGGCGGGCCTGCGGGAGGGCCTGGCGCCGGCGCGGGAGGTTCCCGGGGTACGGGACGTCCGCGTGCTCGGGGCCATCGGGGTCGTCCAGCTCGACCACGCGGTCGACATGCGGGCCGCGACCGGCGCCGCGGTGCGGGAGGGCGTGTGGCTGCGCCCGTTCCGCGACCTGGTGTACACGATGCCGCCGTACGTCACCTCGGACGACGACGTGGCACGGATCGCGCGCGCGGTGTGCGCCGCGGCGCGGGAGGGATGACATGCCGGTACTGGTGATCACGGGGACGGGCACGGAGGTCGGCAAGACCGTCACCACCGCCGCCGTCGCCGCCGCGGCGCTCGCGGCCGGGCGGTCGGTGGCGGTGCTGAAGGCCGCCCAGACGGGGGTACGGCCGGACGAGCGCGGGGACGCCGACGAGGTCGCGCGGCTCGCGGGACCCGTCACGGCCGCCGAACTCGCCCGCTACCCCGATCCGTTGGCGCCGGGCACGGCGGCCCGGCGGGCCGGGATGCCGCCGGTGCACCCGCAGGAGGTGGCCGAGCGGGCCGCCAAACTGGCCACCGAGCACGATCTGGTGCTGGTCGAGGGGGCGGGCGGGCTGCTCGTCCGGTTCGACGCGGCCGGCGGCACGCTGGCCGACGCGGCCCGGCTGCTGGGCGCGCCGGTGCTGCTCGTCGCGCAGGCCGGGCTCGGCACGCTGAACACCACGGAGCTGACGGCGCGCGAACTGCGGCGGCGCGAGCTGGAGTTGGCCGGGGTGGTGATCGGTTCCTGGCCCGACTCGCCCGACCTGGCGGCCCGCTGCAACGTGGTGGACCTGCCGCAGGTCGCCGCCGCCCCGCTGCTCGGCGCGCTGCCGGCGGGGGCCGGCGCGCTGCCGCCCGCCGCCTTCCGCGCAGCGGCCCCGGACTGGCTGGCCCCCCGGCTGGACGGCACCTGGGACGCCGAGGCGTTCCGCGTCCGGGAAGCACCGTGACCCACCGGCCGCGGCACCCCCGGAGCAGGGCCGCACCAGGTCCAAAAGGCCCGTGACCCACCGGCCGCGGCGCCCTGGGAGCAGGAGCGCTCCGGCTCCGGAAAGCGCGTGACCCACCGGCCGCGGCACCCCGGAGGCGGAGGCGTTCCGCGTGACGGAGGCGCTCCAGGTCCCGGAGGCCCCGTGACCCACCGGCTGCGACATCCCAGGCGGAGGGCGCGCCAACTCCGGGAAGCGCGGTAACCAACCGGCTGCGGCACCCCGGGACCGCGGGCCCTCCGGGTCCGGGAAGCGCGTGACCCACCGGCTGCGGCACCCCAGGCGCATGGCCACTCCGGGTCCGGAAGGCCCGTGACCCACCGGCTGCGGCGCCCCGAGAGCAGGGGCGCTCCAGGTCCGGGAGGCGCGCGACCCACCGGCTGCGGCGCCCCGGAGGCGGAGGCGTTCCGCGTGACGGAGGCGCTCCAGGTCCCGGAGGCCCCCTGACCCACCGGCTGCGACATCCCAGGCGGAGGACGCACCAACTCCGGGAAGCGCCGTAACCAACCGGCTGCGGCACCCCGAGAGCAGGGCCGCAGCCGGTCCGGAAGGCCCGTGACCCACCGGCTGCGGCGCCCCGGAGGCGGAGGCGTTCCGCGTGACGGAGGCGCTCCAGGTCCCGGAGGCCCCCTGACCCACCGGCAGGACGGGCCTCCGCAGGCGCACCGGCCGGGCCACGCAACCACCGGTGGCCCAGCGTCCGGCCCGCGCACCAGGCCGCCGGGCCGCCGCACCGGCGGCGGTGGTCGCGTCGTCGGGACACCGTCCGCGAGGGCCGCGCGGCGCGGCCGACCGCCGCACTTCCGCGTCCGGCTCCGCGCACCCGGTCGGTGAAGGGTGCGGCCGCACCGGCCGCCGCGCACCACCGGTCCGTCCCCCGGGCACCGGCTGGTGGCGCCCGGCAGCGATGTCCAGCCACCCGCCACCGGCGGCCCGGCAGCCCGGCGCCCCCGCACCGGGCCTGTGATCCGGTGGGCGGGCCCCACACCGGCACCGGTGTCGCCCGGTGAGGGAGGGAGGCCGCCGCCGGGCAGCGGCCCGGCACTGCCCGGGCGAGCGGTGGTCGCCGACGTTCCTGCCGGAGCACACCGCCTCGGCCAGGCGTCCCAGGCCCACGGCTCGGTGCACCACAGGAGCCGTTGTGCTGCGGTGGGTCTGCCGGGGGCGCGTCCGGGTCGCTCGTCGGCGGGCGGGGTGGGGCGGGGGACACTTCTGGCAGGGCTTGTCCGGTTTCCGGGAGGTTGCCATGCGCCTGCTGTCCACCCGCTCCGACCACGGGACGCGGAGTACCGTCCACCATCCGGTGTTCGCCCGCTGGTACGCCCGGGTCAGTGCGGGCGCCGAGACCCGGCTCGGGATGGCCGGGGTGCGGGAGCGGCTGCTCGCCGGGCTGTCCGGGCGGGTGATCGAGATCGGCGCGGGCAACGGGCTCAACTTCCGGCACTACCCCGCCACCGTCGCGGAGGTGGTCGCGATCGAGCCGGAGCCGCTGCTGAGGCGGTTGGCGCTCCAGGCCGCGCTGCGCGCCCAGGTGCCGGTCGACGTGGCGCCGGGCGCCGCGGAGGCCCTGCCGGTCAAGAGCGAGGCGTTCGACGCGGCCGTGCTGTCGCTGGTGCTGTGCAGCGTGCGGGACGTCGGGCGGGCGCTCGGCGAGGTGCGGCGGGTGCTCCGGCCCGGCGGCGAGCTGCGGTTCTTCGAACACGGGCGGGGCGGCGGCCGGGCGATGAGACTCACCCAGCAGGCCCTGGACCGCACGCTGTGGCCGGTCCTGAGCGGCGGCTGCCACCTGTCGAGGGACCCGGTCGCCGCCGTGCGCGCGGCCGGTTTCGAGCTCGGGCCGCACCGCCGTCTGCTGCTGCCAGAGAACGGCCCGGTGCTGCCGGCCTCGTACTGTGCGCTGGGCGTCGCCTGGCGGCCGGACGAGCCGGACGAGCCGGACGCGCGCTGATCCGCCGCCCCGGCCCCGGACCGCAGCCGCGGCTCAGCCGCTCCAGCGCCGCAGTTCCCGCGCGATGTCGTCGACGCTCGCCGCGCCGTCCTTGACCAGCCGGGCGAGGCCCCGGACCCGCTCGGGAGTGGTGACGACCTTCACCCCGCTGGCGACCAGGTAGCCGTAGGCGACGGCCGAGGCGAACAGGGCGTTGGAGCGCTCCAGCGCCGGCACGTGGATGAGCAGCTGGAGCAGGGCCGCGGCCCGCGCGTGCGGGGTGTCGTAGACCGGTACGCCGAATATCTCGGCCCGGTGCCGGGCGACGGCGGCGACCAGGGCGCCCCAGTCGGTGACCTGCGGGTCGCCGGGGGTCTGCTGTTCGGCGAGCATGAGCAGCCAGGCGAGGTCGATGCTGACGTCGTTCAAGGGATCGGCTTCGAGGCTTCGGTGATCAGCCGCGGCCCTCACCCGCCCCGCCGCCGCGGGGCTCGGCGTGCTCCTGCGCGAACACGGACGCGTACTGCTCCATGAAGTCGGCGGCGGCCTCGACGAACGTGCGGCCCGCCTCGCCGGTGTCCTGGCGGACCAGCTCCTCGATGTAGCGGTTCACGCTCATGCCGCGGGCCAGGGCGCGCTCGCGGGCCGCGCGGGCGGTGCCCTCGTCCACGCGCACGTTCAGCTGGGTCTTCGCCATGCCTCGACGCTAGCGCCGGGGTGCTAGCGTCGGCAAGGGGCGCACGGAAGCGCTGCGCCGGCCCGGTGCGTCCCTTACGCTCGCCCCCGACGGGGCGGTTCAGGCGACCGGGAGGCGGCCTTGTCCACACCTGCTGAGCAGCACGCGGCGGACGGCGGTCCGGCGGCCCGCGCCCGCGGGCTGACCAAGGCGTACGGCTCCGGGGAGACGGCCGTGGTCGCCCTGGACGCGGTGGACGTGGACATCGCGCGGGGCCGTTTCACCGCCGTGATGGGGCCCTCGGGGTCCGGCAAGTCCACGCTGATGCACTGCCTGGCGGGCCTGGACACCGTGTCGGCCGGCCGGGTGTGGCTCGGCGGCACCGAGATCACCGGGCTCAGGGAGCGGGAGCTGACCCGGCTGCGGCGGGACCGGGTCGGGTTCGTCTTCCAGTCGTTCAACCTCATCCCGACGCTGACGGCGGCGGAGAACATCACCTTGCCGTTGGACATCGCGGGCCGGAAGCCCGACGCGCAGTGGCTCGACCGGGTCATCGACACGCTCGGGTTGCGGGACCGGCTGGAGCACCGGCCGGCCGAGCTCTCGGGCGGTCAGCAGCAGCGGGTGGCGTGCGCGCGGGCGCTGGCCTCCCGGCCCGAGCTGATCTTCGCCGACGAGCCGACCGGCAACCTGGACTCGCGGTCCGGGCGGGAGGTGCTGGGTTTCCTGCGCGGGGCCGTCGACGACCTCGGGCAGACGGTGGTCATGGTGACGCACGATCCGGGTGCCGCCGCCCGGGCCGACCTGGTGCTCTTCCTCGCCGACGGGCGGATCGTGGACGAGATGGCGGAGCCGACGGCTCAGACGGTGCTCGAACGCCTCAAGCGCCTGGACCGGGCCCGCGGCCGGCTCGGCGCCGACGGCGGCGTCCAGGAGGGCTGACCCGGTGCTCAGGGCGACGTTGCGGAGTTTCCTCGCGCACAAGGGGCGGCTGGCGCTGTCCGCGCTGGCCGTGGTCCTGTCCGTGGCGTTCGTGGCGGGCAGCCTGATCTTCTCCGACACGGTCACGCGCACGTTCGACCGGTTGTTCGCCTCCACCGCCGCCGACGTGACCGTGGGGCCGAAGGACGATCTGAGGTCGCCGGTGCGCAGCGGCGCCGTGCAGACCGTGCCGGCCGCGCTGCGCGACCGGGTGGCGAAGGTGCCCGGTGTCGCGGCGGCCCGTGCCGACGTGTCGGTGCGCAACGTCGTGGTGGTCGACCGCCGCAACAGGCCGGTCGCCCCCGCGGCCGGCGCCCCCACCGTCGCCGCCGCCTGGTACGACACGCGCCGCAGCCCGGTGCGGCTGACCTCCGGCCGCGCGCCGCGCGGGGACGGGGAGGCGCTGCTGGACGCGGACACGGCCGGCCGGAGGCACGTGCGGATCGGGGACACGCTGACCGTGCAGGCGCGGCCGGGCTCGTTCCGGGTCCGGGTGACCGGCATCGCCACGTTCACCACGACCAACCCAGGGGCGGCCCGGCTGTTCCTGGACCCGGCGGTGGCCGGCCGGAAGCTGCTCGGCTCGTCGGCGCGGGCGACCGCCGTCTCGGTGGACGCGGCCGCGGGCGTGTCCGACGCGGAGCTGGAACGCCGGATCGGCACGGCGATCGGCACCGGGACGTACGACCTGAAGACCGCCGGTGAGCAGGCCGAGTCGGCCGCCGCCACCCTCGGCACCTTCCTGGACGTGATCAAGTACGTGATGCTGGGGTTCGCCGGTGTCGCCCTGCTGGTCGGCGTGTTCCTGATCGTGAACACGTTCTCCATGCTGATCGCGCAGCGCACCCGCGAGCTGGGCCTGCTGCGGGCGCTGGGCGCGGACCGGCGGCAGGTGCGGCGCTCGGTGCTCACGGAGGCGCTGCTGCTGGGGCTGTTCGGGTCGACGTTCGGGCTGGCGGCCGGGATCGGACTGGCGGCCGGGCTGATCCGGCTGATGGGCGTGTTCGGGATGAACCTGAGGGCCGCCCAGATGGTGATCGGCTGGGGCACGCCCGTCGTGGCCTATGCGGTCGGCCTGGCCGTGACCTTCGTGGCCGCCTACCTGCCGGCGCGGCGCGCCGCAGCCGTCTCGCCGATGGCGGCGCTGGCGGAGGCCGAGGTCGCGGGGGTGGGCCGGCCGCTCCGGCTGCGGGCGGTCGCCGGGGCGGTGGTCGGGGCGGCCGGTGCGGCGGCGCTGGCCGGGTGCGCGGCGGCGACGCGGACCGGGCAGGCGGCCGCGCTGCTGGGGCTGGGCGTCGTGCTCACGCTGGTCGGGACCGTGGTCGGCGGGCCGCTCCTGGTGCGGCCGGTGATCCGGGTGCTGGGCGCGGCGTTCCCGGCGCTGTTCGGCCCGGTCGGCCGGATGAGCCAGCGCAACGCCCTGCGCAATCCGCGCCGTACCGGGGCGACGGCCGCCGCGTTGATGGTGGGCCTGGCCCTGGTGGGCGGGATGTCGGTGGCGAGCGCCTCGATGTCGGCGTCGTTCGACCGGCAGATCGACCGGACGCTGGGCGCCGACTTCGTCGTCCAGAACGCCGAGTTCGTGCCGTTCACGCAGGAGATCACCGACCGGGTGTCCGCGACGCCCGGGGTCGGGCTCGTCGTTCGGCAGCGGCTCAGTCCCGTCGCCCTGCGGCTGCCGGACGGGCGGCGGGTGACGACGGCCGTCGCCGGGTACGGTCCGGGGCTGGACGACGTCGCGCACATCACCTACGCGCGGGGCGGCTCGGCGGCTGCTCTCGCCGACGGGCGCCTCGCCCTGGACGCCGGCTTCGCCGCGGACCACGGGGTGCGTCTCGGCAGTGTGCTGCCGGTCGAGTTCCCGGGCGGGCGCCGGACGGAGCTGACCGTCGGCGCGCTCACCGACCAGGAGTCGGCCGAGGGCTTCGGCACCCAGGGCGGTGTCTTCCTCGGCCTCGCGACCCTGCGGCGGAACGTGCCGGACGGGCAGGACTCGGCGCTGTTCGTCAACGCGGCCGCGGGCACGGACGCGGCGGAGCTGCGGCCCCGGCTGGAGCGGGCCCTCAGGCCGTTCCCGCAGGTGCAGGTGCGCGACCAGGCCGACTACAAGGAGCTGGTGCACGACCAGATCGCCGTCCTGCTGTACCTGGTGTACGCGCTGCTCGGGCTGGCGATCGTCATCGCCGTGCTCGGCGTGGTCAACACGCTCGCCCTGTCGGTGGTGGAGCGGACCCGGGAGATCGGTCTGCTGCGGGCGATCGGGCTGGGGCGGCGGCAGCTGCGCCGGATGATCCGGCTGGAGTCGGTGGTGATCGCGGTGTTCGGCGCGGTGCTGGGGCTGGGTCTCGGGCTGGTGTGGGGCGTGTGCATGCAGCAGGTGCTCGCCCTGCGCGGGCTGACGGCGCTGGCGATCCCCTGGGGCACGATCGTCGCGGTCGTCGCCGGGTCGGCGGTCGTGGGGGTGGCGGCGGCGCTGCTGCCGGCGCTGCGGGCGTCGCGGATGAACGTGCTGACGGCGATCGCCCACGAGTGATCGGCACGGGCGGAGCACGAGACGGCGGGCCTGCCCTGCGGCTCGCCGCGCGAGCGGGTGGACCAGCCGCGGCGCCGCCCGGGGTCTTCTCCTGGGCGGCGCCGAACTCGCCCCCCGCTCAGCCGCTCGGCGATCTGCGCCGCCGGGACCGGTGACAGCCGCCGGTCGCGTCGGTTGCCCGCGCAGCACCCCGGCCGCCCGGCGCACCCTCGCCCGTCCCTCGGCTCCCGCGCGGCCGGCCGACGCGTCCGTGGGCGAGCCGGCTGACTGCCGGTGCACGGCGGCGGATCCCGGCGGCTCGGCGGCCGGGGCGCGGCCGGGCGGCGTCGTCACCCGGGCCGGTGCCGCGGCGCCGGTGGCGGATTCATCGACCGGCGGCGCAGCGGGAGGACCGGACAGAGCGCCGACCGCCTCCGACGGGCCGGCGGCCGCGTGCTTCGGGCCTACCGCCGCGGCCGGGGCACCCGGCAGGCTCGGCAGCGCGTCCCGAAGCAGGCCCGGCGCCGCCCGCACCCCCCAGCTCGCCCTGCTCGGTCGACGCCGCGGACAGAACCTCGTCCGCCGCGGGCAGCTCGTCCCCGCCGACCGGCGCCTACATCTCCAACCCATTTGCCTATAGCCTGTAGGAAGATGCACATTGCCTTTAGGCACAGAGGTCAGGTGGACAGGCAGGCGGGCAGGGAGTGCGCGCGGGCCGGGACGTGCGGGAGGGGAAGGCCATGGCACGCGCAGGACTGACTCCGGAGCGACTCACCCGTGCGGGCGCGGAGCTCGCGGACGAGGTCGGCTTCGACCAGGTGACGGTGTCCGCGCTCGCCCGGCGGTTCGGCGTCAAGGCGGCGAGCCTGTACGCGCACGTGCGCAGCTCGCAGGACCTTCGGGTGCGGATCGCCCTGCTGGCCCTGGAGGAACTCGCCGACCGCGCCGCCGACGCGCTCGCCGGACGGGCCGGCAAGGACGCCCTGACCGCCCTGGCCAACGTCTACCGCGACTACGCCCGGGAGCACCCCGGCCGGTACACGGCGGCCCGGATGCGGCTCGACCCGGAGACCGCCGCGGCGAGCGCGGGCGTGCGGCACGCCCGGATGACCCGCGCCCTGCTGCGCGGTTACGCCCTGACCGAGCCGGATCAGACCCACGCAGTCCGGCTGCTGGGCAGCGTCTTCCACGGCTACGTCAGCCTGGAGCTCTCCGGCGGGTTCAGCCACAGCGCCCCCGACAGCCAGCAGTCCTGGGACCGCGTCCTCGACGCTCTCGACGCACTGCTGCGCAACTGGCCCGCGCCCACCGTCCCCTGACTCTCGCCCCCACCCGCCCGAGGCCCGTTCCCACGGGGCCTTTTCGCCAACGGACCGGATCACCATGCCCACCGACTGGATCACCACGCCCCTCACCGCCGATCTGCTGCGCGGCGCCCTCGAACTGGAGCGCACCGAGCGCGGTCTGCTGCCGCACCGACTGCCCGCGTGGGCCCGCGCGCAGGCCGCGGACCCCCAGCTCGCCCTGGCCGAGGAACAGCCCTCCGGCGTGCGGCTGGTGTTCCGCACCCGGGCCACCGCGGTGGAGCTGGACACCCTGCCCACCAAGCGCGCCTACGCCGGTGCGCCGCCCCGCCCCGACGGGGTCTACGACCTGCTGGTCGACGGCCGGCCGGCCGGGCGGACCACGGTGACCGGCGGTGACACCCTGACCGTGGACCTCACCGACGGGTCCGCCGAGCACCGCCCCGGCCCGGTCGGCACCGCCCGCTTCACCGGCCTGCCCGCCGAGGACAAGACAGTGGAGATCTGGCTGCCGCACAACGAGACCACCCGGCTGGTCGCGCTGCGCTCCGACGCCCCCGTCGAGCCGGCGCCCCGCGACGGACGGCCGGTGTGGCTGCACCACGGCAGTTCCATCAGCCACGGCTCCGACGCGGCGAGCCCCAGCACCACCTGGCCCGCGCTGGCCGCCCGGCTCGGCGGCGTGGAGCTGGTCAACCTGGGGCTGAGCGGCAGCGCCCTGCTCGACCCGTTCACCGCGCGGGCGATGCGCGACACCCCGGCCGACCTGATCAGCGTGAAGATCGGCATCAACGTGGTCAACACCGACCTGATGCGCCTGCGCGCCTTCGGCCCCGCGGTCCACGGCTTCCTCGACACCCTCCGCGAGGGCCACCCCGACACGCCGCTGCTGGTGATCTCCCCCCTGCTGTGCCCCCTCCACGAGGACACCCCGGGGCCCACCGCCTACGACCTCACCGCGCTCGGCGAGGGGCGCCTCGCATTCCTGGCGACCGGGGACCCGGCCGAGCGGGCCGCCGGGAAGCTGACGCTGACCGTCGTGCGGGAGGAGCTGTCCCGGATCGTCGCGGAGCGGTCGGCGCAGGACCCGCACCTGCACCACCTCGACGGACGGGAGCTGTACGGCGAGGCCGACGCCGCCGAGCTGCCGCTGCCGGACGGTCTGCACCCGGACGCCGCGACCCACCGCCGCATCGGCGAACGCTTCGCCGCACGCGTGTTCGCCGAGGGGCCGTTCGCCGGGCGGCGCGCCCAGGGAACCGGCCGATCGCAGGGCAGCACACCCTAGGGCGGCTCCCCCCCGTGAACGTCCTTGTCGCCGTCGCCGAGCTCCGCGTCGCCACCCGTGGGCACGGTCTCGTGCAGCGCGACGTCGTGAGGACCCGCAGCGGGAGCGGGCCGCGGCCGCCCCACCGGACGGCTTTTTGCCCATCCTTTACTCTTGATGGAGCACTCGGCCCTCTATGAAAGGTTGTGGCGTCCGCCCATGGGCGAGCCTCCCGGTCCGCGACACCGCGCGATCCCCCCTGCCCCGTCCGACCATGGGACGGGGGTGACCCGATGACCGAAGTGCTCCTCCTGCTCGTGGCGATCCTGCTGTCGCTCGCCTGCGGCGCCTTCGTCGCGGCGGAGTTCTCGCTGACCACGGTCGAGCGCGGCGAACTGGAGCGGGCCGCCGAGCGCGGCGAACGCGGCGCCGCCGGCGCCCTGAAAGCCGTACGGAACCTCACCTTCCAGCTCTCCGGCGCCCAGCTCGGCATCACCGTCACCAACCTGGTGGTCGGCATGCTCGCCGAGCCGTCCGTCGCCGCGCTGCTCGCCGGCCCGTTCCGGGCGACGGGCCTGTCCGGCGGCACGGCGAACTCCGCGGCGCTGGTCCTGGGCACGGCCCTGTCCACGGTGTTCCTGATGGTCGTCGGCGAGCTGGTGCCGAAGAACTGGGCGATCTCCTCGCCGCTGGCCGTGGCCAGGCGCGTGGGCAACGCACAGCGCTGGTTCAGTGCCGCCTTCCGGCCCTTCATCACCCATCTGAACAACACCGCCAACCGGTTCGTGCGCCGCTTCGGCATCGAGCCCGCCGAGGAGCTGGCCTCCGCGCGCGGGCCGCAGGAGCTGGCCGCCCTCGCCCGGCACTCCGCCCGGGAGGGCTACCTGGAGCCGGACACCGCCGAGCTGTTCGTGCGGACACTGAACCTGGCCGACCTCACGGCGGAGAACGTGATGACCCCGCGCGTCCAGGTCGTCTCCCTCGACATCCAGGCGACCTGCGAGGACGTGGCGAACGCGACCCGGGCCACCGGCCTGTCGCGGTTCCCGGTCCACCGGGGCACCCTGGACTCCGTCGTCGGCACCGCCCACATCAAGGACGTGCTGGCCGTCCCCGCCGACCAGCGGCGCCACCGCACGGTCGGCCAGGTGATGCGCGAGCCGCTGCTGGTGCCCGAGTCCCTGACCGTCGACCGGCTGCTGGACCGGCTCGGCGGCAGGCGCACCATGGCCGTCGTCATCGACGAGTACGGCGGCACGGCCGGAGTGGTGACGCTGGAGGACATCGTGGAGGAGGTCGTGGGCGAGGTGCGGGACGAGCACGACCCGCACGAGACGCCCGACCTCGCTCCCGCCGGCGCGGACGAGGAGGGCCGGGGCCTGTACCTGGCGGACGGCGCCGCCCGCACCGACCAGCTCGCGCGCGTGGGTCTGCGCGTGCCCGAGGGACCGTACGAGACGCTGGCCGGCCTGGTCGCCACCGAGCTGGGCCGGATACCCGCCGCCGGGGACAGCGTCGACGTCGCCGGCTGGCGGCTGGAGGTGGTCGACGCCTCGGGCCGCCGGGCCGCCCGGGTGCTGCTGCACGCGCCGCTGGACGACGAACGGACCGACGCGCAGGCCGGTGACTGGGCCGGGGAGCGGACCACGGGGAGGTCCGGGGAAGAGTCCGGCGGGAGGGCCGGCGGGCGGACGCGCGCCGGTGGGGGATCCCGCGGGCGGACGCCGGCCGGCGACGAAGCCGGCGGGCGGACGCGGACCGGCGAGTGGCGGGAGGGGACGCGATGACCGCCGTACAGCTGCTGATCGGCCTGACGACCCTCGTCGTCAACGCCTTCTTCGTCGGCGCGGAGTTCGCGCTGATCTCCGTGCGGCGCTCGCAGGTCGAGCCGCTCGCCCAGGAGGGCGACCGGCGCGCGCGGAGCGTGCTGTGGGGACTCGAACACGTCTCCGCCCTGCTGGCCGCCGCCCAGCTCGGCATCACCCTGTGCACGCTGGTCCTCGGCGTGGTCGCCGAGCCGGCCATCGCGCATCTGCTGGAGCCGGTGTTCCACACGGCCGGCGTGCCGGCGGGCGCGGGTCACGCGGTGTCCTTCGTGATCGCGCTGACCCTGGCGACCTACCTGCACATGCTGCTCGGCGAGATGGTCCCCAAGAACGTCGCGCTCGCCGAACCCGTGCGCAGCGCCCTGCTCCTGGGCCCGCCCCTCGTCGCACTCTCCCGGGCGCTGCGACCGGTGATCTTCGCGATCAACGCCTTCGCCAACGGTCTGCTGAAGCTGCTGCGGGTGGAGGCGAAGGGCGAGGTCGCGGCGACCTTCACGGACGCCGAACTGGCGGAGATCGTCAAGGACGCCAGCGAGGCGGGCCTGATCGACGGCCGGGCGCAGGAACGGCTGCACGACGCCCTGGAGCTGGGCAGCCGGCCGGTGCGGGACGTGGTGGTGCCGCTGGAGCGGGTGGTCTACACGCACGTGGGCGTCACCCCGGAGCAGCTGGAGCGGCTGTCGGCCGAGTCCGGGTTCTCCCGCTTCCCGGTGGTCGACGCGGGCCGCCGGATCGTGGGCTACCTGCATGTGAAGGACGCGCTGGACGCCACGCCGCGGAACATCCCGTTCCGGCTGCGGGACATGCGGTCCATCGCGCGCGTCCGCGAGCGCACCCCGCTGGACGACGTCCTCACCGCCATGCGGGGCAGCCGGACACACCTCGCGGCGGTCCTCGGCGACGACGGCCGGCTGGCGGGCCTGGTCACCATGGAAGACGTCCTGCGGCAACTGTTCGGCCACCCCGCGCAGGGGTGATCCCCCCTGCGCGGCCACGGCGGCCCCCACCGGGCGGCAGGCCGGCGGGCGGGGCGGTACCGGGACCCGCACCGGGCACTCCGGTGCGTCGGGCCGGGCGGCGAGGGAGGGCGCACGGCCCGGCCGGGTGCGCAGCCCACCGCGGGGGCGCGCCGGGGCCGGGGCGGGACGGTGGGTGGCGCGGGGGGACCGACCGGCGGGTATGCCGGGGGGATACCATCGCTGTCGCCATGCAGACGAACTCCACACCTCCCCGTTACTCAAGCCTGGTCGCGGTCGGCGACTCCTTCACCGAGGGCATGTCGGACCTGCTGCCCGACGGCTCCTACCGGGGCTGGGCCGATCTGCTCGCCGCGCGGATGGCCGCCCGCACCCCCGGGTTCCGGTACGCCAACCTGGCCGTGCGCGGGAAACTCATCGGGCAGATCGTGGACGAGCAGGTGGGCGTGGCGGCGGCCATGAACGCCGACGTCGTCACCCTGGTCGGCGGGCTCAACGACACCCTGCGCCCCAAGTGCGACATGGGCCGGGTCCGCGACCTGCTCACCGAGGCCGTGGAGCGGCTGGCGCCCTCCTGCCGGCAGCTGGTGCTGATGCGCAGCCCCGGCCGCCGGGGCCCGGTGCTGGAACGGTTCCGGCCGCGCATGGAGGAGCTGTTCGCCTGCGTGGACGAGCTGGCGGCCAAGCACGGCGCGCTGGTGGTCGACCTGTACGGGGCGCCCGCGCTGGCCGACCCGCAGATGTGGGACGTGGACCGGCTGCACCTGACGGCGGAGGGGCATCGCCGGGTCGCCGAGGCGGTGTGGCAGGCCCTCGGACACGAGCCCGAGGACCGCGAGTGGCACGTGCCGATGGCGGCCGCGGTACCGCCGGGCTGGGTGACGCGCCGGATCGCCGACGTCCGGTTCGCCCGGCAGCACCTGCTGCCGTGGATAGGCCGCCGTCTGACCGGCCGCTCCTCGGGCGACGGCCGCCCCGCCAAGCGTCCCGAGCTGCTCCCCTACGAGGACCCGGCGTAGGCGCCCGCCCCGCCCCGCAGCGAGGGCCCGGCACCCTGGAGTGACCGGGCTCTCGTAGCTTCCGCCGAACACCCCGGTGGCGCTCGCCTGCACGAACCGCCAGTAGAATCTGGACACGTGACTTCTGCGCCCGCCAAGCCCCGCATCCCCAACGTCCTCGCCGGACGGTACGCCTCCGCCGAGCTCGCCACTCTCTGGTCGCCCGAGCAGAAGGTGAGGCTGGAGCGGCAGCTCTGGCTCGCCGTGCTGCGGGCCCAGAAGGACCTCGGCATCGACGTCCCGGACGAGGCGATCGCCGACTACGAGCGTGTCCTGGACACCGTCGACCTGGCCTCGATCGCCGAGCGCGAGAAGGTCACCCGGCACGACGTGAAGGCGCGGATCGAGGAGTTCAACGACCTCGCCGGGCACGAGCACGTGCACAAGGGCATGACCTCCCGCGACCTGACGGAGAACGTCGAGCAGCTGCAGATCCGGCTGTCGCTGGAGCTGATGCGCGACCGCACCGTGGCCGTCCTGGCGCGGCTCGGCAAGCTCGCCGGCGAGTACGCCGAGCTGGTCGTGGCCGGCCGTTCGCACAACGTCGCCGCGCAGGCCACCACCCTGGGCAAGCGGTTCGCGACCGCCGCCGACGAACTGCTCGTCGCCCACGCGCGCGTGGAGGAGCTGCTGGGCCGCTACCCGCTGCGCGGCATCAAGGGCCCGGTCGGCACCGCGCAGGACATGCTGGACCTGCTGGGCGGGGACGCGGCCAAGCTCGCCGAACTGGAGGGGCGGATCGCGCAGCACCTCGGCTTCGGTCAGGCGTTCACCTCCGTCGGCCAGGTCTACCCGCGCTCGCTGGACTACGAGGTCGTCACCGCGCTGGTGCAGCTTGCGGCCGCGCCGTCGTCGCTGGCGAAGACGATCCGGCTGATGGCCGGGCACGAACTGGTCACCGAGGGCTTCAAGCCGGGCCAGGTCGGCTCGTCGGCGATGCCGCACAAGATGAACACCCGCTCCTGCGAGCGCGTCAACGGCCTGATGGTCGTCCTGCGCGGCTACGCCTCGATGACCGGCGAGCTGGCGGGCGACCAGTGGAACGAGGGCGACGTGTCCTGCTCGGTGGTGCGCCGCGTCGCGCTCCCGGACGCCTTCTTCGCCCTGGACGGTCTGCTGGAGACCTTCCTGACGGTCCTCGACGAGTTCGGCGCCTTCCCCGCCGTCGTCGCCCGTGAGCTGGACCGCTACCTGCCGTTCCTGGCCACCACCAAGGTGCTCATGGGCGCCGTGCGGGCCGGCGTCGGCCGCGAGGTCGCGCACGAGGCGATCAAGGAGAACGCCGTGGCCACCGCGCTGGCGATGCGCGAACAGGGCGCCGAGCGCAACGACCTGCTCGACAAGCTCGCCGCCGACGAGCGGCTGCCGCTCGACCGGGAGCAGCTGGCCGCGCTGATGGCCGACAAGCTGTCCTTCACCGGCGCCGCGGCCGACCAGGTCGGCGTGGTCGTCGGCCGGATCGAGGAGATCGTCAAGCAGCATCCGGAGGCCGCCGGTTACACCCCCGGAGCGATCCTCTGACCGGCACGCCCCGCCCTGCACGCTTCACGCGGGCGGAACTGGAGGCCGCCCGCGACCGTCTCGTCCCGGACGTGGTCTCGGACGGCCTCCGGGTGCTGTTCTGCGGCATCAACCCGGGGCTGATGACAGCGGCGACCGGGCACCACTTCGCCCGCCCCGGCAACCGGTTCTGGCCGGTGCTGCACCGGTCCGGTTTCACGCCGCGGCTGCTGAAGCCGGCCGAGCAGCGGGAGCTGCTGTCCTACGGCCTCGGCATCACCAACGTGGTGGCGCGGGCGACCGCGCGGGCGGACGAGCTGACCGCCGAGGAGTACGTCGAGGGCGGTCGGCTGCTGAGCGAGAAGGTGCGGCGGCTGCGGCCGGGCTGGCTGGCCGTGGTCGGGGTGACCGCGTACCGGGCCGCCTTCGGCGACCGCACGGCCAGGGTCGGCCCGCAGGAGCGGACGATCGGGGACACCCGGGTGTGGGTGCTGCCCAACCCCAGCGGCCTGAACGCGCACTGGACCACGGCCACGATGGCGGAGGAGTTCGCCCGGCTGCGCCGGGCGGCGGACGGGACCGGTCACGGCGGGTCGGTCTCCGTCACTATCCCGAGCAGCTGAAACGGCAGCTCCTCGTCCCACTGGGACACACCGAGGGCGATCCAGCGGCCCGCCCCGGGCGGCCGCCACAACTGGACGTCCGGGACGTGGCCGCTGAGTCCCGCCCACGGTTCCTCGAGATCCTCGCCCGTCATGGTGCGTTCGAACACGCTGTACAGGCTGATGTGCTGCGGCGGCCCCCACCGCTCGCCGAGGCGCTCGGCGAGCGCATCCCGCTCGGCCTCGTACTGCGCCCGCGTCCGGTCCCGTTCGCTGCCGTCGCCCTCCCAGAAGCCCTCGCTCGTCCGTAAAGCGGCTATGTGGTAGCCGGGCCCGCTCTCGCCGTGCTCCGTCCCGGCGCGCGCCGGCGGGAACCGCCGGGCGCACAGCAGGTCGATGAGGGTCAGGCACTGCGCGATGTCCATGCGATCCAGTAAACCGGTCGCCACTGACACTTGGCGTTCCGTCAGCCGGCCCCCGCTCCCCGCCGTCCGTCAGGCGTCCCTGGACCGGATGCTCCATCCGCCCGCGAGCAGCGCCGCCGCCGTCCACAGCGCGGTCACCGCGAGCCCGCTCCACGGGCCGAGGGCGCCCTCCCAGGTGCTGTGCAGGGCCACTTGGCCGGCCCGGTCCGGCAGGAAGTCCGCGACACCGCCGGCCAGGTCGCCGACCACGAAGGACACGATCAGCACGAAAGGGACGAGCACGGAGAGGGTGGCGGCGCCGCTGCGCAGGACGGCCGCGAGTCCGGCGGCGAACAGGGCCATCAACATCAGGTGCAGGCCGCAGCCGACGGCGCCGCGCACGCCCTCGGCCCAGCCGGGAGCGGACGCGCCGAGCGCCGCCCGGCCGACCAGGAGCGTGACGAACCCCGTGAGCAGCCCGACCACCAGCGCCGGCAGGGCGATCGCCGTCGCCTTCGCCGCGAACCAGCGCCCCCGGTCGGGCACCGCCGCCAGGGTCAGTCGCAGCGCGCCGCCCCGGAACTCCGCCGAGACGGCCGCCGTGCCGAAGGCGATCGCGGCGACCTGGCCGAAGCTGATGCCGAAGAACACCGAGTACAGCGGGTCGGAGTCGTCGCCGTCGGCCGTGGCGAGGGCGGACCAGGCGGCGGTGGCGACGAGGACCGCGGCGAGGGCGCCCAGCAGGGAGCGCAGCGTGCGGATCTTGAGCAGTTCGGCGTGGAGCACGGGTGCGAAGGGCATGGTCAGTCCTCCTCGGCCGGCGCGGCGAACTCGGCCTCGGCCGCGGTGAGATCGAGATAGGCCTCCTCCAGGGTGGCCTCCCGGGGGGCGAGTTCCAGGACGGGCAGGCCCGCCTCGGACATCAGCCGGCCGATGTCGTCCGCGCGTGCGTGCCGGACGGTCCAGGCGCCGTCCGCGTCCCGTGAGGCGTCGTGGCGGTGCCGGGCGAGGAGGTCGCCGAGGGCGGCGGGCTCGGTGGTGCGGATACGGACCCGGGGCCGTACGCGGGCGTGGATGAAGTCTTCGACCGGCGTGTCCGCGAGCAGCCGGCCGCGGCCGAGGATCAGCAGATGGTCGGCGAACGCGGCGGTCTCGCCCATGAGGTGGCTGGACACCAGGACCGTGCGGCCTTCCCCGGCGAGCCGGCGCAGCAGCGTGCGGATCCAGACGATGCCTTCGGGGTCGAGGCCGTTGGCGGGTTCGTCGAGCAGGACGGCCTCGGGGTCGCCGAGCAGGGCCGCGGCGATGCCGAGCCGCTGGCGCATGCCGAGGGAGTACGTCCGCACCGGGCGCCGGGCCACCGGGGCGAGTCCGGTCTCCTCCAGGACGGCGTCGACGCGACCGGGCGGGATGCGGTTGCTCGCGGCGAGGACCCGCAGATGGTCGCGGGCGGTGCGGGAGCCGTGTGCGGCGCGGGCGTCCAGCAGGGAGCCCACCCGGCGCAGCGGGTCGCACAGTTCGCGGTAGGGCCGGCCGCCGACGGTCGCGGCGCCGGCGGTGGGCCGGTCGAGGCCGAGGACGAGGCGCAGGGTGGTGGACTTGCCGGCGCCGTTGGGGCCGAGGAAGCCGGTGACCCGGCCCGGGTGCACGCGGAAGGTGAGCTGGTCCACGGCCCGCCGGCCGCCGTAGTCCTTGCTGAGGTCTCGTACGTCGATGCTGGTCATGGCACCAGCCTGGCCGCACGAGGGGGCCGGCTCCTCCCCCGCCGGTGGAGACCGTGTCCCCCCTGCGGGGGAGGTGTGCCGTCGCTCCCGCCTGCGACGATGAGCTCATGGCCCGCTTTCTGCGCCCGCTGCTGCGTGGGACGACGTACACCCGCCTGCTGCACCTGTGGGTGCCGGCGCTGGCGGTCAGCGTCTGGCTCCTGATCGACGTGTCGACCCCCTGGGTGCCCGCGCTGCTGCTCGTCCCGCTCGGCCTGGTGCCCGCGGTGCGCACCGCCGAGGGCGTGCAGGCGCGGCTGCTGCTCACGCCCGGCGAGCCGGAACCGGGCATCTCCGAGACGCCGTCGGCGACCTGGCGGGACCGGCTGCGTACGCTGCTGTGGCTGGAGCTGCGCATGCTGCTCGGCTGGGCCACCGCGTTCGCCTCGGTGTGGCTGCCCATCCTCTGCTGGGAGCTCGCGCGTTGCGCGTGGGGGGAGGAACCGGCCGGGGTCCCGCTGCTGGACCGGCTGCCGCCGCACCGCGCCTGGGCGCTGCTGGCGCCGCTGCCCCTGCTCGCCCTGTACGGCGTGGTCGTCGCATTGGGCGCCATGATCACCACCGGTGCGCGCCGGCTGCTCGGGCCGTCGGCCGCCGAGCGGCTTGCGGTGCTGGAGGAGCGCACCGAGCGGCTGCTGGAACGCACGCGGATCGCGCGGGAGTTGCACGACTCGATCGGGCACGCCCTGACGGTCGCGGTGCTGCAGGCAGGCGCCGCGCGCGCGGCCCGCGATCCGGAGTTCACCGACCGGGCGCTGAGCGCCGTCGAGGAGACCGGCCGGGCCGCGCTGGAGGACCTGGAGCGGGTGCTGGGCGTGCTGCGGGAGGCCGAGCAGCCGGTGAGCGCGCGGCCCACCCTGGCCGACGCGGGGCGGCTGCTGGAGTCGGCGCGGGCCGCCGGGGCGGCGGTCGAAGCCGAGGTGACGGGTGCGGTCGAGGCCGTGCCGGGGCCGGTGTCCCGGGAGGGGTACCGCATCCTTCAGGAGGCACTGACCAACGTGCTGCGGCACGCGGGAGCCGTGCCGGTGCGCGTCCGGGTCGCGGTCGACGGCGGCCTGCTCGCGCTGGAGGTCCGCAATCCGCTGCCCGGCACGACACCCGGCCCCGGCCGGGGCAGCGGCCTGCGCGGCATACGGGAGCGGGCCGCGCTGCTCGGCGGCACCGCCCGCGGCGGCCCCCACGAAGGCGACTGGCAGGTGCGCGCGGAGCTGCCGCTCGGCTGATCTACGCTGGCCGGATGCCCGTCACCGTGCTCGTCGTCGACGACGAACCCCTGGTCCGCGCGGGGCTGCGTGCCGTGCTGGAGGCGCAGCCGGACATCGAGGTGGCCGGCGAGGCCGCCGACGGCGCGGCGGTCATCCCGCTGGTCCGGCGGCTACGGCCGGACGTGGTCGCCATGGACGTGCGGATGCCCCTCATGGACGGCATCGAGGCCACACGCGCGGTGCTGCGCACGGTCCCCGAGCCGCCGAAGATCCTCGTGGTGACCACGTTCGAGGACGACGAGCTCGTGTACGAGGCGCTGCGGGCGGGCGCCGACGGCTTCCTGCTGAAGCGGGCCCGGCCGGCGGAGATCGTGCACGCGGTGCGGCTGGTGGCGGAGGGCGAGTCGCTGCTGTTCCCCGCCTCCGTACGGCGCCTCGCCGCCCGGTACGGCGACGGCGGCCGCCCCGCGCGGGCCGCGCTGGAGCGGGCCCGGCTGACGGAGCGGGAGGCGGAGGTGCTGCGGCTGATGACGCGGGGGCTGTCGAACGCGGAGATCGCCGCCCGGCTGGTCGTCGGCGCGGAGACGGTGAAGTCGCACGTGAGCGCCGTCCTGGCCAAGCTGGGCGCGCGGGACCGCACGCAGGCGGTGATCGCGGCCTACGAGTCGGGGTTCGTGGAGCCGGGCTGACCGGGGGCCGGCCGGCGGAACCCGGCACTCGCCGGGGTGGGCGTGGCCGAGTAGCATCCGGCCAACACGTCTGCGAGCTGGAAGGACGGACGGTGGGGCAGCTGACCGGTGGCGATCCCTCGCTGCTGCGAAGGATCAACTCCGCGGTGGTGCTGCACGCCCTGCGCGCGACGGACCGGGCGACGCTCACCGAGATCGCCCGCGTCACCGGACTGTCCCGGCCGACCGTCGAAGGGGTCGTGGAAGGACTCGTCGACGGCGGCCTCGTCGTGGAGGCGGCGGCCGACGGGGGCGGCACGCGCCGGCAGGGACGGCCCGCCCGCCGGTACCGGTTCCGGGCGGAGGCGGGGCACCTGCTGGGCCTGGAGGTCGGGCCGCACCGGGTCGCCGCGCTCCTGTCCGACCTCGACGGGCGGGTGCTGGGCGCGCAGGCCAGGGAGGTCGACGAGACGGCCCCGGCCGACGAGCGGCTGGACCGGTTGCGCGGCGCGGCCGCCGAACTGCTGCGCCGGGCCGGGGTCGCACGCGGCTCGCTGCGGGCGGTCGGCGTGGGCACGCCGGGCATCGTGGAGGCCGACGGCACGGTGCGGCTGAGCACGGCCCTGCCGCAGTGGACCGGCCTGCGGCTCGGGGAGCGGCTGAGCCGTTCCTTCCGGTGCCCGGTGCTGGTGGAGAACGACGCCAACGCGGCCGCCGTCGCCGAGCACTGGAAGGGTGCGGCGGCCGACTCGGACGACGTGGTGTTCGTCCTGGCGGGACTGAGCCCGGGGGCCGGTTCGCTGATCGGCGGACGGCTGCACCGGGGCTACGGCGGGGCGGCCGGGGAGATCGGCGCGCTGCATCTGCTGGGCCGGGAGGCGACGCCGGAGGCGTTGCTGTCCACCACCGACAAGCCGTTGCACCCGCTGGACGAACAGGCCGTCGCCGAGGTGTTCGCACTGGCGCGGCAAGGTGACCCGCGGGCCCTGGCGGCCGTCGCGCGGTTCATCCAGCGGCTCGTGCACGACGTGGCCGCGCTGGTGCTGGCGCTCGATCCGGAGCTGGTCGTGGTCGGCGGCTGGGCCGCCGGGCTGGACGGCGTGCTGGAGCCGCTGCGGCGTGAACTGGCGCGCTACTGCCTGCGGCCGCCTCGGGTGACGCTGTCGGTGCTGGGTGAGGCGGCCGTGGCCACGGGGGCGCTGCGGCTGGCCTTGGACCATGTGGAGGAGCAGCTGTTCGCCGTGGCCGCACACCGCTGATCCCCTGCGGGGTGGCGGGGGTACGGGGCGCGGGGTGCGCCTTCTGCGCCGGGTGCGGGCGGATGCGGGCTGAGCGCGCAGTTCCCCGCGCCCCTGAGGGGGTTGCGCCGGCCCCCGCTGGGAAGTGCGCTCGGCAACGGGGGTGCGGGTGCGCGTGCGTGGGGGGCTGAGGTGCTCCCCTCGGGATGAGGGGATGTCATTTCTCGGTCCCGGGCCGAGGGGTGACTGCGGCCGAAACGCAGGGTGGGGGCTACGGCGCGGGCGGCTTGTTGGGTGGTTCCCAGCCGTGTGTGAGGAGGTCGAAGATCGCCTCGATGGCGGCTCGGCGGTCCTGCCGACCGCGAGCGAGGGCCGGGATGTCGAGTACGAATCGAGCAAGGGCCGCACATGCGAGGTCGTCGTGGTCCACGCCGATCTCGTCGGCGATGGCTGCGCTGAGGCTGTCGGTGTACCGGGTCCACATGCGTTCGGCGTACGCCCGCAGCGCCGGCGTGGAGTTCACCAGGTTGGTGAACTCCGCCGCCTGAGGATGTGCCTCGACCGAGGGCCAGGTGTCGAGGAGGTGATGCCGGAGGGCGTCGAGGATGCTCTGACCGGAGGGTCGCTGCCGCACCGCGGCGATCAGTTCTGACTCCCTGTCCTTGTCCTGATCGAACACCAGGGCTTCCTTGCCGCTGAAGTGCTTGAAGACCGTGGCGGTCGACACGTCGGCGGCGTCGGCGATGTCACGGATGCCTACTTGATCGTAGCCATGCTCCAGGAAGAGCTGCAGTGCGGCGTCGGCGATCGCCTGCCGGGTGGCCGCCTTCTTGCGGTCGCGGCGGCTGACGGGGGGCACGGTCATGTCCAGAGCGTATCCGACAGTCGAACCAATCGCTAAGTAGAGTCGTTGCAGTTTTTTGCTTGTTCTGATTCCATGACGGTTGTGGGCACCTGAGCGGCACATACGTCCCGGCACCGTCATCACCCGCACCGCACCACCCGTCGCCGCCCTGCCCGGCGAGGCGACACGCGAGGCGTCTCCATGACCGGGGCCAGCACCGGGAGCGCCCCGCCCCGCTCCGTTCGCCCGATGCCTCCTCTTCGCCGACCGATAGGGACGACCATGAACTCCCCACATCCCGCCGACGCCCGCATCAGCATCATCGGCGCCGGACCCGGCGGACTGACCTGCGCCCGCATCCTCCAGCAGCGCGGCATTGCGGTCACCGTCTACGACCGCGACCCGGGCCCCGACGCCCGCAACCAGGGCGGCTCCCTCGACCTGCACGCCGACAACGGCCAGATCGCCCTGCGCGAAGCCGGCCTGCTCGACGAGTTCTTCGCCCTCGCCCGCCCCGAAGGGCAGGAAATGCGCCAGATGGATCCCACCGGCACGATCACATTCCATGAACTCCCGGCGCCCGACGAGCTCTTCAAGCCGGAGATCGACCGCGGCCAACTGCGCAACCTGCTGCTCGACTCCCTGCGGCCGGGAACCATGCGCTGGGGCCGCGCCCTCGACAGGGTCAGCGGACCCGCCGACGGGCCGCGGCGATTGCACTTCGCCGACGGCACGAGCATCGAGACCGATCTGGTCATCGGCGCCGACGGCGCCTTCTCCCGGGTGCGCCCGGCCGTGTCCCCCGCTGTCCCCGAGTACACCGGGGTCAGCTTCCTGGAAGCCTGGTTCTCCGACGTCGAGAACCGGCACCCCGAGATCGCCGAGCTGGTCGGTTCGGGCAGCGCCCACGCAGCCGACGGCGAACGCGCCCTGTTCGCCCAGCGCAACAGCGGGAACCACATCCGCGTCTACATAATCCGACGCGTCCCGGCCGACTGGATCAGCACCCACGGGCTGACCGCCGAGGACACCGACGGCATCCGCGCCGTGCTCCGCGACGAGTACGCCCACTGGTCGCCCCGAATGCGCCGGATGATCACCGAGAACGACGGCCCTTACATCGACCGCCCGATCCTCGCCCTCCCGGTCCCGCACACCTGGGAACACAACGCGACGGTGACCCTGCTCGGCGACGCCGCCCACCTCATGCCCCCGCTCGGCGTCGGCGTCAACCTCGCCATGCTCGACGCCAGCGAACTCGCGCTCGCCCTCGCGAACGCCGCCACCGTCGGCGACGCCGTCCGCGCCTACGAGAAGACCATGCTCCCCCGCTCCGTCAAGACAGCCAAGGCCCTCGAACACGGCGCCGAACACCTGCTGTCCGCCGACGTGCCCGACTCCGGCGACGACGACGCCCAGCCCTAGACCCGACGCCGCTCGGTCAGCGGTGGGTGTGTGGTGTCAGGAGGCCTTGCGGTGGGGGTCGTGGTGTATCTCGACGTCGGCCGTTTCGCCGAAGGTCAGCCGGCAGGTGTCGGCGCGGTACGTCGCCACCGAGAGCGCCGCGGTGCGGCCCTGGGCGAAGAAGCGGGTGGTGACGACGAGGACGGGCGAGCCGGGGAGCCGGTCGAGTGCCTTGGCGTCGTCCGCGCGGGCGGAGCCCAGTTCGACGGCGCGGTCCTCCCCCTCCAGCGGCAGGTGCTGCAGTTCCCGCAGCACCGCACGCGCGCGTGCCGGCCCGGACGGGGCGTCGATCGCGGTCAGGCCGGGCACCGAGGCCGCCGGGATGTAGAGCAGCTCCGTGGCGACCTGCTGGCCGTGGGAGGTGCGGGAGCGGCGCACGGTGTGGACGGGTTCGTCCAGGCCGGTCTCCAGGGCCGCGGCGACGGCGGCGGGCGGTGTCGCCGGCACGCTGTCGACGGGCTGCCAGGCGTCCCCGGCGGCGCCGGGCCAGGCGTGCTGCCGGGTGCCGACGGCCACGCCCATGCGCGGGGGCGCGACGGTCGTGCCCACACCGCGGCGGCGCTGCAGCCTGCCCTCCAGCTCCAGCTGTTCGAGGGCCTGGCGGAGCGTGGCGCGGGCCACGCCGAAGCGGGCGGCGAGGTCACGCTCGTTGGGCAGGATCTCGCCGACCGAGAACTCGGAGTCGAGTGCCTCGGTGAGCACGGTCTTGAGATGCCAGTACTTCGGTTCCGGTACCGATTCCAGCTGCGTGGTCCCCACCCTGTCCTCCGCAAGAGCCGTGGTCCGGCGGTTTTCGGCGCCCTTGTTTATTAAAGGTTGTTGCACTTCTCTGCGACCATAGGGCGGCCGTCACCCTTGGTCAAGACCAATCCTCGGGGTTCGGGGAGCGCACGGGAGGCCGGACGCAGAGCGTTCATGAAGCGTTCGTACGCGGGGGTGCGCGTGACATCGCGGCAAAGCCCCCGTCGTACGACGGGGCGCGCCGGGTGCGGCTCAGCGGCCGGTGAGGGTCCGCAGCTTGTCGGGGTTGCGGATGACGTACACGGACGTGACCCGCCCGTCGGCGATGTCCAGCTGGAACAGGGTGTCGGGCTTGTCGCCGGCGAGGACCAGCACGGCCGGGCCGCCGTTGGCCTCGATGAGCCGCAGGGTGAGGCCCGCGAGGCCGGAGCGCGCGACGCCGACGAGGAACCGGCCGACCTTGTCGGCGGTGTGCAGGGTCCGCAGCGGCGCCTTGGCCTTGCCGCCGCTGTCGCCGACCAGCCGGACGTCCGGGGCGAGCAGGGACATCAGCCCCGCCAGGTCGCCGTCGACCGCGGCGGCGATGAACCGCTCGGTCAGGTCCCGGCGCCGGGCGGGGTCGACCTCGTAGCGCGGGCGCCGCTCCGCCACGTGCCGGCGGGCCCGGCCGGCGAGCTGCCGTACCGCCGCCTCGCCGCGGTCCAGCGTGGCGGCGATCTCGGCGTAGGGGTAGCCGAACGCCTCCCTGAGCACGAAGACCGCCCGCTCCAGCGGCGAGAGCGACTCCAGGACCACGAGGACGGCCAGGGAGACGGTGTCGGCGAGCACGGCGCGGTCCGCGGAGTCCGGGGCGGTGTCGCCGAACTCGGTGAGGTACGGCTCGGGCAGCCACGGCCCGACGTACGCCTCGCCGCGCGACCGCACCTGGCGCAGCCGGTCGATGGCCAGGCGGGTGGTGACGCGCACCAGGTAGGCGCGCGGTTCGCGGACCTCGGTGCGGTCGGCCCGGTACCAGCGCAGCCAGGCGTCCTGGACCACGTCCTCTGCGTCGGCGACGCGGCCGAGCATGCGGTAGGCGACGCCCATGAGGAAGGGCCGGTGCTCTTCGAAGACGTCGGTGGCGAGGTCTGCGGTCACGGTTCCATCCCATCCGACACACCCGCCGGTGTCCACCCGGAATAACCAGCTCCGGCAGGGGTGCGGATCACAATGACCGCGGACCGCCGGCGGGCGGCGGCGGACGACCCGGAGGTGGCCGATGCGGTACGCGGTGCTGGGCACGGGCGAGGTGGGCCGCACACTGGGCGGCAGACTGCTGGAGCTGGGGCACGAGGTGACCCTCGGGTCGCGCTCCCGGGACAACCCGGTGGCGCTGGGGTGGGCCACGGCCGCGGCCGGCCGTGCCCGTGCGGGCACGTTCGCGGAGGCGGCAGCGGCGGGCGAGGTGGTCGTCAACGCGGTGGGCGGCCGGGTGGCGCTGGACGCGCTGCGGGCGGCCGGCGCGGAGCGACTGGACGGCAAGGTGCTGGTGGACGTGTCCAATCCGCTGGCGTTCGAGGACGGGTGGCCGCGGCTGGACCCGGTGGAGTCGGACAGCGTGGGCGAGCGGATCCAGCGGGCCTTCCCGCACGTGCGGGTGGTGAAGGCGCTGAACACCGTCAACTGCCGGGTGATGGTGGACCCGGGCCGGGTGCCGGGCGAGCACCAGGTGTTCGTGTGCGGGGAGGACGCGGGGGCCAAGGAGCAGGTGACGGAGCTGCTCGGGGAGTTCGGGTGGCCGGCCGGGCGGGTGCTGGACCTGGGCGGCATCCGTGCGGCGCGGGCGGTGGAGATGTATCTGCCGCTGTGGCTCGCCCTGTCCGGCCGTTTCGGCGGGGCCGACTTCAACGTGGAGGTGCGCCGGGCCGGTTGAGGCCGTACGCCGGCCAGGGAGCGTACCCCGGCCGGGGGCCTTGGGCCGGGGGCGGCGCGGCGGCACGCGGGGTGACACCGGGGGCTACCCGTTGGTAGCAATTGCTGACAAGCTGTCTACCCCGTCCGTCAGCAGCCCAGACGAGGAGCATCCCCATGTCCGCCACCGTCTCCTTCGAGGTCCCCGCCCCGCACGGCCCGAGCGACGTGACCGTGTCCTACGCGCGCACCGGACGCGGCGAACCGCTGGTCCTGCTGCACGGCATCGGCCACCACCGGCAGGCCTGGGACCCGGTCGTGGACATCCTCGCCACCGAGCGCGACGTGATCGCCGTCGATCTGCCGGGCTTCGGCGCCTCCCCCGGCCTGCCGGACGGCCTGGCCTACGACCTGCGCACCACCCACCTGGTGCTCGGCGGCCTGTTCGAGGCGCTGGAGCTGGACCGCCCGCACGTCGCGGGGAACTCGCTGGGCGGCCTGCTCGCCCTGGAACTGGGCCGCGAGAAACGCGTACGGTCCGTCACGGCCCTTTCCCCGGCCGGTTTCTGGACGGAGGCCGAGCGCCGGTACGCCTTCACGGTGCTGCTCGCGATGCGGGGCATCGCCCAGCGGCTCCCGCTGCCGCTGGTGGAGCGGCTGGCGGGCACGGCGGCCGGCCGGACCGCGCTGACCAGCACCATCTACGCCCGCCCCGCGCGCCGTTCCCCGGAAGCGGTGGTCGCCGAGACGCTCGCGCTCGTGGGGGCCACCGGTTTCGAGGCGACCCTGCGTGCGGGCGTCGCCGTCCGGTTCACCGACAGCCTGCCGGGCCTGCCGGTCACGGTGGCCTGGGGCACCCGGGACCGGATCCTGGTGCGCCGCCAGGGCGTCCGGGCCAAGCAGCTGATCCCGCACGCCCGGCTGGTGCGCCTGCCCGGCTGCGGCCACTGCCCGATGAGCGACGACCCGGCGCTGGTCGCCCGCGTCATCCTGGACGGCAGCCGCTGAGCGGACCCGCCGGGTCGCCGCTGGAGTCACGGCCGGCGTGACACCTGCGGAACGGCCGGGGTGACACCGCCGGAACGGCCCGGGGTGAGGGCCGGGGTGAGGGCCGGGGTGACGGCCGAGAGGACGGTCCGGGCGCGGGAGCGGGACGGCGCGGTACCGTTCACGCGGACGCCGCAGCCGGCCCGGCCGCCTGCCGCCTGCCGCCTGCCGCCTGCCGCCTGCCGCCTGCCGTTGACGGTAGAAACGGCAACAAATGGGGCGGAGCATGCTTTACCCATCGGTCACAATCAGTTCGTGATCACGCAACACCGCTCCTCCACAGTGGCTGCATGACTCCAGACATGTCCGATGTGACCCGGGCCAGGCACGGCCGGCCCGCGCACCACTGGCGGCGGGACGTCGTCGAACTCGCCGCCCTCTTCACGGCGGTCGCGGTGGCGGACGCCGTGGCGAACCTGATCGGGCACGGCCCGGACGGCCCGGCCCTGCTGGTGATCTCCGCGATCGTGCTGGCCGCGACGGCGGCCTTCCACGTGTGGTGGTCACGACGCCACGGACACGCACCGCCCAGCGGTGATACCGGCGCCCGGCGGGCCGCGGGGACGCGGCCGGCCGGGCCCTCCGCACAGCCCGGCGCCGGGGAGGCGGCCGGCGTCGGCACGCTGTGGCGGATGCGCACGACGGTGCGGGACGCGCCGGGCTCGCTGGCCGCGTTGTGCACGGCGCTGGCCGAGCAGCGGGTGGACATCCTCAGCCTGCAGACGCACCCGCTGGCCGACGGCACCGTGGACGAGTTCCTGCTGCGGGCGCCGGACGCGCTGACGGCGGCGGGGATCACCCGGGCGGTCGCGCTCGCCGGAGGCACGGGCACCTGGATCGAGCGGGCCGACGCCCACGACCTGGTCGACGCGCCCACCCGGGTGCTCGGCCTGGCCACCCGCACCGCCCTCGACGCCGCCGAACTGCCTCTTGCCCTGCGTCAGTTGCTGGGCCGCTGCACGATCCGCACGCTTCCCGCCGTTCCGGCCGGCGGCGGACGCGGTCCGGAGCCGGTGCCGGAGGAGGGCGTCCTGGAGGACACCGTGCTGCGGCTGCGGGCCCCGGAGGGCGGTGTGCTCACCGTGGAGCGGCCCTATCTGCCGTTCACACCCACCGAGTTCGCCCGGGCCCGGGCGCTGGTGGAGCTGGACAGCCGGCTCGGGCCGCGGATCCCGAGCGGCCGGGACGTGCTGACGCTGCCCGAGGGCAACGACATCGCCGTCCGCCGGGCCGGCAGCGGGGACCTCGCCGCGGCCAGGGCGATGCACGAGCGGTGCTCCCCGCGCACCCTCGGCCTGCGCTACCACGGCCCGGTCGGCGACGCGGACCGTTATCTGAACCACCTGCTCAGCCCCCGCTTCGGCCGGACACTGGCCGCGCAGACCGCCTCCGGCCGCATCGTGGGCCTCGGGCACCTGCTGTGGGACGGCGACGAGACGGAGGTCGCCCTGCTGGTCGAGGACGACTGGCAGCGGCGCGGCGTCGGCGGCGAACTGCTCGGCCGGCTGGTCGCGATGGCCGTGGAGGCGGGCTGCGAGAGCGTGTACGCCGTGACGCAGGCCGCGAACACCGGCATGGTCGCCGCGATGCGCGGCCTCGGGCTGCCCCTGGACTACCAGGTCGAGGAGGGCACGCTGGTCATCACGGCCCGGCTGGACACCGCCCCGGCGACCGCCGCCCCGCAGGCACGGCCCCCGCACGCCGGCTGAGACCGGCGGGCCCGGCGCCCGAAGGAGCGGCGGCCCGCGGCGGCGCCGGCGACGGCGCCGGAGGACCCGCCGCTTCCCCGTGACGGCGCCGGCGGCCGGGCCGTCAGCGTGCCGTCCGCCGCGGCCGCGCCGGTGTCCCGGCCGGCCGCTGCCGCGCGCCCAGCGCCCGGTCCAGGTCGGCCCACAGGTCCTCGACGTCCTCCAGCCCCACGGAGAGCCGCAGCAGCCGGTCGCTCACCCCCGCCCCGCGCCGGTCCGCGGCGTCCACGATGCGGTGGCTGATGGACGCCGGGTGCTGGATGAGCGTGTCGACGCTGCCCAGGCTCACCGCGGGGGTGACCAGCCGGACCCGGGAGACGACCTCGTGCGGGTCCCCGTGCACCTCGAAGGCGACCATCGCGCCGCCGAGCCGCGGATAGCGGACGCGGGCCACACGCGGGTCGGCGGCGAGCCGGCGGGCCAGTTCGGCGGCGTTCGCGGAGGCCGCCCGGACCCGCACCGGAAGCGTGGCCAGCCCCCTGAGCAGCAGGTAGCCGGCCAGCGGATGCAGGACTCCCCCGGTGGCGAACCGTATCCGCCGCAGCCGGCCGGCGAATTCCTCGTCGCAGGCGACCACCCCGGCCAGCACGTCGCCGTGGCCGCCGAGGTACTTGGTGGCGCTGTGCAGCACCAGCCGGGCGCCCTGCCCGGCCGGGCGCTGCAGCACGGGCGTGGCGAAGGTGTTGTCGACGAGCAGCGGCACCGAGCCGCAGGCGTGGGCGACCGCCCGCAGGTCGAGTTCGGCGAGCGTCGGGTTGGCCGGGGACTCCACCATCACCAGGCCGGTGTCCGGGCGCAGCGCGTCGGCGATGCCGGCCGGGTCGGTCCAGGTGACCTCCGTGCCGAGGAGCCCCGCGGTCAGCAGGTGGTCGCTGCAGCCGTACAGGGGGCGTACGGCGACGACGTGCCGCAGGTCCAGGGCGGTCCGGGCGAGGAGGACGGCGCTGAGCGCGGCCATGCCGCTGGCGAAGGCCACCGCGGACTCGGTGCCCTCCAGGCGGGCGAGGGCCCTCTCGAAGCGGGCGACGGTCGGGTTGCCGAGGCGGCCGTAGACCGGCGGCCCGGCCGGGTCGGCGCCGTCGGCCGCGAAGGCGTCGATGCGGGCGGCCTCGGCACGGCTGTCGTAGGAGGGGTAGGTGGTGGACAGGTCGATCGGCGGGGCGTGCAGTCCCTGCCGGGCCAGGTCGTCGCGGCCGGCGTGCACGGCCTCGGTGGCCAGGGCTCTTGATGCGGTGCGCACGTCGTCGTGGGCACCGGTGCTCGCTGCGTCCATGCGGGAAGGGTGAACATCGGACGGTTACCGGGGGCCGGACCCCGTGCTACGTTCGGCCCATGACCGAATCCGTCGTACTGGATCCGGTCGATCTGCATCTGCTGCGGCTGCTGCAGAACGACGCCCGGACCACCTACCGCGATCTCGCCGCGCAGGTGGGCGTGGCGCCGTCGACGTGTCTGGACCGGGTGACCCGGCTGCGCCGCTCCGGCGTCATCCTCGGTCATCGGCTGCGGCTCGATCCGGCCAAGCTCGGGCGCGGGCTCCAGGCTCTGCTGTCGGTGCAGGTGCGGCCGCACCGCCGGGAGCTGGTCGGGCCGTTCGTGGAACGGATCCGGGCACTGCGGGAGGCGCGGACGGTGTTCCACCTGACCGGTCCCGACGACTATCTGGTGCATGTGGCCGTCGCGGACATGGCCGATCTGCAGCGGCTGGTGCTGGACGAGTTCACGGCGCGGCGCGAGGTGGCCCGGGTGGAGACCCGGCTGATCTTCCAGCAGTGGGAGTGCGGGCCCCTGCTGCCTCCCGGCCACGCCCACAGCTGAATCGCTCCACGCGCGGGTGACGCGGAGATCCTCCCGTACCAGGATGGGCCGCATGTCTGACACCAAGAGCCCCCTGCCCCGTCAGGTCGCCGACGCGTACGTGGACGACCTGATCGCCCTCGACCCGGTCCTGGGTACGTACCTCGGCGTGCGGGAGAGCGCCGGGAGACTGCCCGACTACTCCCCGGCCGGGCAGGAGGCCGTCGCCCGGCTGGCGCGGACAGCACTCGCCCGGCTCGCCGAGGCGGAGCGGCAGCCCGGCGCGGACAGCGGCGTGGAACGGCGCTGCGGGCGGCTGCTGCGGGAGCGGCTGACCGCCGCACTCGCCGTCCACGAGGCGGGCGAGCACCTGCGCGCGGTCGGCAACATGCGCACACCGGGTCACGCGGTGCGGGACGTGTTCACGGTCATGCCGGTGCGGACGCACGAGGACTGGGCGGCGATCGCCGAGCGGCTGCGCGCGGTGCCGGACGCGCTCGCCGGATACCGCGCCTCGCTCGAACTCGGTCTCGAGCGCGGGCTCTTGGCGGCGCCCCGGCCGACCGCGGCCTTCATCGGCCAGCTGACGGAGTGGACCGACACCGACGGCTCGGGCCGCGGCTGGTTCGAGGACTTCGCCGCCACCGGCCCGCAGGCGCTGCGGACCGCACTGGACGAGGCGGCGCGTGCGGCGACCGGCGCCCTGACCCGGCTGCGGGACTGGCTGCGGGACGTGTACGCGCCTGCGGTCGAGGGCGCCCCGAACGTGGTCGGCCGGGAGCGGTACGCCCGCTGGGCCCGCTACTTCAACGGCACCGACCTCGACCTGGACGAGGCGTACGCCTACGGCTGGGCGGAGTTCCACCGGCTCCTCGCCGAGATGAGGCAGGAGGCGGAGAAGGTCCTGCCCGGCGCGAGGACGCCGTGGGCCGCCCTCGCGCACCTGGACGAGCACGGGCGGCACATCGAGGGCGTGGAGGAGGTCCGGCAGTGGCTCCAGGACCTCATGGACAAGGCCGTCGCGGACCTCGACGGCACGCACTTCGATCTCGCCGAGCGGGTGCGGAGGGTGGAGTCCCGCATCGCTCCCCCCGGCAGCGCGGCGGCCCCCTACTACACGCCGCCGTCGGAGGACTTCTCCCGTCCGGGCCGCACCTGGCTGCCGACGATGGGACAGACCCGGTTCCCGGTCTACGACCTGGTCTCCACCTGGTACCACGAGGGCGTGCCGGGGCACCACCTGCAGCTGGCGCAGTGGGCGCACGTGGCGGAGGACCTCTCCCGCTACCAGGCGACGGTCGGCCGGGTCAGCGCGAACGCCGAGGGATGGGCGCTGTACGCGGAACGGCTGATGGACGAGCTGGGCTACCTCACGGGCCCGGAGGAGCGGCTCGGCTACCTGGACGCGCAGATGATGCGGGCGGTCCGGGTGATCGTGGACATCGGCATGCACCTGGAGCTGGAGATCCCCGCGGACTCGCCGTTCCACCCCGGTGAGCGGTGGACTCCGGAGCTGGCCCAGGAGTTCTTCGGCGCGCACTGCAGCCGGCCCGCGGACTTCGTGGACAGCGAGCTGACCCGCTACCTGACGATCCCGGGCCAGGCGATCGGCTACAAGCTGGGCGAGCGGGCATGGCTGCTGGGCCGGGAGAGGGCGCGCGAGCGGCACGGCGACGCGTTCGACCTGAAGGCGTGGCACATGGCGGCGCTGTCGCAGGGGGCGCTGGGCCTGGACGACCTGGTGGACGAGCTGTCCCGGCTCTGACGCACGGGACCGGGCCCCGCCGCCCGCGGAGGCCGTCCGGACGCGGTGACCGCGACCGGGTCATCCGCACGGCCCAACGCCGGTGACCATCCTCGGAGTCGACGACCTCGCCGTTGGTCCGGCCCGCCTCGTCGGTGGCCTGCCAGGCGATGAGGCGGGCGGGGTCGTCGGGGACGCCCCGGCGCTCGTCGGGGAAGCGGGCGGCGACGGCCGCGTGGACCTCACCGGTGGCGTAACCGGTGTCCACAGATGCCGCCCCGTCCCTCCGCACGCGGTCGTGCCGGAAGGGAGCCCTCGCCTCGATTGCACCCGCTCGGCGGATGCCTCCACGCGGTGGCACGCCGCGGCGGCGACCCGGGCGGCAGCACCCGGACGACATCAGCGCCGCCGGCGGTGGCTCACTCGATCGGCGTGCCCGGCGCGCGGGCGCCTCCCAGCGGCTCGCATGCTGGCCGGGGGACGACCGCAGTCCGGAGCCGCACGCGCGCGCGAAACCGGACGGGCCACCGGAAGGGCGGAGCGTCGATGAGGCTCGTCGTCGATCTCAACAGGTGCCAGGGCTACGCGCAGTGCGCGTTCCTCGCCCCGGACGTCTTCACCATGCACGGCGAGGAGGCGCTGCTCTACGACCCGCACCCCGGCGACGAGCAGCGGGAGCGGCTGGCGCGTGCCGTCGCCGCGTGCCCGGTGCAGGCGATCACGGCCGAGGGCCTGGACGGCACCGGTCCCCTTCCCGGTTCCACGGGCGGAACGGCGCCCGGCCGCCTCCCGGAGGCGTCCGATGGCCGTTGACTCCGTGGAACGGCTGCGGCGTGCGGGCCGCATCGTGATCGTGGGCGCTTCGCTGGCCGGGCTGCGCGCGGCCGAGACCCTGCGGGCGGAGGGCTTCACCGGCGAACTGACCATGATCGGCGAGGAGCCGTACGCGCCGTACGACCGGCCGCCGCTGTCCAAGGCCGTGCTGCTGGGCATGGCGTCGCCGCACCACACCGAGCTGCCCCGCCGCCGGGAGATCGACGCCGAGTGGCGCCTGGGCGTCGCGGCGACCGGGCTGGACCTGGCGGCCGCACGGGTCCGGCTGGCCGACGGGGACGAGGTGGAGTACGACCGGCTGCTCATCGCGACCGGCGTCCGCGCCCGGCCGTGGCCGAAGGAGGAGGAGGCCCGGCTGGACGGCGTCTGCCTGCTGCGCACCCGGCAGGACGCAGCGGACCTCGTCCGCCGGCTGAAGGCGGGTCCGCGCCGGGTGTTCGTGATCGGGGCGGGGTTCGCCGGTTCGGAGGTCGCCTCCGCGTGCCGGGAGAGAGGCGTCCCCGTGACCGTGGCGGAGCGGGCGGGCGCGCCGCTGGTGGGCGCGCTCGGCGGTGTCGTCGGCGCGGTCGCGGCCGATCTGCAGACCGAGAACGGCGTGGACCTGCGCACCCGTGTCACGGTGACCTCGCTGGAGGGCGACTCGGCCGGCAGGGTGCGGGCGGTCCACCTGTCCGACGAGAGCGTCGTCGAGGCGGACGTGGTCGTGGTCTCGCTGGGTTCGCTGCGCAACACCGAGTGGCTGGCCGGGTCGGGGCTGGGCGCCGGGCCCCGGGGCATCGCCTGCGACGCGGGCTGCCGTGCGTTCGACTTCCGGGGCATCGTCACGGACGACGTCTTCGTGGCCGGCGACGTGGCGCGCTCCCCGCACGCGCTGTTCGGCTACCAGTTCCTCTCGCTGGAGCACTGGGGCAACGCCGTCGCCCAGGCGGAGACCGCGGCGCACAACATGATCTGCCCGGCCGCCGAGCGGCGCCCGCACCTGTGGATGCCGGCGTTCTGGTCGTCGATGTTCGGGGTCAACATCAAGTCGGTCGGGGTGCCGCCGATGGCCGACCAGCTGATGATCACGCAGGGTTCGCCGGCCGAGCGCCGCTTCGTCGGGGTGTACGGGCATCAGGGCCGTGTCGTCGCCGCCGTGGCCTTCGACAACGCGAGGTGGCTGGAGTTCTACCAGCGGCAGATCGAGCGGGGTGCGCCGTTCCCGGTGGAGTTCCCGACGGTGGACCGGCGGCCCGAGGGCCGGCGGCCGGTGCCGGCCGACTTCCCCGACCCGTCCCTGCCGACCCACGGCCCCATGGTGACCCTCAGCGGCTACTCACCGGCCGACCGGCGGTTCGTCTTCCATCCCGCCCGGCACTGACCGCCCCCGCACCGGCCTGCGTCCTCCCCGCACCGACCGCCGCCCGCACCGACCGCCGCCCGCACCGGCCTCCGTCCGGCCCCGACCTCAAGGACCCGTCATGACGCAAGCCTCGCTGGTGCGCCGGATCACCGACTTCGCCAGCCGCGCCGACCCCTACCCGCTGTACGAGGAGCTCCGCAGGACCCCGGTCCTGCACGAGGAGGAGGGCGGCCCCTACGTCATCAGCTCCTACTACGACATCGAGGGGCTGCTGCACGATCCCCGGATCAGCTCCGACGCGGCCAATCTCGCCGCCGCCGGGGACGACGGGACCGCTCAGGCGGAGAGCGCGGGTCTGCCGCCGTCCTTCCTGCGGCTGGACCCGCCGGAGCACGACCGGCTGCGGCGCATCGCGGGCAGCGCCTTCGGGCCGCCGCACCGGCCGCGCCGGGTGGAGAACCTGCGGGGCGAGATGGCGTCCGTCGTCACCGGGCTGATCGACGGCTTCGGGGACGCGCGGCGGATCGACCTGGTCGACAGGTTCGCCTACCCCTTCCCGGTGACGGTGATCTGCCGGCTGCTCGGCGTGCCGCGGGAGGACGAGCCCCGCTTCCGTTCCTGGGTCGATCCGCTCGTCGCCACCCTGGATCCCGGGACGCGGCGGTCGGCGGACGCGGCATTCGTGCGGACGGCGCAGGAGGCGCGCACGCAGCTCGGCATGTACCTGGCCGGTCTGGTGGAGCAGCGCACCAGGGAACCGCAGGACGACCTGCTCTCCGACCTGGTGCACAGCCAGGGTCCGGACGGCCCCATGACGATGATGGAGGTGCTCAGCACCGCGGTGCTGCTGCTGATCGCCGGTCACGAGACGACGGTCAACCTGATCACCAACGGCATGCTCACCCTGCTGCGCCACCCGGACGTCCTCCAGCGGCTGCGGGAGGATCCGGGCCTGTCCGTGCGGATCGTGGAGGAGCTGCTGCGCTACGAGCCACCGGTGCAGATCGTGCCGCAGCGCACCTGCCTCACCGACGTCGAGGTGCGCGGGGTCACCATCCCCAAGGGCGCGCGTCTGTGGCTGGTGCTGGCCGCGGGCAACCGCGACCCCGAGCGGTTCACGGACCCCGGGCGCTTCGACCCGGACCGCGAGGACCTGCAGCACCTCGGTTTCGGCAGCGGCGTGCACAGTTGCTTCGGCGCCCCGCTGGCCCGGCTGGAGACCCAGCTCGCCCTGTCCGAGCTGGCCCGGCGACTCGTGGACCCCCGCCTGGTCGAGGACCCGCCGCCGTACCGGGCCAACGCGGTGCTGCGCGGCCCCCGCCGGCTCGACCTCGCCTTCACCGGCCTGCGGTGACCGCCACCGGCCGGCCGGGTCACCGAGCCGTGCCGCGCTGCCTCAGCGTGGACCCGGTCCTGCCCTTGACGACCTCCAGCTGGGCGTGGATGCGGCGGCGCAGGTCGGGGACGTGGCTGACGATGCCCACGCTGCGGTCGCGCTCGCGCAGCGAGTCCAGGACGTCCAGCACCTCGTCCAGGGTCTGGTCGTCGAGGCTGCCGAAACCCTCGTCGATGAAGAGGGTGTCCAGGCGGACGCCGCCCGCCTCGTCGGTGACGACGTCGGCGAGGCCGAGGGCGAGCGCGAGGGAGGCGAAGAAGGTCTCCCCGCCGGAGAGGGTGGCGGTGTCCCGCTCCCGTCCCGTCCAGGCGTCGACCACGTGCAGTCCCAGCCCGCTGCGGCCGCGTCCGGTGCGGCCGTCGGAGTGGACGAGGGTGTAGCGGCCCGACGACATGCGCTGCAGGCGGACGGTCGCGGCGGCGGCGACCTGTTCGAGCCGCGCCGCCAGGACGTACGACTCCAGGCGCATCCGGCGTTCGTTGTCGGCGGAGGTGCCCGCGGTGAGCGCGGCGAGCCGGGCCACCCGGTCGTACTCCTCGCGCAGCGGGGCGAGCCGGCGTACGGCGTCGGCGGCGCGCGCCGAGAGGCGGTCCAGCTCGGTGCAGCAGCGGGCGGCGGCGTCGCGCGCGGAGGCGGCCTCGCGCAGCCGCCGTTCGGCGGCGGCCGCCGCCCGCTCGGCCCCGGCCGGGTCGGCGGGCGGCCGCCGGGCGGCCGCGGCCGTGGCGGTCTCGGCGAGGATCGCGCGTACGGCGGCCTCCTCCTGCTGCCAGGCGTCCAGCCGGTGCTGCAGTTCCCGGTGGGCGGCGGCGTCCAGCAGGGCCGCCGCCGCGGCCTGCGGGGTGTCGAAGCCGGCCCGGTAGGCGGCGTCGGCGAGGCGGGCGTCGGCGTCCTTCAGCCGCTGGGCGGCGTCCTCGGCGGCGCGCGCCGCGTCGGCGGCCCCGGTGAGCAGTGCGGCCAGCCGCTCCAGCTGCGCGGCGCGCGCGGCCACGCTGCCGGCGTTCCCGCGGGCCTGCTCCAGCTCGGCTTGAAGCAGCGTCCGTTCCCGTTCGAGGGTGTCGCGCCGGCTGAGCCGGGAGGCGGCCCGTACGGCGGCCTGCTGGCGGTCGGCGAGCCGCTGCTCGCGCTCCTGTTCCGCGCGCCGCAGCTCCTCCTGCGCGGCGTGCAGGGCGGATGCCTCGCGGCGGGCGCGGGCGTACTCCTGTTCCAGGGCGTCGGCTTCGGCGGCGAGCCGTTCGGCGGGCGTGTCGCCGGCCTCGGCGCCGGCGGCGGCCAGGGCCTCGCGGAGGGCGCCGAGGCTGCGCTCGTCCGTGGTGTGCTGCTCCTCGGCCCGCTGGTAGGCGGCGAGGGCGCGGTCCTCCGTGGCACGGTCGACGTGTCCGGCGACCTTGCGGGCCGGGGCCGGGTGCTCGGTGGCTCCGCAGACCGCGCAGGGCTCGCCGTCGGCGAGGTGGGCGGCGAGTTCGGCGGCGATGCCGTTGAGCCGCTGTTCCTTGAGGTCGAGCCAGTGGGCGCGGGCGTCGAGGGCGCGCTGTGCGGAGGCGTGCGCGCGCTGCTGCGCCTGTTCCAGGTCGGCGGCCAGCCGGTCGCGGGTGCGGGCCGCGTCGAGCCGCCGCCGCAGGGGGGCGCGCTGGACGGCGAGCTGTTCGGCGCGGGTGGCGGCCTCCCGGGCGGAGTCGATGCGGGCCTGCAGGGCGGCGCGCGTGGCGTCCCAGCCGTCGAGCCAGGTGTCGGCCTCGCGCAGGACGTCCTCGTCGGCGCGCTCCTGCCGGTCGAGTACGGCGCGCTCCTCGGCGAGTTCGGCGAGCCGCCGTTCGGCGCGCCGGGCGGCGTCCAGGCCGCCGAGTTCCTCGGCGGTCCGGCGGGCGGCGGCGGTGAGTCCGCCGGCCCCGGCGTCGGCGTGCGGGGCGGGCAGCAGCCCGCGCGCGCGGGCCTCGGCCTCGGCGGCCCGGCGGTGTTCCGCCTCGGCTGCCTCGCGCAGTTCCAGCGCGGGCGCGACGGCCTCGGCCTTGCGGGCCCGCTCCATGCGCTCCTGCGCCGCCCGGTGGCCGGCGGCCTGTTCCCGCAGCCGTTCGGCGCGCTGCCGGGCCTCGGCGAACCGCTGCTGGAGGCGGGCGAGTTCCCGTGCCTCGTCCAGGGCTCGGCGGGCGGCGGCGTGGGCGGACTCGGCGGCGGCGAGGCGGCAGTGGGCGACGGCGAGGCGCTCCCGGGCGGTGCTGCGGGCGACGGCGGCGGCTTCGAGGACGGCTGCGGCCAGGCCCGGGTCGCCGGGGGCCAGCTCGGGCAGTTCCATGGCGTCGCCGGCCTCCTGCTGCATGCGGTGGGCGTCGGCGAGCAGCGCCGCGTCCCCCTCGCGCACGCGTGCCTCGGTCGCCCTGCGGCGTTCGGCGAGGCGCTTTTCGACGTCGGCGAAGCGCTGGGTGTCGAAGAGGCGGCCGAGGAGTCTGCTGCGGGCTTCGGCGTCGGCACGCAGGAAACGGGCGAAGTCGCCCTGGGGCAGCAGGACGACCTGGCAGAACTGCTCACGGCTCATGCCGAGCAGCTGGGTGATCTCCTCGCCGATCTCCTGGTGGGAGCGGCTGCGGTCGCGCCACACGCCGGCCGCGCTGTCGTACTCGCGCAGCCAGGTCTGCGCCTTGTCGACGGTGGTTCCCCGGCCGCGCAGCTTGGGGCGTTCCCACGGCGGCTGCCGGGTGATCTCCAGCCGGCGTCCGGCGACGGTCAGGTCGAGGCGGACCCCGGTGCGGGTGCCCGGCGGGGCGTGGTCGCTGCGCAGGTGCGCGCCCTGGCCGCTCTGCCGGGCGCCGGGGACGGAGCCGTAGAGGGCGTAGCAGACGGCGTCCAGGACGGAGGTCTTGCCCGCGCCGGTGGGGCCGTGGAGCAGGAACAGCCCGGCGGCGCAGAGGGCGTCGAAGTCGACGGTCTGGGTGCCGCCGAAGGGCCCGAAGGCGGTGATGTCGAGCCGGTGCAGTCTCATCGCGCCACCTCCTGTGCGGCGCCGTCGGCGCGTACGGCGTCGAAGGCCTCGCGCAGTACGGCCGCCTCCTGCTCGTCGGGGCCGGCGCCGCGCACGTGGGCGACGAAGTCCTGGGCGATCTGCTGGTCGCTGCGGCCGGCGAGGCGGCGGGCGTACGAGGCCCGGGGGTCGTCGGGGGCGCGCTCGGGGGCGAAGACCAGGCTGAGGGTGTGCGGGAAGCGCTCGGTGAGGCGGGCCATGGGGTCGGCCGGGCGGACCGGGTCGGTGAGGGTGGCCTCGACCCAGGCGTCCTCGTGGGGGGTCAGCGCGGGGTCGGCGAGGAGTTCCTCCAGGGTGCCGCGGATGCGGGCGAGCGGGCGCGGCACCGGGCAGTCGACGCGCTCGGCGGTGACCGAGCCGTCGGCGTCCAGGTCGACCAGCCACATGCTCTTGCGGTGGCCGGCCTCGGAGAAGGAGTAGGCGAGCGGCGAGCCGGAGTAGCGCACGCGCTCGGTGATGGTCTGGCAGCCGTGCAGGTGGCCGAGGGCCACGTAGTCGACGCCGTCGAAGACGGCGGCCGGTACGGCGGCCACCCCGCCGACGGTGATGTCGCGCTCGCTGTCGCTGGCGCGGCCGCCGGTGACGAAGGCGTGGGCGAGGACCACGGAACGCGTGCCGGGCGCGCGGGTGGCGAGGTCGGCGCGGACGCGGTCCATGGCGGCGCCGAGCACGGCCTCGTGCCCCACCCTGTCGACGGCGAACTCGCTTCGGACCAGGGCCGGTTCGAGGTAGGGCAGACCGTAGAACGCGACGTCGCCGTGCGCGTCCTGCAGGACGACCGGGGTGCCGGCGGCGGACGGGTCGGTGCGCAGGTGGATGCCCGCGCGGTCGATGAGTCCGGCGCCGACGCCGAGGCGGCGGGCGGAGTCGTGGTTGCCGGAGATCATCACCGTGGGCACGCCGAGGTCGGCCAGGCGGTGCAGGACGGTGTCGAACAGTTCCACCGCGGCGAGCGGGGGCACGGCGCGGTCGTACACGTCGCCCGAGACGACCACGGCGTCCACCGCGCGCTCGCGCACAGTGCGGACGAGGTGACCGATGAACTCGGCCTGGGCCCCGAGCAGGTTCACCCGGTGGAAGGCCCGGCCGAGGTGCCAGTCGGACGTGTGCAGGAGTCGCATGGCCCCCGAGACTAACGGCAGGGTCCGACATCACGGGCGGTCGCTCCCGCACCGGCTGTCACGGCCCGCGGCAACACGGACCGTTATGCCCGGTTCACCCCAACTGTCAGGCGTCCCCGTAGGCTTCGCCGCCCAGTTCGAAGCCGGCCGTGCCGGCCGTCGCGTCGGCGAGCCAGGCGCGGAAGGCGTCCACCTCGGCGTCCGGCAGGCCGATCTCCAGGGTGACGGCCTCGCCGTAGCGGACGTCGCGCACCTCACGTCCGGTGGCCCGCAGGTCGTTCTGCACCTTGCCCGCGCGCTGGTGGTCGACGGTCACGGTGGCGAGCCGGAAGCGGCGCCGGGTGAGCGTGCCGAGTGCGTCCAGGGCCTCGCCGACGGCTCCGCCGTAGGCGCGGACGAGTCCGCCCGCGCCGAGCTTGACGCCGCCGTAGTAGCGGGTGACGACGGCGACGACGTAGCGCATGTCGCGGCGGAGCAGCATCTGCAGCATGGGGACCCCGGCGGTGCCGCCCGGTTCGCCGTCGTCGCTGGCCTTCTGCACGGAGGCGTCGGCGCCGATGACGTACGCCCAGCAGTTGTGGGTGGCGTCGGGGTGCTTCCTGCGGACGGCGGCGATGAAGTCCTGCGCCTCCTGTTCGGTGGCGGCCGGGGCGAGGGCGCACAGGAAGCGGGAGCGGTTGATCTCGGTCTCGTGCACGCCCGCGCGGGCGACCGTGCGGTACTCGTCCTGCATCCCGTCAGCCTATGTGAGCGCCGGGAGCGTCCCCCGGCGCCCTCGTCCCGGTCACCTCTTCCTGCCGCGCGGGACGGTGAACGAGGTCAGCAGCGCCGTGCCCGGCGCGAGGGCCGGCCAGCCGGCGCCGCGCCAGTCGAGGACGGCGACGGCGCAGGTCGGGAACGCGGCCCGGACCCGTTCCAGGGTGTCGTCGAGGCCGTCCGCGGCCAGCGCCCGCACCAGCTCCTCCAGCCCCGGGTTGTGCCCGACGAGCAGCAGCGTCTCCACCTCCGGCGGCACCTCGCGCACGACCTCCAGCAGCCGGTCCGCGCCGGCCGCGTACAGCCGCGCGTCGAAGCGCACCGGCGGCGGGGTGCCCCACTCGGCGGAGGCCAGTTCCCAGGTGCGGCGGGCGCGCACGGCGGTGGAGCACAGGGCGAGGTCGGGCAGCGAGCCGGAGGCGGCCAGGGCGCGGCCGGCGGCCGGGGCGTCCCGCAGCCCGCGCGGCGCGAGCGGCCTGCGGTGGTCCTCGACGCCCTCCGGCCGGGCCGACTTGGCGTGCCGCAGCACCACCAGCCGGCGCAGCGGGCCCGCGCCCGCGCGCTCGATCACCCGCGCCCGCCCGGATGGGGCACCGGCCGCCGGCCACCGGGCGCGCACACCGCGCCGGCGACGCGGCCGGCACCCGCGGGGCACCGCCCGCACTCCCCCGCCGCACCCGCCGGCCAGGCCGGACCGGCGTGCCGCGGCGCCACCGGCCGGCGCGGCGGGTCCCCGCCCGCGCGCCCGGTCACGCGGGGCTCCCGAGCTCGCGGGCGAGGTCGAGGGCGAGCAGCCGGTCGGCGAAGGCGTAGCTCTCGAAGCGGGCGCCGTCGGGCAGGTCGGGGGCGCGTTCCACGTCCCGCAGCACCTCCAGGGCGGCGGGCAGGTCGAGGTCGTCGTCCCAGGCGGTCCGCAGCCGGGTCCGCACCCGGTCGGGCACCGGCCGTGAGGGCTGCCGGGCCCATCCCGCCACGGCGCGCCGCCAGTGGGCGAGCTGCCGGGCGGCCCGGTCCAGGGCGGCGCGGTCGAGTCGCGCGGGTTCGTGCCGGCGGACGGAGAGGAGGGCGAGACGCAGGGCGGCGGGGTCGGCGAGGAGGGCGGGGAGCGGCGGCTCGGGGCCGTCCCAGGTCACCGGGGCGACGGCCGCCACCGGCCCTTCGGCGCGGACGGCCGGGGTGTGCCGGTCCGCCGCCACGTGGATCACCTGGGCCTCGCCGAGGCCGGACGCGAGGTCCCGGCCGTCCTCGAAGGGGCGGATGGCGAGCTGGGTGGCGGCGGTGCACAGCTCGGGCTGGTCGCGGGGGGCCGTGAGGATGGTCCAGACCGGCGTGCCGCCCAGTTCCAGGGCGCGCACCAGCAGATCGGTGGTGACCAGCACCCGCAGGGCCGTCGGGTCCAGGCCGGAGGCGTGGGCCTCGATGCGGGTCAGGCCGCGCCGGGCGGGCGCGGCGGCGACGGGCTCACCGGTTCGGACGTCGAGGATGCGCAGCACGGGGCGAGCGTAGGCGGACGGGCGGCCGTATGCAGGCAGCTTGCACCGATTCCGGCGGCCGTGGCGGGGTACGGCGGGAATCCGCACCCGTCGGGACGCTGTTGCCCCGACACGCTGGTGCACACAGCGCACTGTTCCCCGCAGCCCCGAGGAGGCGGCCGATGTACGGCGACGAAGCGACGATCCGCAGGATCCTGACCGAGCTGGGCGACACCTGGGCCGTGGTCGGCCTGTCCGCGAACCGGAGCCGGGCCGCGTACGGGGTGGCGCAGACGCTGCAGCGGTTCGGCAAGCGGATCGTGCCGGTGCACCCGAAGGCGGAGACGGTGCACGGCGAGCGGGGCTACGCCTGTCTCGCGGACGTCCCCTTCGACGTGGACGTGGTGGACGTGTTCGTCAACAGCGCCCTGGCCGGCGCGGTGGCCGACGAGGCCGTGGCGAAGGGCGCGAAGGCGGTGTGGTTCCAGCTCGGGGTGATCGACGAGGCGGCTTGGGCGCGGACCCGGGCGGCCGGTCTCGAGATGGTCATGGACCGCTGCCCAGCGATCGAGATTCCCCGCCTCCGCTAGCCTGTCTCACCTTCTTCTCACAATTCCGCGCTGAATATTGACATTCCGACTACGCACCTGACCTGTACGGATGCCGCGACCGCAATGGGCCGAGCCACAAGGTCAAGTTTTCGGAAACAGTCTTTTGCCGGCGCGGAAGTCCTTCCTAGCCTGTGGCGTCCTTGCGTGTCGTTCCTGCAGACATGAACTGAGAGGCCACTCGATGGCGAAAGTCGACCACGCCGTGCCACAGGCCGGGACGGACTCCGGCGGTCTGCGCCGGGATGTCGGGCTGATCGGACTGATGTGGGCCTCCGTGGGCTCCATCATCGGGTCCGGCTGGCTGTACGGCGCCGAGAAGGCCGTCGTCGTGGCCGGCCCCGCGGCGATCGTCTCGTGGGTGATCGGCGCGGTCGCGATCGTGCTGCTGGCGCTGGTGCACGCCGAGCTCGGCGGCATGTTCCCGGTGGCGGGCGGCACGGCCCGCTACCCGCACTACGCGTTCGGCGGCCTGGCGGGCATGTCCTTCGGCTGGTTCGCCTGGCTCCAGGCCGCCACGGTGGCCCCGATCGAGGTCGAGGCCATGATCGGCTACGCCGGCCACTGGACGTGGGCCCAGGGTCTGCAGCACGCCGACGGAACGCTGTCGACCAGCGGTTTCGTCACGGCGGTCGTGCTGATGGCGGTCTTCGTCGGCGTCAACTTCTTCGGCGTCCGGGCCCTGGCGCACACCAACAGCGCCGCCACCTGGTGGAAGATCGCCGTCCCGCTCGGGGCGATCTTCGTCATCGCCGCGGGCAACTTCCACGCGGGCAACTTCACCTCGGAGGGCTTCGCGCCCTTCGGCGCCAAGGGCATCCTCGGCGCCATCAGCTCCAGCGGCATCATCTTCGCGCTGCTCGGCTTCGAGCAGGCGATCCAGCTGGCCGGCGAGAGCCGGAACCCCCGGCGCGACCTGCCGCGGGCGACCCTCGGCTCGGTCGCGATCGGCGCCGTGATCTACATCCTCCTGCAGGTCGTGTTCATCGCCGCGCTGCCGCACACCGCCTTCGCGCACGGCTGGGCCGAGCTGGACTTCCCCGGCATCAGCGGCCCCTGGGCGGGTCTGGCGACCCTGGTGGGCCTGGGCTGGCTGGGATGGGTGCTCTACATCGACGCGATCATCTCCCCCGGCGGCACCGGCCTGATCTACACGACCGCCACCTCCCGCGTCTCCTTCGGCCTGGCCAAGAACGGCTACGCGCCGAAGGCGTTCGCCAGGACCGACAAGCGCGGTGTGCCGTGGTTCGGCCTGGTCATGTCGTTCGTCACCGGTGTGATCTGCTTCCTGCCGTTCCCGAGCTGGCAGGAGCTGGTCGGATTCATCACCTCGGCGAGCGTGCTGATGTACGCGGGCGCGCCGCTGGCCTACGGCGTCTTCGCCGACCGCCTGCCGCACCTCGAGCGCCCCTACCGGCTGCCGTACGGCGCGGTCGTCTCGCCGGTGTCCTTCGTGGTGGCCAACCTGATCATCTACTGGGCCGGCTGGGACACCCTGTGGCGGCTGGGCTTCGCCATCCTGCTCGGCTATGTGCTGCTGGGCTCCTACGCCTGGTACGCCACCGCCAAGCGGCTGCCCGACGCGCCCCGGCTGGACTTCCGGGCGGCGCAGTGGCTGCCCGGCTACCTGGCCGGCCTGGGCGTGATCTCCTGGCTGGGCGGCTTCGGCGGCCGGGGCGTCATCCCGCTGTGGTGGGACATCCTGGTCGTGGCGGTCTTCTCCCTGGCCGTCTATCACTGGGCCAAGGCCGTCGCGTCGGAGCCGGAGGCGATCGAGCGCAGCATCGAGGAGGTCGCGGTCACGGACGCGCCCGCGCACTGACCCCCGCCCGCCCCACCGCGGTGTCCCGTCGGCCGTGCTGACGGGACACCGTCATAATGCTCGCGTGACGTTCCCTTCCCCCCACGCCGGCCCGCCCGCCGCGTCCCGTCTCCCGGTCGTGATCCTGGGCGCCGGACCGGCCGGCCTGACCGTCGGCAACATCCTGCGGGCCGGGGGCGTCGACTGCCTGGTCCTGGAGACCGAGAGCCGGGAGTTCATCGAACGGCGGCCGCGCGCCGGGGTCGTGGAGGAGTGGGCCGTACGCGGCCTGGAGGAGCGCGGCCTGGCGGGCAACCTGACGGCCCGGGCCCAGCGGCACGCCGAGTGCGAGTTCCGCTTCGACGGCCGCGGCCACCGCTTCCCCTACGGGGAGCTGACGGGCCGTCACCACTGGTTCTACCCGCAGCCCGCGCTGGTCACGGACCTGGTGCGCGAGTACGCCGACGTGCGCGGCGGCGCCATCGCCTTCGGCGTGCGGGACGTCCGCCTGCACGACCTGGACTCCGGCCGTCCCTCCGTCTCGTACACCGACCCGGACAGCGGCGAACGCCGCCTGGTGCGCTGCGACTTCGTGGCGGGCTGCGACGGCGCGCGCGGGGCGAGCCGCGGGGCGCTGCCGGCGCGGGCGCGGATCTCCCGGTACGACTACGGCATCGGCTGGCTGGCGCTGCTCGCCGAGGCGCCGCCGTCCTCCGACTGCGTGCTGTTCGGCATGCATCCCGACGGGTTCGCCGGGCACATGGCCCGCAGCCCCGGCGTGACCCGGTACTACCTCCAGTGCCCGCCCGGCGACGACCCGGACGACTGGCCCGACGAGCGGGTGTGGGCCGCGCTCCAGCAGCGTCTGCGCGCGGCGGACCGACCGCCGCTGACGGAGGGGCGGCTGCTGGAGAAGCGGGTGCTGGACATGCACAACTACGTCGTGGAACCGATGGTGTTCGGCCGTCTCTTCCTGGCCGGCGACGCCGCGCACCTCGTCGCGCCCATCGCCGCCAAGGGCATGAACCTCGCCCTGAACGACGCGTTCCTGCTCGGCGACGGCCTGGTCGCGTATCTGACGCGGGGCGAGGCGACGGGCCTGGACGGCTACTCGGAGGCGTGCCTGCGGCGGGTGTGGGACTACCAGGAGTTCTCGCAGTGGCTGTCGGAGATCTGTCACGGCGCGTCCCACGGCGACCCCTACCGCGCCGGCACCACCCTGGCCCGGCTGCGCCGGCTGTTCACCTCCCCGGCAGCGGCGGCGGCCTTCGCCGAGCAGTACCTCGGCACGGCCGCCGGGTACTGAGCGGACGGCGCCCGGCTCACCGCGCCGGGCCGGTCCGCTCGGCGAGGCGGTGGTCCGCGGTGCTCAGCGCCTCCTCGACCAGCCGCCGCACGTGCTGGTGGCGGAGCGAGTAGATCACCCGGCGGCCCTCTTTGCGGGTGTCCACCAGACCGGCGAGCCGCAGCCGGGCCAGGTGCTGGCTGACGGCCGGACGGGCGGCGCCGCACGCCTCGGTGAGCGTGGTGACGTCGGCCTCGCCGGCGGTCAGCGTGTGCAGCAGGGCGAGCCGGGTGCGGTCGCCCAGCAGGGCGAGGAGGCCGGCGGCGAGCGCGAGCTGCTCCTCGCCCGGGGTGCGCCGGTGCGCATCGTGCGCAGGTGACAGGTGCATGCGTGCGCTCATACGCACATAATGGGCCGGTGGGCGCCGTGCGTCCACCTCCGCACCGGAAGGAGCCCCACGTGAGCGACCGGCACCCCGATCAGCACCGCAGCCACGGGCATCCGCGCGGCGGCGGTGCGCACGCACAGGGACACGGGCAGGGACACGCGCACGGACACGGCCAGGGGCCGTCGCACGGGCACGGGCAGGGGCCGTCGCACGGGCACGGGCAGGGGCCGTCGCACGGGCACGGGCAGGGGCCGTCGCACGGGCACGGGCAGGCGTCCTCCCCCGGCCCGCTGCACCGTCTCGCCCATCTCCTCGCCCCGCACTCCCACGAGACGGCCGACAGGCTCGATCCCGCGCTGGAGTCCTCGGCGCAGGGGATGCGGGCGCTGCGGGTGTCGCTGGCCGTGCTGGGGGCGACCGCGCTGGCCCAGGCGGCCGTGGTGGCCGTCTCGGGCTCCGTGGCGCTGCTCGGCGACACGGTGCACAACGCCGCCGACGCGCTGACCGCCGTCCCCCTCGGCATCGCGTTCCTGCTCGGACGGCGGGCGGCGACGCGCCGGTTCACCTACGGCTACGGCCGTGCCGAGGACCTCGCGGGACTGGTGATCGTGCTGGCCGTGGCCGCCTCGGCGGCCTTCACCGCGTGGGCGGCCGTGGGGCGGCTGCTCGACCCCCGTCCGGTCGCGCACCTGCCCGCGGTCGCGGCGGCCGCCCTGGTCGGTTTCGCCGGCAACGAGTGGGTGGCCCGGTACCGGATCGGGGTGGGCCGCCGGATCGGCTCGGCCGCGCTCGTCGCCGACGGGCTGCACGCCCGTACCGACTCATTCGCCTCGCTGGCCGTGCTGCTGGGCGCCGGTGGCTCCGCGCTGGGATGGCGGCTCGCCGACCCGGTGGTCGGGCTGGTGATCACGGCCGCGATCGTCCTGGTGCTGCGGGACGCGGCGCGCGAGGTGTTCCGGCGGGTGCTGGACGCCGTGGACCCGGCGCTGCTGGACCGGGCCGAGCGGGCGGTGCGACAGGTGCCGGGGGTGCGCGGGGTGGGCGAGCTGCGGCTGCGCTGGACCGGGCACCGGCTGCGGGCCGAACTCGCGGTGGTGGTGGACGGCGAGGCGACGCTGCGGCAGGCGCACGCGATCGCCGTCGAGGCGGAGCACGCCCTGCTGCACGCGGTGCCGGGGCTGACGGCGGCCCTGGTGCACGCCGACCCGGCGCCGGCCCCGGGCGAACCGGACCCCCACCTCGCCCTGGCCCACCACACCGCACCCTGAGGCGCACACCGGCACGGCCCACCGGGACCGGCGGCGCGGGACGCCGCCGCGGGCCTCGCGCCCTCGCGTACGGGCACGGGCGCCCGCGGGCCGGGGCCGGCGCGGTGTCGGGCGTGCCTGGGCGCACGCGGCGCCGGTGTCCGGGGTCAGGCGACGCCCAGGCCCTCCAGCACCACCGCGCCCGGCGGTTCGGCGAGGGCCATGCCCGGCACCAGGAGTCTGCCGCGGCGGCGGCCGCTGCCGACGAGCACGTAGGGCAGGTCCACGACGGCCGTGTCCCCCAGCACCGGCCAGCCGGTCGGCAGTCCCGGCGGGGTGATGCCGCCGTACTCCATGCCGGTTACGCCCGTCGCCGTCTCCATCGAGGCGAAGGAGGCCTTGCGGGCGCCCAGCCGGCGGCGGACCGGCGTCTCAGGGCACGGGCGGCACGGACACGGCCATCACCATCTCCATCGGGGCGTCACCCCGGTTGCCGTAGCGGTGGGGGACGTTGGCCTCGAAGGTGGCGCTCGCGCCCGCCGGGACGCGGTACTCCTCGCCGTCCACGGTGAGGGTGAGTTCGCCCGCGGTGACGTGGACCAGTTCCACGGTGCCGGCGGGGTGCGGCTCGGAGGGGCTGCTCTCGCCCGGCATCAGCCGCCAGTCCCACATCTCCAGCGGTCCGGGGGCCTCGGTGCCGGCGAGCAGCCGGTTGTAGCTGCCGGCCTCGGTGTGCCACAGCCGTACGGCCCGTTCGGCGGGGACGACCCGGACCTTCGGCCCCTGTTCGTAGTCGAGGAGCGTGGTGACGCTGACGCCGAGCGCGTCACCGATCTTGACGACCGTGCCGATGCTCGGGTTGGTGCGGGCCTGCTCGATCTGGATGAGCATGCCCCGGCTGACGCCGGCCCGGGCGGCGAGCACGTCCAGGGTGAAGCCGCGCACCGCGCGCCAGTGCTTGACGTTGCGCGCCAGGGACTGGGTCAGGAGTTCGAGGTCCGACACGTTCCGTCCAATATCCGGGAAGTTCAATGACGTGGTGAGCGCAGTTCAATGGAGTGAACTACGGTGGGGTGCACCCGACCGTCCACCGAACTGTACTGCGAGGTCGCCGTGACAGCACTCTTCGCCCTGATCACCAGCCTGCTGTGGGGGCTGGCCGACTTCGGCGGCGGTCTGCTGACGCGGCGCACGCCCGCGCTGACCGTGGTGGTGGTCTCCCAGGCGATCGCGGCCCTCGTGCTGGGCGTGATCGTGGCGGCCACCGGCGGCTGGAGCGAAGCGGGCCCCCGCCTGTGGTTCGCGTGCGCGGCGGGCGTGGCCGGGCCCGTGGCCCTGCTCTCCTTCTACAAGGCCCTCGCCCTCGGCCCGATGGGGGTCGTCTCCCCGCTGGCCACCCTCAGCGTGGCCGTGCCCGTCGGCGTGGGCCTGGTCCTCGGCGAGCGCCCCGGACTGCTTCAGGCCGCGGGCGGCGCGGTCGCCGTCACCGGGGTCGTGCTCGCCGGCGGCCCGCAGCTGCGGGGCGCGGCGGTGCAGCGGCGCGCGATCATGCTCACCCTGGTCGCGGCGCTCGGCTTCGGCACGGTGTTCGCGCTGATCAGCGAGGCGTCCACCAACGTCACCGGTCTGTTCCTGGCGCTGTTCGCGCAGCGGGTGACGAGCGTGGCGGTGGGCGGGGCTGCGCTGGCCGCCTCGGTGCGGCGCGGCGGCGCGGTCGTGCCGGAGGGCGGCTTCCCCTGGGCGTCGCTGCCCGCGCTGGCCTTCGTCGGACTGGCCGACGTGGCGGCCAACGGCACGTACGCGATCGCCGCCCAGCACGGCCCGGTCACCGTCGCGGCCGTGCTCGCCTCGCTGTACCCGGTGGTGACCGCACTGGCCGCCCGCGGCTTCCTCAGCGAGCGGCTGCGCGCGATCCAGGCGGCGGGGGCGGGGCTGGCCCTGCTGGGCACGCTGCTGCTGGCCACCGGGTGACCGGGCGGGTCAGCCCTCCGGCTCCAGCTCGGTGAGGCGGGCGACCACGTCCTCGTCCAGCTCCGCCAGCGCCCGCAGCTGCTCCGGCGTCGCCCCGGCCGGGATCGGCACCGGGGCCGGGGTCCGCAGCGGGGGCTGCCAGCCGTCGCCGGGGGTCCAGCGCCGTACGACCCGGGCGGGCGCCCCCGCCACCACCGCGTGGTCGGGCACCGCGCCCCGGACCACCGCGCCGGCCGCCACGACCACGTTCCGGCCGATCCGCGCGCCCGGCAGGATCACCGCGCCGGTGCCGACCCAGCAGCCCGGGCCGATCTCGACCGGCTCCATGCGCGGCCACTGCCGGCCGATGGGCTGGTGCGGGTCGTCGTAGGAGTGGTTGGTGGACGTGACGTAGACGTACGGGCCGAAGTAGCAGTCGCTGCCGATCGTGACCGTCGTGTCGGCGATGACATGGCTGCCGCGGCCGAGGACCACGCCGTCCCCGATGCGCAGGATGGGGTCGGGGCCCAGGTCCAGGCCCGGCATCAGACCGGCGGTGAGGGTGACCTGCTCGCCGATGATGCAGTGGGCGCCGATCCGGATCCACGGTTCGCCGAAGACCGTGCCCAGCGGGAACGCCAGCCTGGTGCCCGCTCCCATCGCGCCGAAGCGGAAGCCCGCCGGGTGCTCGGCGGTGACGGAGCCCGCGCGCTGCGCCCAGGCCCAGGCCGTGTGGACGGCACGCTGGGCGAGACGGCGGCGCCAGGACGGGAACGTGTTCTTGCGCTTCGGCACGGGGTCACGTTACTCAGCGGTCGCCTCGGCGGAGCGGACGGACCGCTGTGATCTTCACCCCACCGTGTGCCGTACCGTGCCGTGTACGGCCGACACGAGGAGACGTGATGACGCGGAGGGCGCTGATCGTGGGTATCGGGGGCAAGGAACCGCGGATCGACCCGGAGACGTTCGTGGCGCCGACGGCGTCGGTGATCGGGGACGTCACGCTGCACGCGGGCGCGAGCGTCTGGTACGGCGCGGTCGTGCGCGGCGACGTGGAGCGCATCACCGTGGGGGCCGAGGCCAATGTGCAGGACAACGTCACCCTGCACGCCGATCCCGGCTTCCCGGTGACCGTCGGGGAGCGGGTGTCCATCGGGCACAACGCGGTGGTGCACGGGGCGACCGTGGAGGACGACTGCCTCATCGGCATGGGGGCGACCGTGCTCAACGGCGCGGTGATCGGGGCGGGCTCGCTGGTCGCCGCCCAGGCCCTGGTGCCGCAGGGGATGGTGGTGCCGCCCGGGTCGCTGGTGGCGGGGGTGCCGGCGAAGGTGAAGCGCAGCCTGACCGAGGAGGAGCGGCAGGGGGTCACCCTGAACGGCACCCTGTACGCGGAGCTCGGCAAGGCCCACAAGGACGTGCACCGGTAGCGGCCTCACGCGCGGCCGGCGGGGCCCCTGCGCGGCCCGGCGCCCCGGATCCCTACTCCCCGGCGCCCACCGGTTCCGGCTCCGGCTGCTCCGTCGCCGTCTGCGTCCTCCTGGCCTTGCGGCGCAGGATCAGCACGGAGGTCAGACCGATCAGCAGGGCCACCACCAGGCCCAGGTACGAGAAGCGCTTCAGCCAGTCCTCGGCGACGATGCCGACGTAGTGGACGACGGCCGTGGTGCCGCCGGCCCAGCAGATGCCGCCGAGGACGTTGGCGGTCAGGAACTTCCAGTACGGCATGTGCAGGACGCCCGCGAGGGGGCCGGCGAAGATGCGCAGCAGGGCGACGAAGCGGCCGAAGAACACCGCCCACATGCCCCACTTCTCGAAGGACCGCTCGGCGGTGGCCACATGGCCCGCGCTGAAGTGCCGCGGGAACTTCGCGCCCAGCCAGGCCAGCAGCGGACGTCCGCCCTTCCGGCCGATCGCGTAGCCGATGGAGTCGCCGATCACGGCGCCGGCGGTCGCGCAGACACCCAGGACGACGGGGTCGACGCCCGTGTGCTGGGAGGACATCAGGGCCGCGGAGACGAGGACGATCTCGCCGGGAAGCGGGATGCCGAGGCTCTCCAGACCGATCACGAGGGCCACTACGGCGTAGACGGCGGCCGCCGGCACCGAGTCGAGCCATTCCTGGACGTGCACCGCCGGTACCTCCCCTGTCGCTGATCCTGCCCGCGGGGGCCCCGCATGCACGGTGCTCCCCTGGGGAAGGCTACCTGGTCGGCAGTGAACGGCCCCCTGCTCGCGTCCGTCCGGCGGTGCCGGCCCGCCCCTGCCCTGGTGTTTTCCGGACATGTCCGAGGGCGGGCCGCGGCAGCACGCGGCGGACCGCCCCCGTCTCACGGCCGCTGCCGTGGGTCGGACGGCGTGTACGGGGCGAGCCGGACGTCCGTGCCCGTTGCGGCCCGACCGCCCCGCTACGTCCAGGCGGAGCCGGGACCCGACGCCGCGCGGGGAACCGTGCGGGACCCCGGCGGATCACCGGCAGAGGCGGTGGAGAGCGGGACGGCGGCGCGCGGGCCGGTGGGGCGTACGGCGTCGCCGGCCGGGGCGCCCCAGTGGGAGCCGGGTGCGGGGGCCCCGTCGCCGCCGCGGGCCACCAGGACGGTGGCGAGCAGCGCGAGGGAGGTCAGCACGGCCCCGACGGCCACGGCCGTGCGCGGGCGGCTCCCCGCACCGGGGCGACGGCCGCCCCCCGCTCGGGTGCGGTGACCGCTCTCCGCCGTGGCGCGGCGACCGCTGACCGCGCCGGAGCGGTGGCGGGCGCCCGGACCGGGGTCGTGGCGGCGGCCCCCCTCGTCGCGGCGCCGGACCCCGGGCGCTCGGTGCTCAGGCGCTCGGTGCTCGGCGGCGGGGGACGAGGGCGGCACCGCCGAGGGCGGCGTCCGCTCCTCGGCTGCGCCGCGGCCGGGGCGCGAGTCGAGGTAGCGGCGGGCGCCCCAGCCGAGCACGGTCTCGGCCAGCAGGAGGGGCAGACCGCCGTCGAAGAGGGCGAGTTGTCCGGCGGCGTGCGCGCAGTGGCGGCAGACCGCCGTATGCCGGTGCGCGCCGGGCAGCGGGTCCCCGCCGCGGCGGAGGGGGACGTCGAGGAGCCGGTTGTGGGCGCGGCATTCCCCGGACGGCGCGAGTTCCCGGTGGGCGCGGACGCAGCCCGCCCGGAATTGCTCGCGCGCCTGTTCCAGGGCGGCTCTCGCCGTGGTCGTGTCGATACCCAGCAGACCGGCGGGCACGTCCACGGGCTCGGCCTCGACCTCGGTGTGCCAGAGAAGGCACTGGGAGGCTTCGGGCAGTTCCCGGAAGGCGCGCGCGGCGAGCTTCCGGCTTTCCGGCGTCCCGGTTCGTGTCGCGCGCAGACCGCGGCCGCCGGTGGTTCTGCGCAGTTCCGGCAGGGCGATACAGGCCGCCTCGTCCGCGGCCCAGGCGCGGACGGTGTCGCGCACGGCGACCAGGAGGTGCGGGCGGAGGGCGCCGGCGACGCCGCCCGCCGTGCGGCCGAGGGCCTGGTGGAAGGCGGCGTTGGCCACCAGCCGGGCGGAGGAACTCGTGGAGGTCAGGCAGATCATGGCGTAGTCGCGGACGGGCCGCCAGTGCCGGGCGAGCAGCAGCGCGACGGCATGATGCGGAGCGTCGCCGGGGCCGCTCAGTTCGGCCACGAGCGCGCGGTCGGATCCGCCGGCCCGATCGGGCAGGGGCGGCCGAGGCGGGCGCGGGGGGTGGGGGGACTGCACGGAACCCGTTCCTCTCCAGACGCAGGACGGCACACGGCGGCGCGTCCTGTCGGAAGGCGGTGCCTGATCGGTGCGTACCGGAGGGCCGGCCATGACGTCGAAGTCCGCCTTCGCCTCCCGTGGGGACGCTCACCTTCGCACAGGCGTCTGACGGGAAACAAGAACAGGCAAGAAGAAGGGGACCCTTGTGCCGGGCGACCGGGCGCGCGCCCGGCGGGTGCGGCAGGGCGGCCCGGCGGGTGCGGCAGGGCGGCCCGGCGGGTGCGGCAGGGCGGCAGGGCGGCAGGGCGGCAGGGCGGCAGGGGCAAGCGTCTCCCGCGGTCCCGGGCCCCGGCCGCCCACCGCCGCTACTGGTGCGGCCGCAGTGTCCAGACGACGGTCATCTCACCGGTCACGGCGCCGTCCGCGCGCCGGATCTCGACGGACACCGGGAACTCGGGGCGCTGCCCGGCGTCCAGTTCGGCGACGACCTCGGCGGCCGGGCGGCCCAGCGTGGCGGTCGCGGTGACGGCGCCCATGGCGAGTTTCCGGTAGGCGATGTCGGCGCGGACGGCGAGCGGCACGGCGCGCGAGAGCTGGTCCCCGAAGGCGGCGAGCACGATGGCGCCGCTGGCCGACTCCCCGAGCGTGAACATCGCGCCGGCGTGCGGGCCGCCCACGTGGTTGTGGTACGCGCTCTGGTCCGGCAGGGACACCACGGCCTTGTCGGAGGTGGTCTCCAGGAACTCCAGGTTCAGCGTCCGGGCCATGGGCACGGTGGCGGCGAGCATCTCGCCGATCGACATCTGGTCTGCGCTCATGACCGGCATGTTACTTGCGAGTAGCCTGGTCTGGCCAGAGATGCGCACTAGGGTTGCTGGCCATGTGGCCAGATCAGCAGCCGCCAGGGGGCGCGCAGAACCCGCAGAACAACCCGTACCAGCAGCCGGGTCACCAGCAGCCGAACCCGTACCAGCAGCCCGGTTACCAGCAATATCCGCAGACCGGCCCGTACGGGCAGCAGCCGCAGTGGGGGCAGCCGCCCACCGCGCCGATACCCGTGCCCCCGCAGGGCGGTGGCGGCCGTACGAAGCTGATCGCGGTCGTCGCGGCCGCGGCCGTGGTGGTCACGGCGGCCGTGACCGGCTATCTCGTCCTGGGCGGGAAGGGCGGCGAGCACGACGAGGCGAACGCCGGCAAGGGCGGAGGGAAGACGAGCGGGCCGCCCACCTCCGCGCCCACGGCCACGCCCTCCGTGACCGACGACCCGCGCGGCAACGAGACGGAGAAGCCGACCGTTGCCGGCTGGAAGGTCGTGGTGAACCCCAAGTGGGGGATCGCCTTCGACGTGCCCGCGGACTGGGAGGTCCACTCCCCGGGGCTCAGCATCGGCTTCGAGTACCCGGAGAGCGAGACGGACACGGGCATCACCATGTCCGGGACCGCCGAGCGCGAGCCGACGTGGTGCACCTCCGACGACGACAAGGACGGCCGCACCGAGGAGACCCCGCTCGGGGTCGTGGGCACCAAGGGCGCGAGCGGTGCGAAGGACACCGACCAGATCGCCGTCAACACGCCGGCCTGGTGGGTCTACGGCGGCTACACCCAGCCCGACAAGAAGAGCATCTCCTGGGACAAGAAGGCCACGCCCTTCACCACCGCTTCGGGCGTCAGGGGCAGCTACGCCTGGGCCCGTTCGACCGGTACGCCGAAGAAGGGCAAGTGCGCCAGCGACGGCAAGGCGCTCACGTTCGGCTTCAAGAACTCGGCCCAGGACTACGTGTCGTTCAACTTCTACGGGGCCGCGGGCGTGAAGGGCGAGGTGCCCCGCACCACCGTCCTGAAGATCCTGCGCACCGTCCGGCTGCACGGAACCCCGACGAACCAGTGACCCCGCGGGGGCCGTCGCCCAGGTCAGGCCATAGCGGCAGGCGGTGTCGGCACAGCTGGACGGCGCGGTGGAGGCGGGCGCCGGAGACGGCTGACCGGACACAGCGGTGTTCGCCACCGGAAACCGTCTGGCCAAGACGCGCCGGGTGCGTGACAGTCGCCCGGTGACATCAGCCGACCTCCCGCGCCGCCCGCGCAGACCCTCCTGGGCGGGACGGAACTACTCCCTGCTGGCCACCGCCGCCGTCGTGACCTCCCTCGGGTCCAACGGATCGCTGATCGCCGCCGCGTTCGCCGTCCTGCAAGCGGGCGGCGACGGCGGGGACGTCGGACTGGTGGCCGCCTCCCGCACCCTGCCACTGGTGGTGTTCCTGCTCATCGGCGGAGCGGTCGCGGACCGGCTGCCCCGGCACCGGGTGATGGTGGCCGCGAACGCCCTCAACTGTCTCTCGCAGGCGGCCTTCGCCGCGCTCGTCCTGGCAGGTGAGCCCCGGCTGTGGCAGATGGCGGCGCTCACCGCGCTCGGCGGCACCGGACAGGCGTTCTTCGGCCCGGCCGCCGAGGGCATGCTGATGTCCTCTGTCGAGGGAGAGCAGGCCGGCCGGGCGTTCGCCGTGTTCCGGATGGCCACCCAGGGCGCCGCCCTCGGCGGTGCGGCGCTCGGCGGGGCCCTGGTCGCGGCCGTCGGCCCGGGCTGGGTGCTCGCCACCGACGCGGCGGCCTTCGCAGTCGCCGGGGCGCTGCGCTGCTTCCTCGACGTCGGTCACATCCCGCCGCGCGCCCCGGGCGGCGGCCTGCTGGCCGATCTGCGCGACGGCTGGCGGGAGTTCACCGGCCGGCCCTGGCTGTGGGGCGTCGTCGTCCAGTTCTCGGTGGCCAACGCGGTGGTCGGCGCCGCCGACGCGGTCTACGGGCCGCTCGTCGCCCGGGACAGGCTGGGCGGCGCCGGCCCGTGGGGCCTTGCCCTGGCCGCGTTCGGCGCGGGCACGGTGGCCGGCGCCCTGCTGATGACCCGCTGGAAACCCCGCCGCCTGCTGCTCGCCGGCACGTTCTGCGTCTTCCCGCTCGCCCTGCCCTCCGCCGCCCTGGCCGTGCCGGTACCGGTGGGCGTCCTGTACGCGGTGATGTTCGGCACCGGTGCGACCACGCAGGTGTTCGGCGTGTCCTGGATGACCGCGCTGCACCAGGAGATCCCCGAGGACAAGCTGTCCAGGGTCTCGGCGTACGACTGGTTCGGCTCCGTCTCCCTCATCCCGCTCGCCGCCGCCCTGGCCGGCCCGGCCGAGTCGGCGTTCGGCCGCACGGTCGCCCTGTGGGGCTGCTCCGCCCTGGTGGTTCTGGTGACCGCCCTGGTGCTGCTGGTCCCGGAGGTCCGTACGCTGGCCCGCCGCCCTCCGCCGATCACCGCCTCCCCGCCCGCGTCAGCCGATGCCGAACGCTCCGTCGGGGGGTTCGGGTGACGGAACCGCGTCGGCGTCCTCGACCGGCCGGGCCGAGCCGATGAACCGCCGTACCGCGGCGCCCTGTTCGACCCGCGCCGGAAAGGCGTCCGCCGCAGCGCGGCGGGCCGGCGCCGCCAGGTCGAGCGGCCGGTGCGCGGCCACGACGACCGCGTTGCCGAACCGCCGCCCGCGCAGCACCGCCGGCTCTGCGATCAGCGCCAGCTCCTCGAACACGGCCGCCAAGGTGGCCAGTTGGGACCGCAGGAACCCGAACGGGGCGGCGTCGGCGAGGTTGGCCAGATAGACCCCGCCGGGCCGCAGCACCCGCTCGGCCTCCCGGACGTAGGCGAGCGTCGTGAGGTGGGCGGGCACGCGCGAGCCGCCGAACACGTCGGCGATCAGCACGTCGGCGAGACCGTCCGGAGCCCCCTCCAGCCAGGCCCGCGCGTCGGCGGCGTGCAGCAGCACACCCGAGCCGTCCGGCAACGGCAGGTGCTCGGTGACCAGTTCCAGCAGCCCGCGGTCGGCCTCGACGACGTCCTGCCGGGACCCGGGCCGGGTGGCCGCCACATAGCGGGGCAGCGTCAGGGCGCCCCCGCCGAGGTGGACCACGTCCAGCGGTGCGCCCTCCTCGGCCACGGCGTCCAGGACGAAGCCCAGCCGCCGCGCGTACTCGAACTCCAGGCACGCCGGGTCCCGCAGGTCGACGTACGACTGCGGGGCCCCGTCCACGGTGAGCAGCCAGGCCCGCTCCCGGTCGACGTCGGGCATCAGCCTGGCGGTGCCGTGGTCGGTGACACGGGTGACGGGTATCGGTTCACGCACCCGTCCATTGTGCGGTGCCCGCGCCTGCCCGGAGCGCGGGCACCGCACCGGTGGCCGGCTCGGCCGCGCGACCGCGACAGGCGGCCCCGCGCGCGGCCGGCGTCGGGAGCCGGCCCCTACGGGCTCAGCCGGCTCCGCCCACGGAGGTCACCGTGCCCGCCCCCACGGTCCGCCCGCCCTCACGGACGGCGAACCCGAGCCCCGGTTCCACGGGGACGGCGCGCCCCAGCTCGACGGTCATGACGACCGTCTCGCCCGGCCGCGCGGTGCCCGCCTCCCCCAGGTCCACGACCCCCGTCACGTCCGCGGTCCGGATGTGGAACTGCGGCCGGTACCCGCTGCGGACCGGTGTCGTGCGACCGCCCTCACGCCCGGACAGCACGTACACCCGTGCCGTGAAACGGCGGCTCGGCACCACGCTCCCCGGCGCGGCGACCACCTGGCCGCGCCGGACGGCGTCCCGCGGCACCCCCCGCAGCAGCAGCGCCACGCTGTCCCCGGCCTGTGCCTCGGACATCGGCCTGCCGAAGGTCTCCAGCCCGGTCACGACCGTCCGGGCGCCGGCGCCCAGCACCTCGACGCGGTCGCCGACCCGGACCACGCCCCGCTCGACCGCACCGGTGACGACGGTTCCCCGCCCGGTGATGGTCAGCACCTTCTCGACGGGCAGCAGGAACGGCGCGTCCGGATACCGCTCCGGCACCGGCACGTACGTGTCCACCGCGTCGAGCAGCGCCTCCACGGACGCCGTCCAGCGCGGGTCGCCCTCCAGCGCGCGCAGAGCGGAGACCCGTACGACGGGTACGGCGTCGCCGGGGTAACCCCGCGCGGTGAGCAGGTCGCGGACCTCCAGCTCGACCAGGCCGGTCAGCTCCTCGTCCCCGGCGTCGGCCTTGTTCAGCGCGACCACGATGTGGTCGACGCCCACCTGCCGGGCGAGCAGGACGTGTTCGGCGGTCTGCGGCATCACCCCGTCGAGCGCGGAGACGACGAGGACGGCCCCGTCGAGCTGTGCCGCGCCGGTGACCATGTTTTTGACGTAGTCGGCGTGGCCCGGCATGTCCACGTGGGCGTAGTGCCGGGTGTCGGTCTCGTACTCGACGTGCGCGGCATTGACGGTGATGCCGCGGGCGGCCTCCTCGGGGGCGCGGTCGATGCGGTCGAGCGGCACGAAGACACCGGTGCCGCGCTCGGCGAGGACCTTGGTGATGGCGGCGGTCAGCGTGGTCTTGCCGTGGTCGACGTGCCCCATGGTGCCGATGTTCAGGTGCGGCTTGGTGCGCACGTACGCGGTCTTGGACATGGCTGTACCTCGGAGCCTCTCAGCCGTGCGGGGATGCGGGACCCCGAGGACCGGCCGACCCTCCCCCTGCGGGGTCCGCCGGACGATCCGGAGAGGGTCAGCTTCGGGCGCCGTCGACAGCGGCCACGAGGAGCGGGACGGCAGCCTTCGGCGCATCCGCGACGGCGGATGCTGCGAGGACGCAGGCGTACCGGGACATGCCCTCGATCATCACCGACCGCGGATGCGGCGTCGAACGGTTTTCCACGGCGGGTGAGTTCGGGCTCACGGCGATCACCCGCCTCGGTCGGCTACTGTCGGCGGATGCTCGATGCCAACCGCTCTGGCACCGCCACGGCCTCTCCCCGGGCCGCCGCCACGGAGCTCGCCGTCCCCGTCGCCGTTCCCGCCCCAGCCGCGCCGCCGGGGGCGCGCGAGGGGTTCGCCGCGCGCTGCACGCGTGCGCTGACGTCCCCGTACACCCGGCTGTCGCTGCTGCTCGCCCTGCTCGCGGGCGGCGCGGTGTGCGTGCTGCTGTTCGAGCCGCAGCGGCTGCTGACCCAGGGCTGGCCGCCGCAGCTCGGCGGGGCTGCGGCGGCCCTGGTGTTCGCGGCGGCGTACGGGCTGTGCACCGTGGCGTTCGTGCCCCGCCCCCTGCTGAACCTGGCCGCGGGCGCGCTGTTCGGCTCGCAGCTGGGGCTGGCGACGGCGCTCGCCGGCACGGTGCTCGGCGCCGGGGTGGCGTTCGGGCTGGGCCGGGTGCTCGGGCAGGAGGCGCTGCGCCCCCTGCTGCGCGGCCGCTGGCTGCGGGCGGCCGACGGGCAGCTCAGCCGGCACGGGTTCCGGTCCATGCTGGCCGCCCGGCTGTTCCCGGGGGTGCCGTTCTGCGCGGCGAACTACTGCGCGGCCGTCTCCCGGATGCGCTGGCTGCCGTTCCTGCTGGCGACGGCCCTGGGCTCGATCCCCAACACGGCCGCCTACGCGGTCGCCGGCGCCCGCGCCTCGACGCCGACCTCCCCCGCGTTCCTGATCGCGATGGCCTGCATAGCCCTGCCGGCGTTCGCGGGCACGGTGGTCGCCTGGCGCAAGCGTCACCAGCTGCGCGGCCGGTGAGCCGTCCCTGACGGCCGTCGCGCGGGCGGGACCGCCCCCGCACGGCGCGGCGGCGCCGCGGCCGGCGTCGGCCCAGCGGTGCGCGCGCCGGCGGTGCGCGCCCCGACGGTGATCCCGCAGGGGCGTCTCGCTCCCGGACCCTCGGCCGGGACGCCGCTCAGATCCCTTCCAGGATCATCGCGTTGGCGAGGCCGCCGGCTTCGCACATGGTCTGCAGGGCGTAGCGGGCGCCGCGTTCGCGCATCGCGTGGACCAGGGTGGTCGTCAGCCGGGTGCCGCTGGCGCCGAGCGGGTGGCCGAGGGCGATGGCGCCGCCGTGCACGTTGACCTTGGCGAGGTCCGCGCCGATCTCCTGCTGCCAGGCCAGCACCACGCCGGCGAAGGCCTCGTTGACCTCGAAGAGGTCGATGTCGGCCGGCGTCAGCCCCGCCCGGCGCAGCACCTTCTCGGTCGCCGGGACGACGCCGGTGAGCATCAGCAGCGGGTCGGAGCCGGTCACGGCGAAGCTGTGCAGCCGGGCCAGCGGGCGCAGGCCGAGCCGGGCCGCGGTGTCGCTGGAGGTGATCAGGACGGCGGAGGCGCCGTCGTTGACCGGGCTGGCGTTGCCCGCGGTGACGTTCCACTCGATCTGCGGGAACCGCTCGGCGAAGCCGGGGTCGTAGTAGGCGGGCTTGAGGCCGGCGAGGATCTCCGGGGTGCTGTCCGGGCGGACGCACTCGTCGCGGGCGACGCCGTCCAGCGGCGCGATCTCGGCGTCGAACAGCCCCGCCCGCCATGCGGCGGCGGCCTTGTGGTGCGAGGAGACGGCGAACTCGTCCATCCGCTCCCGGGTGAGGGACCACTTGGCGGCGATCAGCTCGGCGCTGATGCCCTGCGGGACCAGGCCCTCCGGATAGCGTGCGGCGACTTCGGGTCCGAACGGGTCGGCGCCGGCGGGGACGTTGGACCACATCGGGACCCGGCTCATGGACTCCACACCGCAGGCGACGACGAGGTCGTACGCGCCGGAGAGCACGCCCTGGGCGGCGAAGTGCACGGCCTGCTGGGAGGAGCCGCACTGGCGGTCCACCGTGGTGGCGGGGACCGACTCGGGGAAGCCGGCGCCGAGGACGGCGTACCGGGTGGTGTTCATGGCCTGCTCGCCGACCTGGTCGACGGTGCCGCCGATCACGTCGTCGATCAGGGCCGGGTCGACGCCGGAGCGCTCGACCAGGGTGCGCAGGGTGTGCGCGAGGAGCTGCACGGGGTGGACGTGGGCGAGGGAGCCGTGGGGCTTGCCCTTGCCGATGGGGGTGCGTACGGCTTCGACGACGACGGCGTCACGCATGGGGCCGGCCTCCAGCGGTGATCGGCGGTGCTACCGGTGAGTAGGAAATCCGGACTCACCATAACCCGGTGAGTTGGAAAATCAAACCCTCTCCGGATCCTCCCTTAGACTGAGCCGCATGGCCGCCACGAAGGACCCGCGCCCCTGCTCCATCGCCGACGCCCTCTCCCTGGTCGGGGAGAAGTACTCGCTGCTCGTGCTGCGGGAGGTGTGCCTGGGCAACGGCCGCTTCGACCAGCTCGTGCGCAACACCGGGGCGCCGCGCGACGTCCTGGCGGCCCGGCTGCGCCGGCTGGTCGAGGCCGGGGTCCTCACCAAGCGCGTCTACAGCGAGCGCCCCCAGCGGTTCGAGTACCGGCCCACGCAGGCCGGACTGGAGCTGGAGCCGGTCCTGCTGACCCTCATGGCCTGGGGCGACCGGCATCTGCGCGCGGAGGGCGACCGCCCCATGCTGGTCGAGCACTCCTGCGGCAGCGCCCTGCGCCCGGTGGTGACCTGCGGGGGCTGCGGCGAGCCCGTGCGCCACGAGGACCTCGACTGCCGTCCGCAGGTCCCCGGCTGGACCGTCGCCGGCCCGACCGCGGCGGCCTGAGCGGAGCGGCCTGAGCGGAGCGACGGCGGCGGGAGCGGCCCGGGCGACGGGCCGGCTGCCCGGCGGGGGGGCGGCGCGCCGGGCACCGACCGGCTGCCGGGCGAGGGACGTGCCGGGGGGTGTGCGAGCCACCCGGGCGAGCGGGCCGGTGCCGGGCGGGCGGGGTGTCCCGCCCCTGTTTCCGCGCCGTCGCCCGGGCCCGCTACGCTGCCCTCGTCATATGATCACCATTTCTTCCCAGCGCTTGGACGCCGTACCTCCATGTCTTGGTTTGAATCCCTCGTCCTCGGACTCGTCCAGGGGCTGACCGAGTTCCTTCCCGTCTCCTCCAGCGCGCACCTGCGGCTGACCGCGGCGTTCTCGGGCTGGAAGGACCCCGGAGCGGCCTTCACGGCGATCACCCAGATCGGCACGGAGGCCGCGGTGCTGATCTACTTCCGCAAGGACATCGGCCGGATCATCGCGGCCTGGTTCCGCTCGCTGGGCGACAAGGCGATGCGCCGGGACCACGACGCGCAGATGGGCTGGCTGGTGATCGTCGGGTCCATACCGATCGGCGTGCTGGGCGTGACGCTCAAGGACCAGATCGAGGGGCCGTTCCGCGATCTGCGGGTCACCGCCACCATGCTCGTCGTCGTCGGCCTGGTCATCGGCGTCGCCGACCGCCTGGCGGCCCGCGACGAGACCGGCGGCCGGCACCGGGCGCCCAAGCAGCGCAAGACGCTGGAGCACCTCGGCGTCAAGGACGGCCTGATCTTCGGCCTGTGCCAGGCCTGCGCGCTCATCCCCGGCGTCTCCCGTTCCGGCGCGACCATCAGCGGCGGCCTGTTCATGGGGTACAAGCGCGAGGCCGCGGCCCGCTACTCCTTCCTGCTCGCCATCCCGGCCGTCCTCGCCTCCGGCGCGTTCGAGGTGAAGGACTCGCTGAGCGAGGGTCATGTGGCCTGGGGGCCGACGCTGTTCGCCACGGTGATCGCGTTCGCGTCGGGATACGCGGTGATCGCCTGGTTCATGAAGTGGATCTCCAACAAGAGCTTCATGCCGTTCGTCTGGTACCGCATCGCCCTCGGCATCGTGATCATCGCCCTGGTCGGCGCGGGCGTCCTGAGCCCGCACGCGGCGGAGTCGGCGGGCTGACGGCGCTCACCGGCGCCGTTTCGGACATCCTCCGGCCCTCCTCGGCCCGCCCCCGACCTGCGCGGGCGCCCCGCGCCCGCCGCGCGCTCGGCCCCGACGAACGGGTTGCCGCGCGGCGCCGGTGACCGACCCCCTACCTTCTGCGTAGCGACGCGGTAGCGCACGGTCAGCCCTTGCCCCTAGGCTGGTCCGCATGTCCCCCGATGTCCCACCCCCTGGTTCCGTGCGGTCGGCCGCCGAGGTGAACGAGCAGATCCGGGCGCTGTGGCTGCGTGCGGGCGGCACCCTGTCGGCCCAGGAACGCGCGGAGTACGAGCGGCTGGTGATCGAGTGGGCGGAGGCGGTCCGCAGCCGCGTCGTCGAGGCGGCCTGACCGCGCCGCCCCCGCCCGCCTCCGCCGCGGTCCGGTGCGCCCCGGTCACCCCCGCAGGTGCGCCAGCACCTCGTCGGCCACCGGATACGGCCGCTCCTCGGGCAGCAGCCCGCGCGCCCGCTCCGTCTCACCGGCCCGTACCAGCGCATGCACCTCGGCCGCCAGCGGGGTGACGTCCTCGATGCCGGCGATCCACTCGTCGGCGTAGCGGGCCGCCGCCTCCCCGGCGAGACCGAGCTGCAACGACCGGTACGGCAGCGGTTCGAGGCGCAGGTCCCGCTCCGGGTCCCACTGCACCCGGGCCGGTGACCGCCGCAGCTGCCGTCTCCAGGCGGCCTCGTCGCCGTGCAGGTCCGGCACGTGGTGCGACAGGCAGGCGTTCCGCAGGGCCCATTCGAAGCCGGCGCGGTCGATCTCGACGGCGAGGACGGTCTCCTGTCCCTCCTTGGCGCCCCAGCCGCAGCGGTACATCATCCACAGGAAGGACGGCTTGATCCACGTCATCCGGTCCCGCTTCCAGGCGGGAGGGAAGCGTCCGGTGCGGGCCGCCGGGCGGCCGATCTCCGGCCGGTAGGCCTGATAGACGGTGACCGTGGCATCCGTGTGCCGGGCCCGGATGCGGAACACCGGTTCGGTCGCGGCTGTTCGTTCGTTCACGGGGACAGGGTGGGGTGCCGCACGTCCCGCGCACCAGTGAATATCGGTGCCGCACCCCTCGCGCACGCGGTGCGGAGATCGCTTCCCGCAGGCACACTGGAGCCGGCACTGGGTAGGGAGGGTCGGTATGAGGACGATCGACCGCTGGCTCACCTCCCCCTGGCGACGCTCCGGCGCCGCGGCTCTCGCGGGCGCCCTGCCCGTGCTCGCGTTCCCGGCGCCGTCGCTGTGGTGGTTCGCGTACATCGCCCTGGTGCCGTGGATCCTGCTGGCCCGCTCCGCGCCGACCGGGCGGCGCGCGGCGTACGACGGCTGGTGCGGCGGCTTCGGCTTCCTGGTGGCCGTGCACCACTGGCTGCTGCCGAGCCTGCACGTGTTCATCTTCCTGATAGCCGTCCTGCTGGGCGCGCTGTGGGCGCCCTGGGGCTGGCTGGTGCGCCGGTTCCTGGGCGGGGCGCCGTCGCCGGGCCGGGGCGCCGCCGCGCTGCTGGTGCTGCCGTCGGCCTGGCTGGCGGTGGAGCTGGTCCGCTCCTGGCAGGGGCTCGGCGGGCCGTGGGGCATGCTGGGCGCCAGCCAGTGGCAGGTGGGCCCGGCGCTGCGGCTGGCGTCGGTCGGCGGGGTGTGGCTGCTCAGCTTCCTGGTGGTGGCCGTCAACGTCGCGGCGGCCGTGCTGGTGGCGATACGCGCGGCACGCGTGCCGGCCGTGGCATCGCTGGTCGCGACGGCCGCCGCGGCCGGTGCCGCGTGGGCGTGGGCGCCGCGCCCGGACGTCGACGGGCGGGTCCGGATCGCCGTGGTGCAGCCGGGCGTCGTGGCCGGCGAGGCCAGCGGCGAGAAGCGGTTCGACCGCGAGGAACAGCTGACCCGGCGGCTCGCCGGGCAGGACGTGGACCTGGTCGTGTGGGGCGAGTCCAGCGTCGGCTTCGATCTGGACGACCGGCCCGACCTGGCCCGGCGCCTCGCCGCCCTGTCCCGCGAGACCGGCGCGGACGTCCTGGTGAACGTGGACGCCCGCCGCTCCGACCGGCCCGGCATCTACAAGAGTTCGGTCCTGGTCGGCCCGGACGGCCTGACCGGCGACCGGTACGACAAGATGCGGCTGGTCCCGTTCGGCGAGTACATACCGGCCCGTTCGCTGCTCGGCTGGGTCACCTCGGTGGGCCGCGCCGCCGGCGAGGACCGGCGGCGCGGCACCGGACAGACCGTGATGAACGTCGGTCACGGACTGCGGATCGGCCCGCTGGTCTGCTTCGAGACCGCGTTCCCGGACATGAGCCGGCATCTCGCCGGGGACGGCGCGGACGTCCTCCTCGGCCAGTCGTCCACCTCGTCCTTCCAGCACAGCTGGGCGCCTGAGCAGCACGCCTCGCTGGCCGCGCTGCGCGCCGCGGAGACCGGCCGCCCCATGGTGCACGCCACTCTCACGGGCGTCTCCGCGGTGTACGGCCCGCAGGGACGGCGCCTCGGGCCGTGGCTCGGCACGGACGCGAACACCGCCCGCGTGTACGACGTGCCGCTCGCGCACGGCCTCACGCCGTACGCCCGTTGGGGCGACTGGCCGGTGCACGGCGCGCTGCTGGTGCTGGCCGCGCTGTGCGCGACCGAGTGGGTGCGGGCGCTCAGGCTGCGCCGGAGCGGTCCTGAACCGCTCGTACCACCCGCTCGCACAGTTCATGAGTCGCCAGCGCGTCCCGGGCGCTGAGCACCTTCCCGGCCCGCACGGCGTCGAGGAAGGCGAGGGCCGCCTGCTCGATGCCGCGCTGCCGGGCCACCGGCACCCAGTCGCCGCGCCGGCGCACGGTCGGCTGCCCCCGGTGGTCGATCACCTCGGCCAGGTTGACGACCTGGCGCTTGGTGTCCTGCCCGGAGACCTCCAGGACCTCCTCCGCAGAGCCGCTGAGCCGGTTCATCACCCCGAGGGCGGTGAAGCCGTCGCCGCCGAGCTGGAGCACGACGTGGTGGAGCAGTCCGCCCTCGACACGGGCCCGCACGGTCACGTCGTCGACCGGCCCCGGCGCCAGGAACCGCAGGGTGTCGACGACGTGGACGAAGTCGTCCAGGATCATCGAGCGCGGCTCCTCGGGCAGCCCCACCCGGTTCTTCTGCATCAGGATCAGCTCGCGCGGGTGGTCCCGGCACTGCGTGTACCCGGGGGCGTACCGGCGGTTGAAGCCGACGGCCAGCGAGACGCCGCGCCGCTCGGCGAGGTCCACCAGCCGCTCGGAGTCCGCCAGTTCGTAGGCGAGCGGCTTGTCCACGTACGTGGGGACGCCCGCCTCGAGCAGCCGGGTGACCATCTCGGGGTGGACGGCGGTGGGCGCGTGCACGAAGGCGGCGTCGAGGCCCGCGGCGAGCAGGGAGTCCAGGGTCGCGTGCCGCCGCTCGGACGGCAGGTGCAGCGCGTCGGCGACCCGGTGGAGGGTCGCGGGGGTGCGGGTCTGCAGGTGCAGATCGATCCCCGGCTGCATGCCCAGCACCGGCAGGTACGCCTTCTGCGCGATGTCCCCCAGCCCGATGCAGCCGACCTTCACGTGCTTCTCCCCTGCGGCTCGCCGGCGTGGTCCCTGCCGGAAGCATACGGGGGCCGCCCGCTGGCGGCGCCGCGCAGAGGCGCGCCGGACCGGCCGCGCGCCGGGCCGTCGGGAAAAACGCTGGTCGCGAATACGGTGACCGGGGGAGGATGCGGGGATGGACACCGAACGCCACGAGCCCGCCCAGAACGCCGGCGAACGCGCCATGCTGGAGGGCTGGCTCGACTACCACCGCCGGACGCTGGCCTGGAAGTGCGAGGGCCTCACCGACGAACAGTTGCGCACCGCGTCGGCGCCGCCCTCGCCGCTGTCCCTCATGGGCCTGGTGCGGCACATGGCGGACGTGGAACGCGGCTGGTTCCGCAAGGTCCTGGTGGGCGACGACCCGGGGCCGATCTACTACTCCGACGCGGACCCGGACGGCGAGTTCCACCTCACCGAGGCCGACACCTGGCAGGATGCGTACGCCACCTGGCAGGCGGAGATCGAGATCGCCCGGCGCAACGCGGCCGGCCTGGAGCTCGACGACCTCTCCCGCGGGCGGAGCAAACTCACCGACGAGCCGTTCAGCCTCCGCTGGATCTACACCCACATGATCGAGGAGTACGCCCGCCACAACGGCCACGCCGACCTCATCCGGGAGCGGATCGACGGCGCCACCGGAGACTGAACGTCACCTCCGGCACCGCGAAGCACCCCCGCACGGGGCATGCCGTCACTCGTGCGGGGCATCCACCGGGGTCTCCTGCTGCCACACCGGGGGCCGACCCAGCAGAGTGACGTGGGTGCATCGAACGACGACCGCCGCAGCGCTTCTGATCACCGTGGCCGCCTCGGCCCTCTCCGGCTGTGTGACGGTGCGGCATCCGGCGAGGCCGGGGCCGCCGCCGGACACCGCGACCGCCCGCCCGACGGCGTCCCGGGGGGTGCAGGCACCGGCCCGGGAGGCACGGGAGATGACCGCACCGTCCCGGCGCCCGGAGCACCCCGAGTCCCCGGCACCGCACCGGACGGCAGCCGCGCCCCCGCCGGCGCAGCGGCCCCCGGCCCCGCGCGAGCCCCGGCTCCCGCAGCCGCGGCAGCCGCGGCGACCGCGCGCCGGCCTGCCCGTCCCGGCGCCGGCGGTCCCCGCGGCCCCCGACGTGTGCGCCCTGGGCAGGCAGTTCGGCGGCTGGGGGAGCGACGACCCGGAGGCGACGGTCTGCGAGCAGGCGTACGGGCAGTGAGGGCCGGCACGGGTGGGCCGGCTACCCGGGCCGCTGCCTCGGCGGGGCCCAGCCGTCGTCGCCCGGGCCGCCGTCCTCCCCCAGCCGCAGTTCCAGCCGGCTGATCGCGGAGCGGACCCCCTCGCCGTAACCGTCGTCGGCGAGACAGGCCGCGGCGGCGCGGGCCCGGCGCAGGTGGCTGCGGGCGGCCTCGGCGCGGCCCAGCTTGACGTAGTCGGCGGCCAGGTTGAGGTGCAGGGACGGCAGGAAGCCCTGGACGCCCGACGGGTCGGCGCCCGCCCGGCCGTCCGTCAGTTCCTCAGCCGCCGACAACGCGCGCAGGTCCCAGGCGAGTTCGTCCGCCGGGTCGTCCTGGGTGTCGGCCAGGTAGTGGGCCAGCGTGCAGCGGTGCAGCGGGTCGCCGTCCTCGCCGATCTCCGCCCACAGGTCCAGGAAGCGGCTGCGGGCCTCCTCGCGGTCGCCGCCGTGGTGCAGCATCACGACCTGACCGATCCGCGTCGAGACGGCGTCCGGCGCCGCCCGTTCCCGTCGCTCCGCCACCCGCGTCCTCCAGGCCGTCGTCGGCTGCGCCGTGTCCGCTCAGCCGTCCGCTTCGACGCTAACCGGCGCCGCGGCGAATACCGGTCAGGCGGCCCCGGACGGCACGGTGCCACGACCGGGCGGGAGCACGGCCGGCCCGGCCACCGCACCGGCCGGAGCACGAAACCCGCGCGGGAGCCGGCGGACCGCCTGCCCGGCCGTCCGCCGGGCCCGCGGCCCACCGGGTGGTGCGGGGCCGTCCCGCCGGGGCGCGAGCCCGGGCGTGGTGACCCGCGCCTCGCTCCGGACCGAGCGGGGGACGCCTGGCCCGGTCCGCCGTGAGCGGTCCGGCCGGTGGGCGCGCGGCGGCCCGGCCCCTCCCCCGGCGGGCGCCGCGGGCCCCGGTGAGCCGACGGCGCGGCTGCGCCCGCGGTGCCTGTCCGGCCCGGCCCCGGCCGGGATCCCGCGCACCGGCCCGGGGGTGAGCGCCGGGACCGCGACCCGGCCGTCAGCCGAGGTTCGGGATCCGCCAGTCGACGGGCTCGTGGCCCTGGCGGGCGATCGCCTCGTTGATCTGGGTGAAGGGGCGCGAGCCGAAGAACTTCTTCGCCGACAGCGGCGAGGGGTGGGCGCCCTTGACCACCGCGTGCCGGGTCTCGTCGATCAGCGGGAGCTTCTTCTGGGCGTAGTTGCCCCACAGGACGAAGACCGCCGGGTCGGGGCGGGAGGCCACGGCGCGGATGACGGCGTCGGTGAACTTCTCCCAGCCCTTCCCCTTGTGCGAGTTGGCCTCGCCGGCCCGCACGGTGAGGACCGCGTTCAGCAGCAGCACGCCCTGCCGGGCCCACGGCATCAGATAGCCGTTGTCCGGGACGGGCAGGCCCAGCTCCTCGTGCATCTCCTTGTAGATGTTCCGCAGGGAGGGCGGGGTCTTCACGCCCGGGCGGACCGAGAAGCACAGGCCGTGGCCCTGGCCCTCGCCGTGGTAGGGGTCCTGGCCCAGGATGAGGACCTTCACCCGGTCGTACGGCGTCGCGTCCAGCGCCGCGAAGACCTCCTCGCGCGGCGGATAGACGGGGCCCCTCGCCCGCTCCTCCTCGACGAACTCGGTCAGCTCCTTGAAGTAGGGCTGCTGCAGTTCGTCGCCCAGAACCCCGCGCCAGGACTCGGGCAGCATGGCGATGTCGGTCACGTCAACGTCCTCACGGTGTGCGGTCACTTGCCGGTGTCCGAACCTACCGCCGACCACTGACAGCCGGTGGCGCGCGGGCGGGTCACCAGCTCGTCTTGCGGTGCAGCGTCCACATCATCATGATCGTCGAGGGGTCGAGGGCCTGCTCGCCGCCGGAGATGTCGTCGCTGGCGGCCACGAACTGCCGGCCCTGCCACAGCGGGAGCAGCCGGGCGTCGTCCACCAGGATCTGCTGCGCCTGCTCCACGTCCTTCACGGTCCGCGCGCGGTCGCTCTCGGCGCGCGCGTGCGGCAGCAGACCGGCGGTGATGCGCTTGGCCGGGTAGGGCGTGCCGAGCGCGTTGTGCTCGCCGACGAACGGGGCGATGAAGTTGTCCGCGTCCGGGAAGTCCGGGAACCAGCCGCGCCCGAACACCGGGTACTCGCCCTTCTGGTAGCCGACGACGTAGCTCTTCCAGGGGCGGCTCTTGAGGGTGACGGTGAACAGGCCGGAGGCGTCGAGCTGCCGTTTGAGCTCCTTGAACATCAGCGCCGTCTCGGAGCCGTAGCGGTCGGTGGTGTACCAGAGGGTGAGCGGAACGCGCCGGGTGATGCCCGCCGCGGTGAGGATCGCGCGCGCCTTGGTGACGCTGGGGTCGCCGTAGTCGTCGAAGAAGCCGGTGGCGTGGCCGGTGAGTCCCTTGGGGACCATCGAGTACAGCGGGTCGACGGTGTCCTTGTAGACCTTGTGGGTGATCGCGCCCCGGTCCACGATCTGGGCGACGGCCTTGCGCACGGCGGGCTGCCTGGCCCAGGGGTCCTTGGGGTTGAACACCAGGTAGCTGATGTCGGTGCCGGCGCCGTCGACGAGTTGCACCTCGTCGGTGGCGTGCTTCTGGAGGGCGACGATGTCGTCGGCGGCGAGACCCCGGTAGGTGACGTCGATCTGCTTGGCCCGCAGCGCCTTGACCATGCCGGCGGAGTCCTGGAAGTAGCGGATGGTCACCGCGTCGTTCTGCCGCTCGGCGAAGCCCTTGTAGTTGGCGTTGCGGACCAGGACGGCTTCCTTGCCCTCCGTGTAGGACTGGAGCCTGTACGGCCCGGAGCCGTGGACCTCGGCGTCCTTGCGCAGCGAGTCGGCGGGGTAGTCGTCGGGGTCGACGATCGACATGGCGGGGGTGGCGAGCACGAAGGGGAAGGTGGCGTCGGGCCGGTTCAGGTGGAAGACGATCTCGCGGTCGCCGGAGGTCTCGACGCGGTCCAGGCTGCCGAGGAGCCCGGCGGGGCCGCCGGGGGCGTCGATGGTGCGGATGCGGTCGATGGAGTGCCGGACGGCCTCGGCCGTGAGCGGGTCCCCGTCGGCGAACTTCATGCCGGCGCGCAGCTTGCAGCGGTAGGTGCGGCTGGTGCTGTCCGTGAAGGAGCAGCTCTCGGCGGCGTCGGGCTGAGGGGTGGTGGCCCCGTTCGGGTAGGCGACGAGCGTCTGGAAGATGTTCCGGTACAGCTCCCAGGAGCCGTCCCAGGCACCGGCCGGGTCCAGGGTGCTGGGGGCGCTGGTGGTCCCCACGACGATCGGCTCCTGGCTGTCGGGGTCGCCGTCCGACAGCACACTGCAGCCGGTCACCAGGGATATGGACGCGATCGCCGCGACTCTCCGCAGGAATCGGTTCCGGTTGAACACGCGCACGCTCCTCGATCTGCCATACCAAGGGTCGGCAGACCATACCGCAGCGCCGCGGCGCCCGGACCTCCCCGGGAACAGGGCTTCTCGATCGAGCGGCGATGACGACGTTGTCATTCCTCCGCACGCACACCGAACGGCGTTCCGGGCGCCGATCCGCCGGGGATCCGGCGCCCGGACGGGACTCAGCCCACGCCGGCGTTGAGGAAGATGCCGCCGTCCACGACGAGCGTCTGGCCGGTGATCCAGTCGGACTGCCCGGAGGTGAGGAACGCGGCTGCCCCGCCGATGTCGGAGGGCACACCGAGCCGGCCGAGCGGGTAGGAGGCGGCCGCCTCCTCCTCGCGGCCCTCGTACAGGGCCTGCGCGAACCTGGTCTTGACCACGGCCGGGGCGATCGCGTTGACCCGCACCTTCGGCGCGAACTCGTGCGCCAGCTGCTGGGTCAGGTTGATCATCGCGGCCTTGCTGACGCCGTACGCGCCGATGAACGGCGAGGGCGCGAGGCCCGCGACCGAGGCGATGTTGACGATCGCGCCGCCGTTCTCCTTCTGCCAGGCGTGCCAGGTCTTCTGGGCGAAGCCGAGCGCGGAGACGACGTTGGTCTCGAAGACCTTGCGGGCGACGTCCAGGTCGAGGTCCGCGATGGGACCGAAGACCGGGTTGGTGCCGGCGTTGTTGACCAGGAAGTCGACGCGGCCGAAGGCCTCCATGGTGCGCGCGACGGCCTCGGTCTGGTGGTCGGGGTCGTGGGCCTTGCCGGCGACGGCGATGACCCGCTCGGCGCCGAGTGCCTCGACGGCCTCCTTGAGGGCGTCCTCGCCGCGGCCGGTGATGCAGACGCGGTCGCCGCGGGCGACCAGCGCCTCGGCGACTCCGTAGCCGATGCCGCGGCTCGCGCCCGTGACGAGGGCGACCTTGCCGGACAGCTCCGGGAGTTCAGTCATGTCGGTGCTACCTCGGCATCCTTAGTCGAGCGGTCCGCCGGCCACGTACAGCACCTGGCCGGAGACGAAGCCGGCCGCCTCGCCGGTGAAGAAGGCGATGGCGTTGGCGATGTCCTCGGGCTCGCCGACGCGCTGCACCGGGATCTGGGTGGCGGCGGCCTTCTTGAAGTCCTCGAAGCCCATGCCGACGCGGTCGGCGGTGGCCTTGGTCATCTCGGTGGCGATGAAGCCGGGGGCGACGGCGTTGGCGGTGATGCCGAACTTGCCCAGCTCGATGGCGAGGGTCTTGGTGAAGCCCTGCAGTCCGGCCTTGGCGGCCGAGTAGTTGACCTGGCCGCGGTTGCCGAGCGCCGAGGAGGAGGACAGGTTGACGATCCGGCCCCAGCCCGCGTCCACCATGTGCTTCTGGACGGCCCTGGTCATCAGGAACGAGCCGCGCAGGTGCACGTCCATGACGGTGTCCCAGTCGGAGACGCTCATCTTGAACAGCAGGTTGTCGCGCAGCACGCCGGCGTTGTTGACCAGGATCGTCGGGGCGCCGAGCTCCTCGGTGATCCGGGCGACGGCCGCCTCGACCTGCGTCTCGTCGGAGACGTCCGCGCCGACCGCGAGGGCCGTGCCGCCGGCTGCGGTGATCTTTTCGACGGTGTCCTTGCAGGTGGCCTCGTCCAGGTCGATCACGGCGACCGCGCGGCCCTCGGCGGCCAGGCGTACGGCGGTGGCGGCGCCGATGCCGCGCGCCGCGCCGGTGACTACCGCGACCCGCTGTTCAGTGGTGGACATTGCTGCTTCTCCTCGCCCTCGAGAGAACTGCCGGTGCTCTCGGAGAGAGCCCCGCATGCGGTGAGCAACCGCTTAGTACCTTCGGCACAGGTGACGCTAGAAGCCCTGGCACCCGGTGTCAACGGCACATCGCGCCGGTGTGGTCCATCACCTCACCAGCAGGTCAAGCAACCGCTCCGTCTCGGCGCCGGGGTCGGCGGTCAGGCCGGTGTGCACCGGACCCGGCTGCACGACGGTGGAACGGGGTGCGATCAGCCAGCGGAAACGGCGTCCGGCGTCGTCCCCGGCCGCCTGCCCGGCCTCCGCCCCGCCCGCGCACACCCTCTCCACGGCGCCGAGCGCGGCCCGGATGCCGGCCACGTCCGCCCGCGCGTCCAGCGCGAGCAGCCGCGCCTCGTCCAGATGGGTGCGGGCGCCGACGTAGGCCCGGGCGCGGCAGTAGACGACCACGCCGGCGTTGATGCACTCGCCGCGCTCCACGCGGGGCACCACCCGCAGCAGCGCGTACTCGAACACGTCCCGGCCGCCGCCCTGACCCGCACGGGTGATGTGCCGCTCGGCCACATGGCCGGCCATGTGGATGTGGCGCTCGCTCACTTGCCCTCCTCGGGACCGATGCCGGTGATGCGCTCGGCGATGACGGCCGCCCGGGCGAGCAGCGGCCGGGCGTAGGCGCGGCGCAGGTCGTCGGGGCCGCCGAAGCCGGGCTCGTCGGTGAGCCAGGCGTCGGGGATCTCGGCGGTGACCTCGGCGAGCAGGTCCTCGGTGACCCGGGGCGCCAGGTCGGCGGCGGCGCCGGTCACGTCCGGGGCGAACCGGGCCAGGGCGTGGTCGGCGGCGTCGTACGGGCGGGCCGCGGAGGTCTCGGCGGACGGCCAGTTGTGCTGCCAGATCATGGTGGCGCCGTGGTCGATGAGCCACAGCTCGCCCCGGTGCACCAGCAGGTTGGGGTTGCGCCAGGAGCGGTCGACGTTGTTGATCAGCGCGTCGAACCAGACGATCCGGCCGGCCTCCTCGGGGCTCACCGGGAAGGCGAGCGGGTCGTAGCCGAGGGCGCCGGAGAGGAAGTCCATGCCGAGATTGGTGCCGCCGCTGTGCCGGAGCAGATCCTGCACCTGCTGTTCGGGCTCGCCGAGCCCGAGGACGGGGTCCAGCTCCACGGTGACCAGACGGGGCGTGCGCAGTCCGAGGCGCCGGGCGAGCTCCCCGCACACCACCTCGGCGACGAGGGTCTTGCGGCCCTGTCCGGCGCCGGTGAACTTCACGACGTACGTCCCGGAGTCGTCGGCCTCGACGAGCCCCGGCAACGAGCCGCCCTCACGCAGGGGCGCGATGTAGCGGGTCGCGGTGACCTCTTTCAGCATTTTCCCAGGCAGCCCGTCTCTTCAACCCGATGGTCCACGCTCAGCCGTGGAGGGTCGCGGGAGCGCGGACGGCCCGTCGACGACCCCGGGGAGCATCCGGCGGAGCCGGGACCGCGGTCGCGGTCCCGCCCTTCTCCCCGGCGTCGCGTCAAGGGCCGTCCGCCCGTGCCTCCGGCCTCCCGCCTCCGGCATGAAGGGAGCATAGTAACCGCGGGTGATCGCCGGTGAGGAGCGCCCCGGCCACCGCGCCGCGGGGCGCAGCCGTCCGGGCGTCCGGCGGGGCGGTCAGCAGCAGACCTCCACCTGGGCGCCGGAAGCCGCCAGCTGCGTGAGGGTGCGGACCCGCGCCCTCGGGTCGGGCAGCCGTCGTGGTCGCGGGAGGCTCACGGCCGTGCCGGTGTACAGCCAGCCCAGCAGCTGTTCGTCGGGGCGCAGCCGGTGCAGGGCGCGTACGCCGTGGTCGTGGGTGACGGCTCCGGTGCGCCAGATGGAGGCGTAACCGCGGTCGTGCAGCAGCAGGGAGAGGGTCTGGATCGCGGCCGCCGTGGCAGCGAGCTGCTCCCAGCGCGGGATCGTCGGGTGGGCGACCGGGGCGAAGACGATGGCGACGAGCAGAGGAGCGCGCAACGGCTTGGCGGCGGCCCGTTCCCGGGCGTGGGGATCGTCCGCCGAGCAGGCGGCGAGCCGTGCGCCCAGTTCGGCCCGCTCCTCACCGCGCAGGGTGACCAGGCGCCACGGCAGCAGCCTGCCGTGGTCCGGTGCGGTCATGGCGGCCTTCACCAGGGCGAGCAACTGGGCGTCGTCGGGGGCGGGATCGCTGAGACGGCTGACGCTGCGCCGGGTCAGCACGGTATCCAGAGTCTCCATCTCGGGCCCTTCCAGAATCAGTGGCACGGCGGGGCGCGGCGCCGGCGGCGGCCGGCCTCAGTCGTCGGTGCGGAGCCCCGCCCCGACGCCGACCGAGCACCGGATGAGCGGGGCGTCCGGGACGGCGCCGCCCGGTCCGTTCGAGGACTGCAGGAAGCGGGCGAGGGCCTCCCGGTCCTCCGCGTCGAGCAACACCTCGATCCGGTCGTAGCCCGTACGGCCCATGCCGGGGAGCTTGAGCCTGATCCGCAGGGAGACGTTGTCGTCGGCGTCGGTCACCGCGGTGATGAGGCCGTCCACGACCCCAGGTATCGTCGGCAGGGCCGCCAGCCCTCCGGTGTCCGTCTCGGCAAGATGCTGTGCGCTCACATGCTTCCTCTCGTTCGTGCCCCAGGGGGCACACCCGGCGGCTCGCCGCACGGAGCGAACGGAAACCGGCCCCGGTCCAGGACCACGGCTTCATCCTGGTCGCCGCCGTCCTCGGTGCGTCCTCGGCCGATCCTCACCGCGCCCCGGTGAACGGGCGGGCCGTGCCCGCAAGCCGTCACCTCGCGGCCACTCGGTTTCCCGGGCTGCAGGTCCGCGGATTTCGTCGGCGGTCGTTCGTGCGGGGGCTTGGTCGGGGTCCCGTCCGACACCGGTGGACGGCACGCCGGTGCGGCCTGCGTCCCCCGCCACCGGTGTGTTCCGGGACCCTGGTCACCGGATTCGTCCGTCCCCGGTGGAAACGGCGGCGAGGCACTCCTCGGCGCGTTCCGGGAACGGTTCGGCGACCGTGCCCGCGAGTTGGGCGGCGAAGGAGTGGACCAATTCGTGAATGCTGTACCGCGCGGGCCCGGAGGCGCTCAACAGATGCGCGTCGACGAGGGATTCGAGAAGCTGTTCGGCGCGGGCTACCGGGAGTCCGCACCGTGCGGCGACGGTACGCGCCTCGATGCGATCGGCCGGCACCCGTGCGAGCAGACGGAAGACGTCCTGCTGCGCGGCGCCGAGCCCCTCGTACGACTGGCGGAACACCTCGGCGACACTGCCCCCTTCCGCCTGCAGGGTGGTCATCCACTGCCCGCTGGCGCCGAGCCGCGAGGCCAGGTGCGAGGCCGACCAGCCGGGGCGGTGGCGGAGCTTGGCGGCGGCGAGCCGGATCGCCAGGGGCAGACCGCCGCAGAGGTCGACGATGTGCTCCACGGCCGCCGGTTCACGGTGCGGCCGGTCGTCTCCGACGATCTTGCCGAAGAGCGCGCGCCCTTCGGACTGGGACATCTCCTGCAAGGTCAGGTGCTGTGTCGCCATGAGGTTCGTCAGCCGGTTGCGGCTGGTCACCACGGTGAGGGAGCCGGGAGAGGCCGGCAGCAGGGGCAGTGTCTGCCGGGTGTCGGTCACGTTGTCCAGGACGATCAGCGCCCGGCGGTCGGCGAGCAACCGGCGCCACAGGGCGATCCGTTCGTCCAACCGGCCGGGGACGCTCTCCGGCGGCACGCCGAGCCCGGTCAGCAGGATCCCCAGGGCGGTGCCCGGATCGCGGGGGCGGTCGGTCATGGCGTACGCCTGCATGTCGACGAACAGCTGCGCGTCGGGATAGCTCGGCGTGAGCCGGTGCGCGGCATGCAGGGCCAGCGCGGTCTTCCCTATGCCCGCCATTCCGTCGATCGCGATCACCGCCGGCGCCGATCTGAGCGGCTGACCCTTCACCTGAGGAATGCGGCCCGCTTCCTGAATCACCCGTTGTTCCCGGGCCCTTCCGGTGAAATGCGCCGCGGCCGGCGGAAGATTGTTGCGCCCGTGCCGCATGGCATGCGAGCGGGAATCCGGCCGGAAACCCTGGAGAATCTGGCGATGGGCTTCCTGCATGTCCGTTCCGGGACTGACCCCGAGTTCCTCTTTGAGGACTTTGCGCGTCCGCTCGAAAAGCGTGAGCGCGTCGGCCTGCGCTCCGGAGCGGTGCAGGGCGAGCATGAACTGCGCCACCAGGCGTTCCCGCAGCGGATGCTCGGCCACCCACGTGGCGAGTTCACCGAGCAGCGCCTGATGGTTTCCCGCCGCGAGTTCCAATTCGACGCGCTGCTCCATGGTGACCAGCCGCAGCTCGTCGAGCGCCGCGATCTGGGCCTGCAGCGCGGGCCGGTCGAGGCCCGCGAGGACGGGTCCGCGCCACAGGGCGAGGGCGGACCTCAGCCCGGCCAGCGCCTCCTCGGCACGCCCTGCCGCCAGCGACTTCCGGGCTTCGGCCGCTCGTTGCAGAAACGTCACTGCATCCACCTGGCAGCCGTCCGGCACCAACTGGTACCCGTCCCCCGCCAGCCGCAGGTTCTCGGCCAGCCGGGGGTGGAGGCGACGCAGGTCGGAGGTGGCGTTGCGGATCTGCTTGACGGCCGTGGCGGGGGGCTGCGCCCCCCAGACCGTGTCGATCAGCCGGTCGATCGGGATCGGCGCTCCCCCGGCCAGCACCAGGGCGCCCAGCACCGCTTGGCGCTTGGCGCCCGAGACGAATAGGCGTGCACTGCCGACGTAGAGTTCTAACGGTCCTAAGATGCGCAACTCCATCTGTATACCCCTGCGGCCGTCAGGCCAGTGAGAAAATATCGGGTCAACGCTCCTCAGTAATTTCCTCCGGGAGCCTACCTTTCGCCGCGGAAACCCCGTAAGGCCCCTCTCACTAGGTGAGATGATGCAGGCTGCGGGACCCGGTGGCAACACCGCGTTGCATACGTCCGGAGCGTTACCCGCAGTACCGGAGTTACCCGGGAGCGGACGATTCGCACGGTTCGGCGGTGACCTGTCCGCCCTGCCCTCCGGCGGCCCCTCTCAGTTGCCCTGCCGGCGCGGTCGGGGCCTTCTGCCGCCGCGCCCCGGCTCATTGTGAGAGCACGGTAAGGAACGGGATAAGGATGGCGCGAGGACGCAATGAGGACGCGGGGGGCGACGGTCGACGGGTTGGTTTTCGAGCCGGGCAATGCTCAGGGAGGCTGATCGCGTATGGCCGGGGTGGCGACGAGGGGTACGGGTGACGGAACCACGGCGGGGCAGCCGTGGTGGAACACACAGCGCGGCTCGGGGATGCCGATCGAGCGGTACGGCCGGGCGGCGGAACGGGTCCCGGGCGGCCTGGCGGACCGGACATGGCCGCAGAACGTGCTGCGGCAGGCTCCCCTGTGGGCGTCGGTGGACCTGCGGGACGGCAACCAGGCGCTGGCCAACCCGATGGACGCCGCACGCAAGAGCCGGATGTTCGACCTGCTCGTCGGCATGGGGTTCAAGGAGATCGAGGTCGGCTATCCGGCCGCCAGCGAGGCGGAGTTCGCCTTCGTACAGGATCTGATCCGCCAGGACCGGGTGCCCGACGACGTGACGATCGTGGTCTTCACCCCGGCCCGCCCGGAACTGATCGAGCGGACCTTCGAGGCCCTGCGCGGAGCCCGGCGGGCGGTCGTGCACCTCTGCCTGGCCACCGCCTGCCTGTGGCGCGACGTGGTCTTCCAGGTGTCGCCGGCGGAGCACAAGAAGTACACGCTCGACGCCGCGCGCCTGGTGGCCCGGCTGGCCGACGCGATGCCGGGCGCGGCGACGCGCTTCGAGTTCTCCCCGGAGACGTTCAACGTCACCGAGCCGGAGTACGCGCTGGAGGTGGCCAACGCGGTCGTGTCCGCCTGGGACGCCGCCCCGGACCGCCCGGTCACCCTCAACCTGCCGACCACCGTCGAGACGGACACCCCGAACGTCTTCGCCGACCAGGTCGAGTGGATGTCCCGCAACCTCGACCGCCGGGGATCGGTGATCCTCTCCGTCCACCCGCACAACGACCGCGGCACGGCGGTGGCCTCCGCCGAACTGGCGCTGATGGCCGGGGCCGACCGCGTCGAGGGCACTCTGTTCGGCAACGGCGAGCGCACCGGCAACGTCTGCCTGGCCACGCTCGCGCTGAACCTGTTCAGCCACGGCGTCGAACCGCAGCTGGACTTCTCCGACATCGACGGCGTCCGCCGCACGGTCGAGGAGTGCAACCAGATGCCCGTCCACGCCCGGCACCCCTACGTCGGCGACCTGGTGTACACCGCGTTCTCCGGGACCCACCAGGACGCCATCGGCAAGGGACTGACCGCCCTGGACGACCAGGCCCGGGCCGGTGGCACCAGCCCCGGCCGGATCCCCTGGCAGGTGCCCTACCTGCCCATCGACCCCAAGGACGTCGGCCGGACGTACGAGTCCGTGGTCCGCGTCAACAGCCAGTCGGGCAAGGGCGGTGTCGCCCAGGTGCTCAAGACGCACTACGGCCTGGACCTGCCCCGCCCGATGCGGATCGAGTTCGCCCGCATCGTCCAGGCCATCACCGACCGCACCGGCACCGAGCTGACCTCCCGCCGGCTGTGGGAGGCCTTCAGCGAGCACTACCTGGAGCCGCGGCCCTGGCTGCTGCTGAAGGAGGCTGCGGCCCACGACGCCCCCGGCGGCACCACGTGCCGGCTGCTCCTCGCCGGACCGGACGGTGAGGAGACGCGCCTCACCGGCACCGGCGACGACCCCGTCACCGCGACCGTCGCGGCGCTGCGGGCCGGCGGCCACGAGGTGACCCTGCACGAGCGGACCACGCAGCGCACGCCCGACCAGCGCACCGCCGTGTACGCGCACCTCACGTACGCCGGCACGACGGTGCACGCGGCGGGCCTGCACCCCGATCCCACGACGGCCGCCGTCTGCGCCCTCCTCAACGGCATCAACCGGGTGCGCGGCGAGGGCGGGCAGGACACGGCTCGGCGCAGCCGCTGACCGGGGCCCGGCTGCACCGGGACGACCGGGACGACCCCAGTCCTCGATCCGACAAGGAACATCACATGGTTCTGACAGGTACCAAGGTCCCGTTGCCGGCGGAGCGGCTCGCACACCGCGTCTTCGAGTCGCACGCGGCCGGCCACCCGGAGCGGCTCGCTCTCACCTGCGGTGCGGAGCGCCTGACGTACGGCGAACTCAATGGACGGGCCAACCGGGTGGCCCACTACCTCGCCTCGATCGGGATCACGCGCGGCTCGGTGGTCGGGGTGTGCGTCGACCGGTCCGGCGACCTCGTGGCCACCGTCCTCGGCGTGCTGAAGGCCGGGGCCGCCTACGTGCCGCTGGATCCGTCGTATCCGCCCGAGCGGCTGCGGCTGATGGTCTCCCAGCTTCCGCAGATGGACGTGGTGGTGGCCGGCGGCGACACACTCGCGCTGGTGGCCGGGGCCGCCGGCACGGTCGTGGACATCGGCGACCCGGCGCTCGGCCTCGCGGACCTCCCCGCGACGGATCCGGACGTGCGGATCGATCCCGAGGACCTGTGCTACGTGGTCTTCACCTCGGGCTCGACGGGGACGCCCAAGGCCACCGCGGTGCGCCACGAGGGCTGGTACAACCTGCTCAACTGGCTCACCCTCGAATACGGCCTGGACCACGAGTCGGGGAACCTGCTGGTCAGCTCCTTCGGGTTCGACATCAGCCAGCGCAGCCTGATGACCCCGCTGTTCACCGGCGCGCCCCTGCACCTGCTGCCCAGCCGCAGCTTCGACGTGAGCCTCGCCTACCGGCTCATCGGGGAGCTCGGGGTGCGCACCCTGCACTGCGCCCCGAGCACCCTGTACCTGCTGGTGGAACGGGAGACGGCACAGGGCACCGAGGTGCTCACCGGACTGCGCTACGTCTTCATCGGCGGCGAGCCCATGTCGGCCACCCGGGTCGCCCGGTGGGCCACCCGCGAGGGCAACCGGTGCCTTCTGCTGCACCAGTACGGTGTGGCCGAGTGCACGGACGTCGCCTCCTCGCACCGCATGGTCGACTACGGCTCCTACGCGGAGGGGCCGATGCCCGCCGGTCCCCCGGTGTACAACACCGAGATCCACATCCTGGACGAGGACCTGCGGGAGGTGCCGGACGGCGAGGTCGGGGAGATCTGCGTCTCCGGGATCAGCGTCGGGGCCGGGTACCTCAACGCCGGTCCGGAGGCCGCGGCCCGGTTCGTCACCGTGCGCCGGGACGGGGCCGACGTGCGGCTCTACCGCACCGGTGACCAGGGCTACACCACACCGTCGGGCGAACTCGTCGTGGTGGGGCGGCTGGACCACCAGGTGAAGATCCGCGGCATGCGCATCGACCTCGGCGACGTCGAGCACGCGGTGCGCCGCCACCAGGACGTCCGCGACGTGGTCGTCGTGCCGGCCGGCTCCGGGCAGGACACCCGTCTGGTGGCCCTGGTGATCCCGTCGGGCGACCGGTTCGACGAACGGGCCCTGCGGCGCGACCTGCTCGGCACGCTGCCGCGGAACATGGTGCCGCAGCAGTTCACCGCACTCGACTCCTTCCCGCTGAACCCCAACGGGAAGGTCGACCGCAAGGCACTGGCGAGCCGGCTGCAGAGCGGCCCGTCGCCGGCCGGCTCGGGCGCGCGCTAGCCGGTGCCTGGACCACAGCGGCAGTCACGGCCGCATGCGCATCCATTCCGCCGGCCTGGCCGACCACCCCGCCGTCGTCGTCGCCAGCGAACGCATGGACG